>JACNLL010000040.1:0-5796 GCA_014381545.1 Candidatus Desulfaltia bathyphila
AGTTTTGGGGCAAGCTCGACTCTTAACACCTCTGATGGTCCGGTTGTATACTATGACCTGAAAAAAATTGCAGATTCGGGTTTCGTTGATATTGATTGTTTTCCTTTTTGTATAAAGATACTTTTGGAAAACCTGCTCAGGAATGAAGACGGTATTGTCGTGAATGCCGATGATGTAGAAAATATGGCAAGATGGAATACAAAGGTTTCCGTAAACAATGAGGTTCCTTTTATGCCTGCCCGAATCCTGCTCCAGGATTTTACAGGGGTTCCGGCTCTCATTGATATGGCTGCCATGCGCGACGCCGCAAATCGCCTTAATATCGATCCCATGAAAATCAATCCTGATATACCTGTTGAACTGGTTATTGATCATTCGGTTCAGGTTGACTCTTTCGGCTCTGCAATATCCTTTAAATATAATGTTGAAAGGGAATTTCAACGTAATTCAGAGCGTTATGCTTTTTTGCGCTGGGGGCAGAAAAATTTTAAAAATTTTAATGTAGTGCCTCCGGCAACCGGTATCATTCATCAGGTTAACCTGGAATATCTGGCAAGAGTACTATTTATCAAGACAGAAAATGGGCAAAGGATCGCTTTCCCTGACAGTCTTGTCGGCCTTGATTCCCATACTACCATGATTAACGGAATTGGTGTTTTAGGCTGGGGCGTCGGAGGAATTGAAGCCGAGGCCGTGATGCTCGGCAACCCGTATTTTATGCTTACTCCCCGGGTAGTCGGGTGTTATCTGACAAACAGGCTTCCTGATGGCGCCACGGCCACAGATCTTGTGCTTACTATAACCGAGCTGCTTCGAAAAAAAGGGGTGGTCGGCAAATTTGTTGAATTTTACGGCCCGGGCGTAAAAAACCTGAGCTGTGAAGACCGGGCGACAATATCCAACATGGCTCCCGAGTATGGAGCAACCATGGGTTTTTTCACTGTAGATGATGAAACAATCAATTACCTTCATCTATCCGGTCGGCCACAAAAAAGTGTCGCCCTTGTTGAAAACTATTGCAAAACCCAGGGCCTTTTCAGAACCGAGACAACGCCGGACCCGATTTACACCGATAGCGTCCGTCTCGATATGAGCGCTATAGAACCAAGCCTGGCAGGCCCAAGCCGTCCCCAGCAGCGGATTCCTCTTTTGAAAATGAAAAAGTGTTTTATTGATACCTTTAAGGAATCATCAGAAAGTGATAGTTCCCGAAATCTGCAAAGCGCAAAACCTGTTGAGATCAGCATTGACGGGAATGTATTTAATATTGACCACGGTTGTGTGGTTATAGCTGCAATAACGAGCTGTACCAACACCTCGAATCCATCGGTTATGGTTGGAGCAGGGCTGCTGGCAAAAAAGGCTGTTGAACGCGGGCTTTGCGTCAAACAGTGGGTTAAAACAAGTTTGGCGCCCGGTTCCAAAGTGGTTACGGAATACCTTAAAACAGCAGGGCTGATGCAATATCTCGATGCTTTGCGCTTCAACCTTGTTGCCTATGGATGTGCGTCCTGCATCGGCAACAGCGGGCCTCTTTTAGAATCTGTGGCAAGCGCTATAAGGGAGCACAACCTTGTGGCCGCATCTGTGATAAGCGGGAACCGTAACTTTGAAGGTAGAATTTCCCCCCTGACCCGGGCCAACTTTCTTGCATCGCCGCCACTTGTTGTTGCTTACGCCATTGCAGGGAGAGTGGATATTGATTTTGAAAAGGAACCCATATCGACAGATTCCAGCGGCAAACCGGTATATTTGCGTGAAATATGGCCCTGTATGGAGGAGATTGAAAATGTTGTTAAAAAGATCATAAAACCGGAAATATACAGAAAAGCATATAAAGCGGTGTTTGAAGGATCAAACCTGTGGAAATCGATTCCAACTCCTGAAGGAGCGATTTACAAATGGGATCCAACGTCAACTTATATCAAGGAGCCACCTTTTTTTAAGAAAATAACGCGTGAGGTTCCAAAGCTTCAGGATATCAAGGGGGCAAGGATTCTGGCTCTTCTCGGAGACAGCGTTACAACAGACCATATTTCACCTGCCGGCGTAATTCCTGTTGACGGTCCTGCCGGCGCCTATCTTATTAAGCAGGGGGTGGCCCCTTTGGATTTCAATTCGTTTGGATCTCGGCGTGGAAACCATGAAGTTATGCTACGAGGTGCGTTCGGCAATATCCGTTTTCAAAACAGGTTTGTGCCCGGCATCGAGGGCGGATGGACAATCTTTTTGCCGGAAGGAAAAAAAATGTCTATCTATGAAGCTGCCATGCGCTATCAAAAGCAAGGAACGCCTTTGCTGATTATGGCAGGCAGCGACTACGGCGCCGGCAGCTCCCGTGACTGGGCAGCCAAAGGAACCGCTTTGCTTGGAGTTAAGGCGGTAATTGCTGAAAGTTTCGAGCGGATACACAGGAGCAACCTTGTGTGCATGGGTGTTTTGCCTCTTCAGTTCAAACCAGGTGAAAACCCCAAATCGCTTCAACTGGATGGAACCGAACTTTATAATATAACAGGCATTCAAAATGAACTAAGGCCAGGAAAAAAACTTTTGGTTTGCGCTAATCGGAAACACGGCGAGAAGATCGAATTTATGGTTACTGCCAGGATTGATTCTCCAATAGAGCTCAGTTACTACAGGCATGGAGGGATACTGGCTTATGTTCTGCGCCAGCTTAAAAGGGATTAAGGATTAGAGGATTAATCCTTAATTATTGTTTGACATAAATAAATCCGCTCCCTATAAAATTTTTGTATTGTGAATATTCTGCTGATTGAAATTAATCCTTTTGCGTCGGCAACGACTCCTATCTCGTTAGGATACATTGCGGCCTATCTTAAGTCGAATGGATTTGGTGTTAAGATATTGGCTGTTGGAGAGGATATGTCTTTATCCTGCTCCGGTTTTCACGAGCTTATCAACAGCTTTAAACCTGCCCTGGTTGGGTTGACGGCCTATCAGAGAACCATGCTCTATGTGAAAGGTTTTGCCGGACTAATAAAATCGATTGATAATAATATTAAAATAATCATTGGTGGTCCACAGGCCACCTTCATGCCTTCTTCCAGTTTTGCAGTGCTTGCCGATATTGATTATATCTGTCGATCTTCGGGCGAGGTAACTTTGCTGAGGATTGCCCGGGCAGTGGATAGCGGAACCCCGTTTTCAGACCTTTTAGGAGTCTCTTATAAAGATAGTGACGGCGCTGTTTATGACACACCTGAAATCGAGGCTTTTACCGACTTAGATCAATATTCCTCTCCATATCTGAATGACGTTTTTGACTACTCTTGTATGAGAGAAGCCATCATGCTGACATCTCGCGGGTGTCCTCACCACTGTATCTATTGTTACACCCCCCAAGCATTCAAGCACAAAATAACTTTTCATTCTGTTGACAGGGTTATTGAAGAAATTAAATGGATAAGCAAAAAAGGTGTAAAAAGACTCTGGTTTGCGGATCCAAATATATCCTTTAAACCAGAGCGGCTGATAGAACTTCTTGACAGGATTTTATCAGAGAACCTTAAATTTGAAATGTGGATGCAGACACGTGCGGATCTTGTAACTAAAGAATTAATGAAGAAAATGAAACAGGCAGGTGTTAAAACCATCGCCTTTGGACTGGAGTCGGCCTCGGAGCAGGTTCTGACGAAACTGGGCAAGCATTTAGCCGTTGAGAAGGTAGCCCAGGCAATCAGAATGGCACAGCAGCAAAAAATTGATGTGGAGCTTTTTACCATTTTCGGCCTTCCTTATGAAAGCTTTGACGATGCGGTGAAAACACTGGAGTTTGTGAAAAAAAACAATGTTAAAATCATGGGAAATACAAATTCACAGCAGATGCAGATCTATTTCGGAACACACCTGGCCGGGCATTATAAAGACTACAATATACGCCCGTTAAACACCGACCGTCCTGCATATATATCCATCGGATCTCAGTATGAAACTGAATACATAAGGACCAGCGAGCTTCATGAGATTCAAAACATGTGGCGAGCTCATTCTCTTGACGGGGGGAAACGGATCGTGTCGTGATAGAATTAAGGTCGCAAAACGTGAGTAACAAAAAAATGATTAAGACTGCTATACATAAAATATACGTGATATTAGGCAAAGAGAACAAGGGAGATCTTGAGCAGCTTTCCAGGACGTTGTCTGGCCTGTTTTCATATGTGAACATGACATCTAATCTTTACCTTGTGGCCGGGAATCTGCCTGAAAGCATGCCCCAGGTGGAACGTATTCAGAAGGATGTCATCAAGTTTCTCAGGGAGAACCTGTTTGCACGGCTTTATCTCCATTTTGTTCATGCAATCCCCCAGACAACCGTCAAGGGAATCGATTATTATTTTCAGTATTATTACCAGTATTTGAAACGGGAAACCAGAGAGTTTGATCAGGAGGGCTATGTATATCAGGAAGTGCCAAGGTTTATGTTACTTCCGGTTATTGTTCCCGGCAACCGGCTTGAACCCGCTTTACTTATAACGTTGCTGGATACGCTTAAAGGAGATTTTATGTTACCCTGTCTTTACCTTGACAGGAGCGTCTTTTTTTTAGCGCAGGATAAAGATCTTATGGCCAGGACGGAAAAGGTTTACTATGGAAATGATGACTCAAGAGAACCGGCTGCAATCGCTTGCAATATGTTTAACGGAGATCTTCTTAATGATTCACTGGAGATGTTAACGTCCGAAGACCGGTTTGTACCCGGCCCGTGTCAGGCTTCGCTCATTATCTCGGCGCAAGACGGTAAGGTTTATACCTGTCTGGACGCATTTCGAAAAAACCAGAGCCTAACGGATATTTATAAAAGCAACAGCGTGGATGCGCTCATGACACTCTATTATGAACACGGCGGGTCAAAAAGAGACTGCCTTGAGTGCAGGGCGCGAGTTCCTGAATCTTTTGCAGATTTGCCCATATCGCAACGCAGGAAACAACGGATCGGAGCGTTACTCTGTCATTTTGGGACATTATACCATGACGCGGGAGACGATATTCAGGCCGTGGAAAAATATGAGCAATCATTAAAGTTGTCTTTGGTTCAAGAAGCCGGTCATATTAATTTCCGATTAGGCCTTGGCTACACAAATATCGGACGCTTTGATCAGGCTGTTAAAGCATTTAACAATGCTGAACTCACATATCAGAGCCAGTATTATTTCCACTTCTATAAAGGGCGTTGTTATTTTGAAATGGGAGATTATCAGGCGGCGCTAAGTGAGTTTTTGCAGGCCCTGCATCTAAAGCCGCAGCAGGAGGATCTTGTCAAGATATTGATTTACGCAGGCTCATGCCATAACAGTCTTGGGGAGTATGAGGAGGCTGCCGTTGTATTGGAAAAAGCAGAGAAAGCATCCGGCCATGTAAAGGAAATATACAACGCCCTTGGATTTTCTTATTTTCAGCTTAAGAATTATGATAAAGCAATTGAAAAACTTCTCATGGCTGTTGAAATAGATCCCTGTTCTGCCGTAGATTATGCAAGCCTTGGAGCGAATTATCGCGAAAAGGGCGACTTTGACAAGGCAATAGTCATGTACGAAAAGGCTCTTGCATTGGATCCGGATATGATCCTGGCAAGTGAAAACCTCGAAAGGCTGAAAAAGAGGATTTGAACCGCAAAAGCGAGCGCATTCCCGGCAGTCCGCCTCAGACGAAGATCATGCTTATTGCGAAATCTGGTCAACAATAGGCAGCTCTATTACAAAGCATGCTCCTTTTTCTTGATTGTTGCCCACAAAGCAGGTCCCCTTGATGGACTTGGGCTGGGTGTCAAAATTAACA
>JACNLL010000040.1:6164-8398 GCA_014381545.1 Candidatus Desulfaltia bathyphila
ATTACACTTGAGGGTTTTCCCGCGACAGGATCTTGTCCGTCAATTACAATGTCAATTCTTGAATGGAAATAATCGTGGATAATGGATGGATCATGAATAATGCTTCCGTCCGGCATTGTTGCGCTTGTTGTGATAATCGGATTCCCCAGCTCTTCCACAAGCGCCAGGCAAATCTGATTGTCAGGCACACGTATGCCCGCGGTTTTTCGTCTGGTCAACATAATTTTTGGCACAAGTTTTGACCCTGCCAGAATGAAAGTATAAGGCCCGGGCAAAAGCCGTTTCATGGTTTTATATGCATAATTTGAAATTTTGGCATAATGGCTGATATTTTTGAGCCCTGAACAGATAAAACTAAACGGCTTGCTTTTATTTCGCTGCTTTAACTGGTAAATCTTCTCAATAGCCCTTTTATTCATAATATCACAGCCTATCCCGTAAAAGGTGTCTGTTGGATAGGCGATTATTCCACCTTTTTTGAGCGTTTCAACGGTCTTTGTGATGAGACGCTCTTGTGGATTTTTTGGATTTATTTTAATAAGCATAATTATATCTCAAAGTTAAAGAACTTTCTAATCCTATAATCCTTAATCCCCTAATCCTTTTATATTGTCGATGCAACAAATAAAAGATTGATAAAGGTAAATCCATTTGTTATTTCGATTTTATATTAATCATCGCTATCAAACTTATGCTTAACACAGTATTTTTTTCGGAGGAAACTTATGATAAAAATACCACCCGAAGAAACTTTTTCTTTTGATGATGTTTTGATAATTCCGAACTATTCCGATGTGCTGCCAAAAGATGTTAATACCGCAACCATGTTGACAAGAAATATTGCGCTTAACATTCCGATTGTAAGCGCTGCCATGGATACCGTAACAGAAGCGCACACAGCCATTAGTATGGCCCGTGAAGGGGGAATAGGTTTTATACACCGCAACATGAGTATCAAAAGCCAGGTTCTGGAGGTTGACAAGGTTAAAAAATCTGAAAGCGGTATGATTATTGATCCGATTACAATCCATCCCGACCAACTGGTACATGAAGTGTTGAAGCTGATGGAGCAGTATCGCATTTCAGGAATTCCGGTTACAATAGGGGCTAAACTGGTCGGCATAGTGACTAACAGGGACCTGCGATTTGAAACAGACCTGCAAAAGAAGGTCTCTGAAGTTATGACAAAGGAAAATCTTGTAACGGTTTCAGAAGGAATTACCCTGGAAGAATCCAAGAAGTTGCTTCATAAACACAGGATTGAAAAGCTTCTTGTGGTTGATAAAAATGGCCGGCTCAAGGGGATGATAACAATAAAAGACATTGAAAAAATAAAAAAATATCCAAACTCCTGCAAAGACAGCATGGGCAGGCTCAGGGTTGGCGCGGCAGTCGGAGTCGGCCAGGATATGGAGGAACGAGCGCACGCACTTCTCAAAGCAGGGGCGGATGTTATGTTAATAGATACATCTCATGGGCATACAAAAAATGTTATTGATGCAGTAAAAACATTAAAAAGCAATTTCAAAAATATTGAACTGATTGCCGGCAATGTCAGCACGGCAAAAGGAGCTGAAAATCTTGTTAAAGCAGGTGTTGACGGAGTGAAAATCGGGATCGGGCCAGGGTCCATATGCACTACGCGTATCATTGCCGGCGTAGGCACTCCCCAGTTAACCGCAATAATTAATTGCAGGTCAATATCCAGCAAAACCGGCGTTCCTTTAATTGCTGATGGAGGCATCAAGTTTTCCGGCGATATTACAAAGGCTATAGGGGCCGGAGCCCATACGGTAATGATAGGCGGGCTTTTTGCCGGAACAGAGGAAAGTCCGGGTGAATTAATCCTTTTTCAAGGCCGCAGCTACAAGGTATACAGGGGTATGGGTTCAATTGAAGCAATGAAAAAGGGCAGCAAGGACAGGTATTACCATGCTGAACTGGCCGAGGACGACAAGATGGTCCCGGAAGGCATTGTCGGACGTGTTCCGTATAAAGGTTCTCTTTCTGCTAATGTTTTTCAGCTTATTGGAGGATTAAAGGCGGGCATGGGGTATGTTGGGTGTCGAACCCTGGCAGAACTCAGGGAAAAGGCTCGCTTTATAAAGATAAGCGCGGCAGGTATGCGCGAAAGCCATGTTCATGATGTAATAATTACCAAAGAGGCCCCGAATTACCAGCTTGAGTAAGATGGCGTCGTAAAAAGTCCCATCTACTGCGTTGTAGTATTTTTT
>JACNLL010000045.1 GCA_014381545.1 Candidatus Desulfaltia bathyphila
GGAGCCTACCAAGCAAAAGGTCCTCGATTATCTGCCGAAATTAAAATCCATGAAGTTTAAAAATACCGAGCCGGTGATTAACAAAGTTGCCGGTTTTAATTTTCATAATAAAAGCAAATTAGATTTTGAAAAGCTGAAAGCTGACCCTGATAATATAGCTGCGAATTTACGAAACTATATAAACGGGTTTTCCGCTGGCGGCAGGGAGATAATTGAATATTTCAGTTTTAATGATCAGATCGCCCGCCTTGATGAGGCTAATCTGCTGTTTCTGGTGGTAAGTCGTTTTAGTGAAGTGGATCTTCATCCTGATAATGTCTCAAGTATTGAAATGGGGTATGTTTTTGAGGAACTTATCAGGAAATTCTCTGAATTATCGAATGAAACTGCCGGGGAGCATTTCACGCCTCGCGAAGTGATCAGGTTAATGGTCAACATCTTATTTTTAAATGACAAAGAAATCCTGACCAAAAAAGGGATTGTAAAAACAATTTACGATCCTGCCTGCGGAACCGGAGGGATGCTGTCAGTGGCGGAAAACTATTTGCGGGAGCTTAACCCCCGCGCCAGCTTGGAGGTTTTCGGAC
Source organism: Candidatus Desulfaltia bathyphila (assembly GCA_014381545.1). Lineage (GTDB taxonomy): Bacteria > Desulfobacterota > Desulfobacteria > Desulfobacterales > ETH-SRB1 > Desulfaltia > Desulfaltia bathyphila. Next base: position 588 of record JACNLL010000045.1, read on the forward strand.
AGGAAGTCAATCCTGAGTCATACGCTATCTGCAAATCCGATATGCTTATCAAGGGGCAGAATACGGCCAACATCAAATTTGGCAATTCCTTTACCATTGACGGCCTGGAAACAGAAAAATTTGATTATATGCTTTCCAATCCACCTTTTGGAGTTGAGTGGAAAAAGGTGCAGACCCATGTTACAAAAGAACACGAAGTCAAAGGCTATGGGGGACGGTTCGGCGCCGGTCTTCCCCGCATCAGTGACGGTTCTTTTTTGTTTTTGCAGCATATGATTTTCAAGATGAAACCGACCAACAACGGCACCCGGCTCGGCATCGTCTTTAATGGTTCTCCTCTTTTTTCCGGTGGCGCCGGCAGCGGAGAGAGTGAAATACGAAAATGGATCATTGAAAATGATATGCTGGAAGCCATCATCGCCATGCCGGACCAGCTTTTTTACAACACCGGCATATTTACTTATATCTGGATTTTAACGAACCGGAAACCTCCTGAACGTAAAGGAAAAATCCAGATGGTCAATGCGGTTTCATTCTTTGAAAAGATGAGCCGGAGCCTGGGCAACAAAAGAAATGAGATCAGCGACAGACAGATCGACGAGATAACCGGAATTTATGGAGATTTCATCGAGGGTGAATTTTGCAGGATATTTGACAATGAAGATTTTGGCTATAACCGGATTACAGTTGAACGACCTTTGAGACTTAACTTCCAGACCTCGGAAGAAAGGCTAACTCTGCTTGAGAATGAAAAGGTATTTCAGAATCTTTCCAGACCGAAAAAAAAGGGTAAAGCAGGCTTGAAGCAAAAGGAAGAGGGAGAGAAACTTCAACAAGATATACTTGGAATGCTTAAAAGCATGGATGGCTCTGTAATTTATAAAAACAGAGAGAAATTTGAAAAAGCTCTTAAAGAGCATTGCAAAAAATATGGGTTGGCTTTACCTGCGCCGATACAAAAAGCTGTTTTAAAAGCCCTGTCTGAACAGGATGAAACAGCAGATATTTGCCTGGATAAAAAAGGTAATCCAGAACCGGATACGTCACTGCGGGATAACGAAAATGTACCTTTGAAGGAAGATGTCAGGGAATATTTCGAGCGGGAAGTGTTGCCCCATGTGCCGGACGCCTGGATTGATGAGAGCAAAACAGTAAAGGGCTATGAGATCAATATTACGAAATATTTTTACAAATACAAGCCGTTAAGGAGTCTTGAAGAAATCCGGGCGGATATTCTTGAACTTGAATTGCAAACTCAGGGTTTGATAGATGAGGTTGTAGAAATATGAAAAAGAAAACGGCAAAACAGGCTGTAAAAACAGACAATAATCCCATTTCCGGCAATCTTATCGGTGATATCCGCAGGCTCATTGAAACTGCTCGACATAATGTTGCCGTTACGGTTAACGCAAGCTTGACCATTCTTTACTGGCAGATCGGCAACCGTATTCGGCAGGATATTTTGAAGGAAAAACGGGCGGAATATGGTGAAGAAATTTTGCCGACACTGTCGGCAAAATTAGTTCCGGAATTCGGCAATGGATTTGGCATCAGGAATCTATCAAGGATGATTCGCTTTGCTGAAGTTTTCCCTGAAGAGAAAATTGTCTCAACACTGTTGAGACAATTAAGCTGGAGCCATTTTGTTGAAATAATCCCGCTAAAAGATGATCTTCAACGTAATTTCTATGCTGAAATGTGTCGGTTGGAACGGTGGAGTGTGCGGACATTGCGAAAGAAAATTAATGGAATGCTTTATGAGCGCACCGCCATATCAAAGAAGCCTGAAAAACTAATCGAGAAAGATCTTGCCGCCTTGCGGGAGGAGGATAGGTTAACACCGGACCTGGTTTTCAGGGATCCTTATTTCCTCGAATTTTTGGGCTTGAAAGATACTTTTAGCGAAAAAGACCTTGAGTCGTCTATCCTGCGGGAAATGGAGAGTTTTATTCTGGAGCTTGGAGTCGGCTTTTCATTTGTTGCCCGCCAAAAGAGGATCACAGTCGATAATGAAGATTATTATCTTGATCTGCTCTTTTTCCACCGCAAACTCAAACGGCTTATTGCCATTGAATTAAAACTCGGCAAGTTTAAGGCTGCTTACAAAGGCCAGATGGAACTCTATCTGCGCTGGCTGGAAAAATATGAGAAAGAACCTGGCGAAGAAACGCCTCTGGGATTAATCCTTTGCGCCGGGAAAGCCAGCGAGCAGATAGAGTTGTTACAATTAGATAAAAGCGGAATCAAAATAGCCGAATACATGACCGAACTTCCAAAACGTGAACTGCTGGAGCAAAAGCTTCACAAAGCGGTTGAATTGGCACGGAAACGGCTGGAGGCGGGTGTGTAAATAATGAAGCCATATCCGAAATATAAGGATTCCGGGGTTGAGTGGATTGGGGATGTGCCGGAGGGGTGGGGAGTCGCCCCAGTTAGGTCATTCGCAAAATCAGGTTACAAGACATTTACAGATGGCGACTGGATCGAATCACCTTATATAAGAGAACAAGGGATTCGTCTGATCCAGACGGGCAATATAGGGATAGGCACATACAGAGAGCAAGGCTTTCGCTATATTGACGAAGAGTCATTCCTCCGGTTCCACTGTACTGAAGTCGAAGCTGGTGACATATTGATTTGCAGGCTCGCAGATCCAGTAGGTAGAGCCTGTTTGGCCCCTAATCTCGGAGTTCGTATGATAACTTCAGTCGATGTCTGTATCTTAAAACCGCATTGCGAGAACGACGCTCGATTTGTTGTCTATGGTCTTTCATCCCCTCATTACTTATCTTGGATGAATGCAATCTGCCGTGGTGGAACAAGAAATCGTGTCAGCAGATCTATGCTTGGATCGATTTGTTTACAAAAGCCTCCTCTAAAGGAACAAACTGCTATCGCTGCTTACCTCGACCACAAAACCACACAAATCGACAACCTCATCTCAAAAAAGCAAAAACTCATCGAACTGCTGAAGGAAGAGCGCGCCGCAATAATCAATCAGGCCGTAACAAAAGGTTTGAACCCCGATGCTCCGATGAAGGATTCGGGGATTGAATGGCTGGGGGAGGTGCCGGAGCATTGGGAGGTGAAGAAGCTGAAATGGGTCAGCAAAATTGTTAATGGATCAACTCCTAAAAGCAGTATTGCAGAATATTGGGATGGTGATATAGTTTGGGTAACTCCATCAGATATAAGCAAAAGTGGCTCATTAAAAATTAGTGCGTCAGAAAAGAAAATAACTCATGAGGGCTTAAACAATTGCGGAGCTTCTATTGTTCCGCATGGCTCGATAATTTTAACCACAAGAGCGCCTATTGGTAATTTGGCAATTGCAAACACCTCATTATGTACAAATCAAGGTTGCAAATCTTTAATACCAACTAATGTTTATTCGCCTTATTTGTTTTACTCTCTATTTGTTTCAAAGGATGTGTTACAAAGCATCGGGAGTGGAACAACATTTAAAGAGTTGTCAACTGATAATTTAGCTTCTTTTATCATAGTGCTGCCTCCGCAACATGAACAAAAACAAATTGCCGATTACCTCAACCGTAAAACCACCAAGATCGATCAAACAACATCCAAAATCGAAAAACAGATCGGCCTTTTAAAAGAATTTCGTACTGCTTTAATCTCCGAAGTCGTAACAGGCAAAATAGATGTTCGTGATGGGGGATCAAATGGATAGCCCGCGTACAACCACGGAACAGGCATTTGAAGAGGCGATAGAAAAGAGCCTTATTGAAAAGGGCGGCTATGCCAAAGGGGATCCTTCTGATTTCAGCCGGGAGCTGGCCTTTGATTCAAAGACGATTTTTGCTTTTCTTAAAGACACTCAACCACAGTCTTGGGCAAAACTATCTGAAATTCACGGCTCTCAGGTTGAATCCAAGGTTCTGCAACGCCTTTTTAAGGAACTTGACAACAGGGGTACACTCGATGTGCTTCGCAACGGCTTTGTGGATTATGGAATTCGGTTTAAGATGGCCTATTTCAAACCGGCCAGCAGGCTGAATCCTGAAACAATTGCCTTATACAACAAAAACCGGCTTACTGTAACCCGTCAGGTAAAATACAGCCTTAAGAATGAAAACTCAATTGACATGCTGCTTAGTCTAAACGGCCTGCCAATGGCAACTGTTGAGCTGAAAAACCAGTTCACCGGCCAGAATGCGGCAAATGCCAAATGGCAGTATGCTGTTGATAGAGATCCGAACGAGCTGCTTTTTAAATTCAAAAAACGCTCTCTCGTGCATTTTGCCGTTGATACCGACGAACTTTATATGACCACCCGGCTTGAAGGCAAAGCCACCCGCTATCTTCCTTTTAATCTCGGCTATAATAAAGGCGCCGGCAATCCTCCTAATCCGAACGGCCACAAAACCGCCTATCTGTGGGAGTATGTCTGGGCCAAAGATAGCTGGATGGATATTATCGGATCCTTTCTTCTTTTGCAGACAGATGAATTTAAAGTTGACGGGAAAATATTTAAAAAAGAAAAGCTGATATTTCCCAGGTTTCATCAACTGGATGTTGTCAGAAAACTGGCGCATGATGCCAGGCAAAAAGGCACGGGTAATAATTATCTGATTCAGCATTCAGCAGGCAGCGGCAAAAGCAATTCCATTGCATGGCTGGCCTATAGGTTGTCCAGTCTGCATAATAATAAAGATGAAAGGATTTTTGATTCGGTAATCGTTGTCACAGACAGGCTCGTTTTGGATCAGCAGCTACAGAACACCATTTACCAGTTTGAACACAAATTAGGCGTTGTTCAAAAGATCGACAAGGATTCCACCCAGCTTGCCTTGGCCTTGAGCGCCGGAATCAATATTATTATCACCACCCTTCAAAAATTTCCTTTTGTGTTAGATAAAATCGGCGAACTTCCCAAAAGAAACTACGCAGTAATCGTAGATGAAGCCCACAGTTCCCAAGGGGGTGAGGCTTCAAAAAAGATGAAAGAAACCCTGACGGTCATTGATATGAGCGGTGAAATCGAGAGTGAACCGCCTGAATATGATGAAGATCATGATATGGAAGATGAGATAAGAAGCTCAATGCTGGCGCGCGGCAAGCAACCCAACCTTGCCTTTTTTGCATTTACCGCAACACCAAAGGCAAAGACTCTGGAAGTTTTCGGCCAAACCGGCGATGATGGAAAACCTGTTCCCTTTCACCTTTATTCCATGAGACAGGCTATTGAAGAAAACTTTATCCTGGATGTGTTAAAATACTACACTACCTATAAGACCTATTTCAGACTGTCAAAAGCCATTGAAGATGACCCCGATATTAACAAGAAAAAGGCAAGCCGGGCGATAGCCAGGTTTCTCGCACTTCATCCCCATAACCTGGCTCAGAAAACCGAGGTTATTATTGAACATTTCCGGCAATGCGTTATGCCCAAAATAGGCGGGAAAGCAAAGGCAATGGTTGTCACCTCATCCAGGCCCCATGTTATCCGGTATAAAAAGGAATTTGATAAATACATTAAGGAAAAAGGATATACCGATATCAAGACACTGGTTGCATTTACCGCTTTTACCGACAGAGACACGGGCATTTCCTATACCGAATATGAAATCAATAAATTTAAGGAAAAAGAACTGCCGGCAAAATTCGCTACAAATGAGTATCAAATACTGCTGGTTGCGGAAAAGTACCAGACAGGTTTTGACCAGCCGTTGCTCCATACCATGTATGTGGATAAAAAACTGTCCGGCGTAAGAGCTGTGCAGACCCTTTCGCGCTTGAACAGAATATATCCGGGGAAAGAAGATACGTTCATTCTTGATTTTGCCAATGAAGAGCAGGAGATATTAGATGCATTTCAGCCCTATTATGAGCAGACTACGCTTTTTTCGACAACCGATCCGAACAAACTCTACGACCTGAAAAACAAACTCGAAGAATTTCAAATCATTTGGCAGTCTGAAATCGATGCTTTTTCCAAAATCTTTTTCAAATCACGTAATGTGCGCAGTGCAAAAGATCACGCCATGCTTAACTCCTTCATAGATCCCGCGGTTGACCGCTTTCAGGTCATTAAAGACGAGGACAAGCAGGAAGATTTCAAACATACACTGACTGTTTTTATCCGGCTTTATGCATTTTTGTCACAGATTATGCCGTTTGCGGACATGGATTTGGAAAAGTTTTATGCGTACGCGCGCCTTCTCCTCAACAAGCTGCCGAAGCGGGGTGTTTCGGATAGATTTAAAATCCACGATGAAGTGGCTTTGGAATACTACAGGTTGCAAAAAATAAGAGAAGGCACAATTGTCCTTGAAAAAGACAGCGGGAGTGAGCTTCATCCAATAATGGAGGCAGGGACAAAAAAAGAAAAAGAAGAATTAGCCAGGCTCTCGGAGATCATTGAAATCCTGAACGATAAATTTGGAACGAATTTTACTGATGCTGACAAATATTTCTTTACTCAAATTGAAGAGGAACTGGTTGCGGATGAAAAATTATCAGAGCAGGCCAAAAACAACAGCATCGGTAATTTTAAATTCGGTTTTGAAGATATGTTCCAAAATAAATTGATAGAAAGAATGGACAGCAACCTGGATATATTTACAAAAATTATGGATGACAAAACCTTTGGAGATGTTGTGAAGAAATGGATGCTGTATAAGGTTTATCATAGGCTCAATGAAATATTGCCGGGAATAAAGGATAACCAGGTTCATACAATTTTACATACATAATTTGACCCTGTTTGAAGGTAAACGATGAAGAAGATAAAGGATCTGCCTGCTCATAATCGCCCACGGGAAAAACTAAAGGAAAGAGGTGCATCCGCCTTAACTGATGAGGAACTGGTGGCCGCTATTCTTGGGCGGGGTGTTGAGGGACAAAGCCTTTTTACTATCTCCAAAAGTGTTGCTAAACTGATCCGCAAGCATAAAGAAGATTTATCTGTCGAACATCTCACGGCGATGCGAGGCATGGGCCTGGCAAAAGCTGCACAAATTCTATCCGCCTTTGAACTGGCAAGACGGCATCTGATTAAAGATACTGTAAAGATAACCGGGGCTCAGGATGTGATACCGTTGCTGGCTGATATTACCGGCAAAAAGCAAGAACATTTTGTCTGCATTTCCCTTAATGGCGCTCATGAAGTCATTAAAAAAAGGATTGTAACCATTGGCCTGGTTGATCGCAGCCAAGTGCATCCACGCGAGGTTTATGCGGATGTCATCTCCGATAGAGCTGCCGCTGTAATCTTTGCACATAACCATCCTTCGGGTGATCTGAAACCCAGCAACAGCGATCTGAAAATTCATGAACAACTGACTGAGGCAGGGAATATCCTCGGACTACGGATTCTCGACCATATCATAGTGACCAAAAAGGGATATTACAGCTTTCAGGAAGCCGGGCTGATGGGTTAACATAGAGCGAAACCTTGGGATGTTATATGAAATATTGATATTTAAGACATCCCATTACAGCAATCTATTTGTTGCGGCCTTGTCTACTGTTTTTTTTGTGGCCCATGCCGATACTGCAAGTAAGACAGAGGCATTTTGCAAAAATATTATCTCTTAGCAAAAACCAGTTTATACATTTGGCAGAGATTACAATAAAAACCTTATCAAAATGGGTGCACGTCCGGTAAACATGGACAATGTTTCCAAGTGGGCAAATTTATTTGCAGTATATAATGAATAACCGCTGAAGAGAACGGCAATTTATTCACATCTTTAGGTCATGGAAAGTAACAACATGGGCTACATCATGGAAACGATTTCCATTGTAAAACTCAAAGAGAGGTTT
>JACNLL010000031.1 GCA_014381545.1 Candidatus Desulfaltia bathyphila
CTTATTAGCCAGGTTTGATGAATAAATAAAAAAGCTATTTTTTTAAAGCAACCAGCTCTTTGCTGAGAAGTTTTATGTGGACCATCTCTTCCTTAATGATTTGATCAATTTTTGTTTTACCAAGATTTTCGGGTACTATTTCCTTCATGCCCAGGTAAAATACTATAGAATCCTTTTCGGCCAGGATAGCTTCCTTGAGGATCTCTTCCATTGATGATGTGTCGATCTTTTTTTGAAAAAACACCCTGGTATTGGCTAATGCGCGAAGATAAAGAGTTGTCTCACCCTCAGGATCGAATATGATTGCAACCTTTTCCTTTTCAGACAGGCCCGCTCTTAAATCGGCAAATGTTTTTTCATGTTCATCCTCCATTGCAGCAAGATCGAGCAAAAGCTTTTTTGCGCCAGGATCTGCAATTGCTTCTGCTGATTTTCTGTAAAAGGAAGCCCCATTTCTTTCAATTTGCTCGGCCATCTCAAATATTTCATCTGCATTAAAATCGTAAACCATTTGCTTTTATCCTTTCTTTCAGGTGAAAGTTTAAAAATTTTTACCCGGCCTTTGGCAACCACATAAAATCCATTCCCCTCATCACCCTCTGAAAAAATCATTTCACCCTTGTTAAAATGCCTGTCAACAACTATTTGTCTTAATGCTTCAAGCTGGTTCTCAGAAAGACCGCTAAAACCGGGAATACTTGAAAGAATGTTAAATGTTTTATCCATTTTTTCCTCTTTTTTTAAAAAATATCACCTTTTTTTGATCTAAGTCAAGGTAATGGGTCCGCCTCGTATGTAAAATACACTTAAAGCTAAATTGAACGGTTTTTGGAAGGGAAATAAAAAATAAGTTAAGAAAATGGAGATTAATCATGAAATGCCCAGGTCAGGATACCCGGTACTGGAAACCAGGGGCAATCTTTGATGTAAAATGTCCGGAATGCGGCTACAAGGTAGAATTTTTCAAGGATGACACCACCCGAAAATGCGGAAATTGCGGGCATCGGTTTTTAAATCCCGCCATGGATTTCGGTTGTGCTTCATATTGCCGGTTTGCCGAGCAGTGCCTGGGGAATCTTTCATTAAAAGGATGGATAGATGAAAAGACTACGTAAAATAATAGAAATTGATGAAGAATTGTGCGACGGTTGCGGGCAGTGTGTGCCCGGATGTGCAGAAGGTTCACTGCAGATTATTAACGGCAAGGCAAAGATGGTCTCAGACAACCTGTGTGACGGCCTTGGTGCCTGCATCGGCGAATGTCCCACCGGCGCTCTCAGGATTGTCGAACGTGAAGCCGAGGAGTTTGATGAAGTTGCGGTGGAAAAATACCTTGCTGAGTCGGCTCTTTCTCACTGGCCGGTTCAAATCAGGCTGGTGCCTACAACAGCGCTGTTTTTAAAAGGAGCTGATCTGCTTGTGCTTGCAGACTGCTGTGGCATCGCTATTCCGACTTTACATAAGGATTTGCTGAAAGGCAGGGTTGTTATGATAGGATGCCCGAAATTTGACGACATCCAGGAATACATCGACAAGTTTGCAGACATCTTTAAAATTGCGGACATAAAAAGCGTTATGGCAGCTGTAATGGAAGTTCCATGTTGTTCCGGTCTTCCCATGATTGTCAAAAAAGGGATGGAGGCAGCAGAAAAAAACGTACCCATACAAGAGTTGATTATCGGTACAAGGGGGAAAATGCTGTCTCATTTTCAATTGTAAAATGCCACGGCAAGATTATCAAACAGGATGATCTTCCGATGGAACTTATTAATTTTAAAAGCAGCATTTACACACGCGGCCAGTCCGTAAAGCTGGATATTGATGCAGTTAATAAAGCCCTTTTAAAAACAGGCGGGAATAAAGCAAAAACAGCCAAGGTTCTCGGGGTCGGACGAGCGACTCTTTACAGGTTTTTGGGGGATCATCCGGCAAAGGTCTCAATTAATGACCAGAACCGAAATATCCTTAACCAGATGAAACACTTTTTGTGAAATACTGCCAAGAATAAACTCCTTAATTCCAGACTGCCCTCTTCTCCCCATGATAATGGTGTGATAACCGGATTGCGTTTCTTGAACGATATCCCTTGCAACCCCCTTTTTTTTGCGTTTTGCCTTTATGGTTACATTCTTTTTTTTAAACCCGGCATCTATTAAGATTTGCCGTGCTTTTTGAAGTGCGCTATCAACCAGGTCCTTTTTTTTCTCTTCAAGTGTACAAAAGGACTTTTGTTGAGATTTAAAATATGGGGTCAATTCCGGGCTATTCATATCGCACAGGGTGGCGGTGTCCTGGACTATATTTAACAGTGTAATTTTATTATCCGTGGCAAAATTTTTTGCTACATATTCCACTGCCCGCATGGCGTTATCAGAGTCATCAAATGCTACAAGTATTTTTTTATCCATGAGTTATCCTCCTTATTATTATATGATTTAATCCACAGATTACGCAGACCCGCCTGCCACTGCGAGGCACAAGCGGGCAGGTTTCACAGATTTTTGTGAGCTATTGGTTAAGTTCCCCGATTACCAGATCATTGGCGGGGATATCTTTCATATTCTTTGAATAGTATGAAAATACAATTTCCCCTCCCCTGTTTATTACAAACAGAGCCGGCATGAGCCCTAATTTTGTGAGCTTCCATTGTTGTTTATATAAGTTGGCAACTTTATGATCAGGGTCCGGGATGCCATAAAACGGGAGACTGTTTTTTGAAAAATATTTTGAAGTTTTTTCAATTTAATATTGTTTGGCATGGCAGGACAATCCTTATGACTTTTTATATTGCATGTACAAATAAAAAGGACAACCCATTTCATTAAAAATAAAGGTTTATTTCATTCTTGACTTAGAATCATTCTAAGATAATAATATTTTTATGGATATAAAGAAAAAAATAGCCGGGCTTCAGGAAAAAAGAGTAACTAAGGCAGTATGTCATCGGCATCTGCTCAGAGTGTTTGAAGAGAGAGAGAGATTCCCGATGATTGGGTGTTTTCCGTATATGGGGTAAGTAAGGATAATTTTGATCTGGAAAATTGACAGGAAGAGACCTTTGAAAAATGTTCAATTTTGTTCAAGTACAAGGAAGGCGAAAATTTCAACCGGAGGAATATATTAAATATTTCGAGAATTGAAATTTGAGACTGACGCAGTAATCGGGCAAAAGGGGGCGTTTTGCAAAGGTCTCAGGAAAGGAGGCTGCATGAAGAGATTAATTATATTTTTTTTCGCTTCCCTGATAACACCGATACTCATGGCAGGCATTACTCTGGCAGAAGAGGGAAAAGTCTGTATCAGCTGCCATCGGGCAGTAACACCGCTAATGGTCAAGGATTGGCAGAGCAGTGAACATAGTGATAATGAGGTTACCTGTGATGTTTGTCATGGATCCAAGCACAAGAGTAAAAAGACATCCCGCTTAGCCAGGATGCCTGATGAGAACACCTGTGCCGAGTGTCATGAGGAACAGTTTGATCAATTCACTAAAGGGAAACACAATTTTGGCTGGACTTCTTTAAATGCCCTGCCGGTCACACACATGGAGCCTGATGAACTGATGGAAGGGGGTAAAGGCTGCGGCGGATGCCATAATATGGGAGTAAAGTCAGAGGCCCAGAAAAAGGAGTTACGTGAAAAAGGTTATACCTACCGGACAAATTCCTGCGATGAATGTCATACGCGGCATACATTCTCTAAAAAAGAGGCGCAGGATCCCAAAGCATGCCGGACATGCCATATGGGGTTCGATCATCCTCAGTGGGAGATGTATGAAAGTTCCAAACACGGAGTTAGATACCAGATGAAGGAGATTGGAAGACTGCCTAAAGATGCTGCTGCTCCTACCTGTCAGTTCTGTCATTTGCCTGACGGAACCCATACCAACAAAACGGCCTGGGGATTTTTGGCAGTAAGGCTTCCCCTGCCAAAAGATAAACAATGGGCTAAAGACCGAACCACAATCCTCAAGGCGCTTGGGGTATTAGATCCGGAAGGGAAACCCACTGCCCGCTTGGATATTATTAAAGCCGCTGATTTTGCACGGTTAACCGAAGAGGATTGGCAAACCGAGCGGAAAAAAATGATCAAGACCTGCAAAAAGTGCCATTCTGAAAAATATGCCAGGGGAGAGCTTGAAAAAGGCGATCAGATGATCAGAAAAGCTGACCGTTTAATGGCAGAAGCCATAAAAGTTGTGGTTGAGCTTTACAAAGACGGCATTTTGAAGAAACCGGCTCACTACTCTTATGCCTATCCCGACTTTTTACATTTTTACCAAACCGGAGGTTCCTACATCGAACAGGTACTATTCAAGATGTACATGAAGCATCGGATGAGAACATACCAGGGAGTTTTTCATGCTAATCCTGATTATGCTTACTGGTATGGATGGGCAGCCATGACCAAAGATCTGGATGAAGTCAAGAAAATGGCCAACGACTTGAGATTTAAGGCCGATCTCCAGCAAAAAAGGAGGTAACACATAATTTTCCTCCTCTTGTGAGAGGGAGTAAGAAAGGAATGAAAACCATGAAAAAAATTCTAATACACTTTATAGCCCTTGCTGTCTGTGTTTTTGTATTTAGTTCTACTGTTACGGCCGCTAAATCGCCGCCGCTAAAAGGGGCGATACTGCCGGAAATAAACCTTGCTGTACCTGTAAAAGATAGCGATAGAAGCTATCTTGGTCTTCCCACTTCCGGTTTTTTCAAAATACCACAGATCAAGGCGAGGGTAGTGATCATCGAAATTTTCAGCATGTACTGCCCTCATTGCCAGGGCGATGCGCCCGACGTGAACAAACTATATAATATGATAGAAGGTAATCCTAAGCTGAAGAATAAAGTCAAATTAATAGGAATCGGAGCAGGAAATTCTTCCTACGAGGTAGAAGTGTTCGCGAAAACATACCATATCCCTTTCCCTCTTTTTGCAGATATGGATTATTCCATCCACAAGGTTCTGGGAGAGGTCAGAACTCCATACTTCATAGGAATCAAAATCAATAACGATGGAACTCACCGGATTTTTTATTCCAAACTTGGAGGCGTCGATAATCCTGATCAATTCCTGGATCTGATGCTTCGACTGTCTGGAGTAAAGTAAGGAGGTGTCAAATGAAAAAAAGTAATTGTTTCAGTGTACTGCTGGGGATCGTGCTGATCTTTTTGCTTGGTATAACTTCTTCCTACGGCCTTTCAGATGCCTTTAAGGATAATATTTATCACCCTGAAAACCTAAAACCCACAGACAGTGTTTTGAAGGTAAAGATAGGAGATCGTGCTCCTGACTTCTCGCTTCCCGCGGTTTCCGGTGGAAAAATCTTCCTGAGCCGGTACCTCGGGAAAAAGAATGTGGTCATCTCTTTTGTTCCTGCAGCATGGACACCAGTTTGTTCAGACCAGTGGCCCGGCTATAACATTGTGAAAGGGCTGTTTAATAAAAATGATGCCATACTTCTCGGAATTACGGTGGACAATATTCCGACTCTCTTTGCATGGACGAACCAGATGGGGGACTTATGGTTTCCTGTTCTTTCCGACTTCTGGCCCCACGGCAGGGTAGCTGATACATACGGCGTGTTACGTTCCGATGGAGTTACGGAAAGGGCGCTTTTTATAATCGACAAGAAAGGCATCATCCGTTATATCGACGTGCACGATATCAACAAACGGCCGCGCCTTGAGTCCATTATCAGGGAACTGGAGAATCTTAACAAATAGACTTTCAGATAAATAATTTCACTGCGTTATCGGTCGGACTTCTCGACGATGTACTAACATGTACGCCTTACTCGAAGTCCTCCCTCTATCCTTGTGAAATGAATAATCTGAAAGTCTATAGATAAACACATTTTTACCTACTTTTTTCACATCAAACACTTGATACATGATACGATACTACGATTAACCTGGTGGAACAATAAATTTTCCGGAGGGAATATAAAATGAAAGCTAAGATAATCGGGGTAATCATTGGAATAGTTTTCTTAACAGGTGCAATAGCTGTTGCAGTTCAAAATCAGGGAGCAAAAGATATTGCACTTGACGGCGGCAAAAAGGGTGAAGTTAATTTTCCCCACTACCTGCATCAAGACACGATAGGCGACTGCAACGTATGTCATGACCTGTTCCCAAAAACAGCAGGAATAATAAAGGATTTAAAAGAACAGAAGAAGCTGAAAAAGAAGCAGGTCATGAAAAAGACGTGCATCAAATGCCATAAGGCAAAGAGAGATGCGGGAGAAAAAACAGGGCCGATAAGATGTTCTAAGTGCCATGTCAAATAATACAGAGATGGCTTATGAAAAATAAAACATTAAATCCATATATAGCCGGTGTTCTGGTCGGCATATTGCTTGTTTTATCGGTAATTGTTGCGGGTAAATATCTTGGAGCATCGACAACATTTGCGCGGGGCGCCTCTGTAATAGAAAAAACTTTGGGGATCGACTATTCAAAGTTCGAATATTTTACAACAAAAAAAGGGAAATACGAGCCTGATTCTCTTCCGAACTGGCAGCTTATGTATGTTATTGGAATTGCGATTGGCGCATTTATTACTTCTATACTGTCGGGCGACTTTAAAGCGCAATCTGTTCCGGACATGTGGAAAGAGGCTCATATCCAAATTAGTTGAAGAAAAGACAAGGGATATGTCCGGTTTGCGGGAAACCCTTGACCATCGGAGTCTTATACCGTGTTGAAGATCTGGCGGATCGGCCAAAGCATAAAAAGCCGAAAAGAACCCACCCTTATTACAGCATAATTCCTCTGGTCAATATTTTATCAGAAATATTAAAAGTAGGCGCAGTGTCAAAAAAGGTCATGAATAATTACAATGCAGCCCTTGAAAGTCTTGGCCCTGAATTGAGTATACTTCACAATCTATCTCCAAAGGCCATTGACAAGGCCGGCATTCCGCTGCTTGGTGAGGCTGTAAAAAGGATGTGCACCCTAAAATATATATCTGCGATTTCCGTAAAAGACCAAAAATAAAATGAGAAACGCATAAAATTATGGGCCCACTGTACGCCCTTTAGAAGAACTCAAAAAAACAATCCTGCAAAAAACGTTTGAAGGGGAATTATGAGATCAAAACCGTGAAAATGATACAATTGATAACATATTTTCACGGTTTTGTTGACAAAAGAGTGAAAAACTTATAAGATTAAGCCATGGCAAAAACATTAAATATATTCGCTAAAATACATTCCTTGCGAAAGCGATATTACAAAGCTGCCATAAAGAAAGAGCCGCTTCTTAAACTGCTCGTTGAAGCAGAAGTCGCTGAGCAGGTTTATAACTCAAATGCTATTGAAAACAGTACGCTTACTCTCGAAGAAACAGAAAAAATTTTATTACAAATAGATCTGGACAGGTATATTTCCGAAATGGAATTATTTGAAGCAAAAAATTTAGCGCGAGTCGTTTCTTATATATACACAAAAGCAAAAGAACAAGAGTTAAGCCTTGAGATAATTTTATTTTTACATAAAACGCTCCTTTCCAATATTCGTGATGACGTCGCCGGTCGCTTTCGAAACAATGATGAATGGGTGCGCGTTGCAAACCACATTGCTTTAGACCCAAAACAAGTACTTGAAAAACTTGAAGAAATGCTTATTCAATATTATTCAACCCCAAATGAAAATATTATAAAAAGAGTTGCTCTTTTACATCTTACTTTTGAACATATTCATCCATTTGTAGATGGAAATGGTCGTATCGGAAGGGTGATAAACAATTATCTTCTCATAAGAGAAGGTTTTGTGCCAATAAACATCAAATTTATCGATCGAAAATTATACTATGACGCTTTTAATGAATTTGATGACAGAGGCAAAGCGTCAATTATGGAAGGGATCGTTGGAAAGGCAATTACTAATAGTTATCACAAAAGATTGGCCTATCTTGAAAGAATGGAAATTGTAACGCTTGCAGAGTATGCAAAAAGAAAAAAAATCTCACACTCTAACTTAATTAATAAAGCGCATCGTCAAACCATTGAGGCATTTTTAGAGAAGGGTGTATGGAAAATTGGTGTTTTGTAGTTCTAACCATCTATTGGGTTCTACATAGGGACAAATTGTCCCAAGGTAGAGATGCCAACAAAAACAAGTAAAAAGAGAAACCGGATACGTTTCCTCAAAATAAAAAGGTTGCCAGGCGCGCGGGCAAAGTTGCCGGAAATGCCAGAAAAGAAACCGAAAAAGAACTGGGCAGAAGCGTTATTTCGCAACAGAATCTTCT
>JACNLL010000075.1 GCA_014381545.1 Candidatus Desulfaltia bathyphila
CGATTTCAT
The DNA here is from genome assembly GCA_014381545.1 of Candidatus Desulfaltia bathyphila. Taxonomy (GTDB): domain Bacteria; phylum Desulfobacterota; class Desulfobacteria; order Desulfobacterales; family ETH-SRB1; genus Desulfaltia; species Desulfaltia bathyphila. Next base: position 10 of record JACNLL010000075.1, read on the forward strand.
TGCTTAAGGGGTCCCTGATTGCGTTTTCAAGAAAGGTTTTGCACAGAATTCCATTTGTTTTATCTGAAAAAAACTTCTTCTCAAAATCTTTCTGGAAAAAGATCCTTTCCTCTAACTCCCCCTCCTCGTTTTCCACAAGAACGGAATACCCCAGGTCGGACAAAAGCTGCGTAGTGATTTCCGTTCTGGCATCCACGACAACCGGATTGACCAGAAACCCATCTTTTACCCCATCGACAAGACTGTATCTATAAGTGGGGATTCCGCTGGCACAGCCAAAGGTTATATACGAATCAAGAAGTTGTCTGCGTTCCCATTCCCGCGGGTCTTGCTTGCTGATTTTTTCCGGGTCGATCTTCTTGAGATAATCTTTTGGCGTTGCGGTAAGCCCCAATTTATAGCCAACAAAATACTCAAAAACAGCCCGGCTGTTCCTGCTGATTGAGCGGTGCGCCTCATCAGATATGATCAGATCAAAATCTGTCGGAGAAAACAGGCTTCTATACTTGTTGTTGAACGAAAGGCTCTGTACTGTGGAAACAACAATTTCGGCCTTGCGCCAATCATCGCGATTTTCTTTGTAGATGACGCATGTGTAGTCATTCTTCAGTGTCCGGACAAGATTCTTCCAGGCCTGGTTTTCCAGCTCGATTCTATCGACCAGGAAAAGGATGCGGTTGGCATTGCCTGTTCTTAAAAAGAGCTTGATAACGGCGGCGGATGCGAGCGTTTTACCGGTGCCTGTGGCCATCTCAAAGAGAAAACGGTTGCTGCCGCTTTTTACAGACTTCTGCAGGGCGTAAATGGCCTTCAACTGATAATGCCTCAAAAACTTCAGATTGTTCTCTTTGATAAAGGCATCGCGCTCATCTGGATTATTCCAGCGGGGAGCCGAACTATACATAGGATCCTGGGTGATAGCAATATAATCGGCTTCGACTTTTTCCTTAACAAGGTTTTCAGGGTTGGGTTTAAAGGTAGTGTACCGGCCTAATGATTCCTGAGAGGGAATGTCGGTTATAATGGAAGGATTGCCATGCTCCAAGTCCCAGAAATAATGAAGGTTTCCATTGGAAAGAATGATAAAGCGAACATTTGACGATTTGGCATACTTGCGGGCCTGCTCCTTTCCGGCCAATGGGTCTAATTTTTCGGATTTTGCTTCAAGCACAGCGCAGGGGAAATTATTGGCATCGAGCAAGAGATAATCGACAAATCCGTCAACGGTTTTTTCGAAATCATCACCGAATTGGTCGATCTCCTTTTTTTTAATTTTCACATTTGCTTCCAAAGCAATGTTGGCAGGGCCGTTTTCATCATCAAAAAACCGCCAACCTGCGCGCTTAAGGAGACTATTGATCCTTATTCTTGCTTTAGCTTCTTTTTCCATAAGATTGTCTCAAAGAGTAAGCGTAAATGGGTATGTCCATCCGCGAAGTGTCCGGGCTCGTTCAATGTTAAGAGGCATGGCTATTTGCCATTTTCTTTGGGATTCCCATATTCAGCTTCAGGCTCATGGACTTCAATTTGGTCTGCCGAAAAAAGCAGCTTTTCAATGTTGTCAAAAATGCGCGGCATTAGAGTATCCTTTTTGAAGAGTTCCTTACTTACGTCTTTCCGATGTTATTTATAAACTCGTAAAGTGAAAAAATCAATAAGTTAAGTTCTCACTATGCCACGATATTGTCGCGAAATACCACAAAATCGCTTTTGGGGCTCGGTGTCATCTTGATTAGCACATTAGTGGAAGTAGGATGGCTTCTGGCAACAATTCTGGAAGTCAGCGGAGGGAGGGGAGACGGTTAAAATGGAACAGAAGCCTTATAAAGAGTTGCTTTTCCGTTAATAGTATAATTTTGGACGCTGGCAGGTATAACAACCGATACCCCCCTGTCAAGATCAATGGCAATATTGTTGTCTATGTCGGTTATAAGCGCCTTTCCATCAGTGCAAAGGATAATTTCAATGCTTCTTTTTACAGAACTCTTATAAGTTATTCCTTTGTTGCCAGAAATCACGGAAAGAACAAATTCCTCGGCCGGGTTAGGATAGATCATTTCAAAGTCTTTGCATTTTTTTGAAGCTATTATATTGATATCCTTTTCTTCAAAATCAAGAACACTTAAAAGCTCCTGCACATCTACATGCTTTGGGGTAAGTCCGCCTCTTAGCACATTGTCTGAGTTTGCCATCAATTCAATTCCCACACCATCAAGATAGGCATGAAGCGCCCCTGACGGAATAAACATGGCCTGGCCTGGTTTAAGACAAATCAAATTAAGCAATATAGGAGAAAAAATTCCTATGTCTGCCTTATATTCATTATAAAGTTTTATCGTCCATTTAAAAAGGTTATCATCTTCTGAAAACCTGTGCGCATTTTTTAGCGCATCATCTATGACCTGCTTTTTTCGCTCACGCTCCATAGTTAAAAGAACGCTAAAAAAGTTTTTTAAACCCTGCTTATCCGGCCGATTTCGAAGATCGTCAAGCTCACCGGCTAAACCCTGCGGGCAGATTTTTTCCATAAGCACTAAAATTTCAGAAACCCTGCGAAATCCGTTCAAAGCCCAAAAAGGGGTAAGCGCGCATATACATTCCGGCTTGTGATTATCATCCTTATAATTCCTGCTGGGAGCATTTAGCGGAATCCCGAACCTGTTTTCTTTTTCAAAACCGCTGATTGCCTGCGTCTTGCTTGGATGAGCCTGTATGGAAAGAGGTTTTGCCGCTGCAAGGACCTTGAACAGATACGGAAGGGTGTTGTTAAATTTTTGCGCCACCTCTCTTCCAAGAATATCTTTAGGGTTATTCTTAATCAATTCCAACAAGGATATCCATTTGCCGCCATATTTGACCATGGAAGGGGCTTTTGAATGTGCTCCCATCCAGAATTCGGCCTGGGGTCTGACAGAAGGCGACTTTTTACCTAAAAGCTCGGCAATAGCGGTATGAGACCCCCATGCATATTCCTGAACAGTATTTTTTAGTATGCTTATTGTTTTCATTTAGGTTAAGTGTTAGTATTAATTGTTCTATATAAAGTCAACTTACTAATGCGACAATAATTATTTAGACACAGTTTGGTTTACAGCTTAATATTATTTTTCACCGCAGAGCCGCTAAGAGCGCAGAGGAAAGATAATTTATGTTTGCCGTTGAGAGGACGGCAAACATAAAGCTTTAATCCACCAAAGACTATACATATCGAAACACTATTGAGAATCATATCCGCCGACAGTAAATGATGTCTATTTTGCCCGAAGGGCTGTTGTTTTTCACTTTCTGCCCTCTCAGCAGAAAGTGAAAAGAAAAAATAACTTTGCGAACTCTGCGACTTGAGCGAAGCGGGCGGTGAATTAATTTCTGCAAGATACAAACCATAAACTAAATCATGACTCTTTTAATTAATGAAATATTTTACAGCATTCAGGGTGAATCTTTATATAATGGGCTTCCGTGTGTTTTCGTGAGACTCACCGGATGCAATTTAAGATGCTCATACTGCGATACCCGCTATGCCTATGAAGAAGGAATGGGAATGGAATTAGCCGAAATCATTCAGAAGGTCGCGACTTATCATTGCCCGCTCATTGAAATTACAGGCGGGGAACCGTTGCTTCAGGATGATACTCCTCTGCTTATATCAGAACTCCTTGAAAAAGGATATGAGGTTATAATGGAAACAAACGGAACCTTTGATATAAGCATGGTTGATAAACGATGCGTAAAAATCGTGGACATCAAATGCCCGACCAGTGGTGAAAGTGACAAAAATGATCTTGAAAACCTTAAAGGGCTCAATCAAAAAGACCAGGCCAAATTTGTAATCGGAAGCCGTGAGGATTATGAGTATGCCAAAAATATCACAAAGTTGATATCTCGTAAACTTCCTGAAAAGAATATACTGTTTTCTCCTGTTTTTGGAAAAATTGCCTTTGCCGAACTTGCAAAGTGGATACTTGAAGATAACCTGAACATCAGACTTCATCTTCAACTGCATAAAATAATCTGGCCTGATAAACAAAGAAGGGTATAGGGTTCAGGGTTCAGGGTTCAGGGTTCAGTAGTTTATAGATGCTTCTATTTTCGTGATCTTCGTGAGCTTCGTGGTAAAAAAAGTCAGGTGAAAGATTGAGGGATTTATGATTACAAGAAAAAAAGCGGTTATTCTGTTAAGCGGAGGCCTTGATTCAACGACACTTCTTGCCATTGCAAAGCATGAAGGCTTTGAAATACATGGTTTAACCTTTTTCTATGGACAGCGACACGCCATTGAACTGCAGGCAGCTAAAAAAGTGGCAGACGCCTTTAATGTTGCGAAACATCTTGTAATAAATCTGGATCTTAAAATTATCGGCGCTTCAGCTCTTACCGACAATATTGATGTGCCAAAGGTAAAAGATATAAAGCAGATAGGAAAACAAATCCCAGTCACTTATGTGCCTGCACGAAATACAATCTTTCTCTCCTATGCCCTTGCTCTGGCAGAGGTTCTTCTTTCATCAGATATATTTATCGGCATCAACGCTATCGACTACAGCGGATACCCTGACTGCAGGCCTGAATACATAAAAGCTTTTGAACAAATGGCAAATCTTGCCACAAAGGCAGGAGTGGAAGGGCTTACAAAAATAAAGATACGAACTCCGTTAATCAATATGACCAAAGCGCAAATTATAAAAAAAGGGATCGAACTTGGAGTCGATTATTCCTTAACGCACAGCTGCTACGATCCTTCTCCGGAAAACCTGGCATGCGGAAAGTGTGATAGCTGCACCTTAAGAAAGCAGGGCTTTAAAAAGGCGGGTATATCGGATCCAACAAGATATGTACTGCAATTAAAGTAATGCTGTTGCAAAAATAAGATCTTCCCTGTTTGTAATTTTTATATTCCGTCTGCTGCCATAAATTATTTTAATATTTCCCCCGAGTCTTTCCACGAGTGATGCATCATCTGTGCCCGCAAAACCTTCCCTCCTTGCATTTTTATGGGCTTTGATTATCAGATCATATTGAAAAGCCTGTGGGGTCTGTGCAAGAAATATATCATCTCTTTTAAGTGTGTCGCATATAAAACCGGAGCTGTCCACCTGCTTTAAGGTATCGTTTGCAGGAACAGCCGGGATGCATGCACTATACTCTTTTGCGCCGGTTATACATGCCGCTATCTGCGCCTGAGAAACAAAAGGTCGCACACCATCATGGATGACAACTATTTCCGCGGTATCTTTATCTACTGCCATAAGGCCATTATATGCAGATTCTTGACGTTTCTCTCCGCCAGCCACAAGATTGATCTTTTTGTAAAGCTTTAAGGGGCTAACTATATCTTTCCAGCAATAATCGACATCTTTTTTTGGAACAACAAGAATGATGTGATCTATCAAATCGCATACATCAAAAGCCAGCAGGCTATAAGCCAAAATCGGACGGCCAGCAAGCACAAGATACTGCTTGCGCAGTTTATCATTCATCCTAATGCCTTTGCCGGCAGCCACAATAATTGCTGAAATCATATTTTTTATCTCAAATAATTCAATTCTTCAGGCAGCGGAACCCCTTTTCCCATTGTATCTTCACCATAGTTGACGCTGGCAAGCATTTCTATATCCTTTAAAGCACGCGTATCCCCTTCGAATGTAACCTTGTTAATGTTCTCATTCTGTATCTTGCCGCCGGCCCATTGTATGTCGAGCACACTACTGGCGTCAAACCTGTCCGATTTTATACATAGTTCTACCTGTCCCCCGTAATGCTGAACAATTTTGGCGACAAGAAGACTGGGTCTGCTGTGAAAACCAAGTTTTACCGGAATGCCGACAGTAATGGAAGAACGCTCTATATTCTCATTCAGTATATCCCGCGCCAAAGCTTTGCCGGTCATCAGAAAGTGGCAAACATAATACAGGCCGTAATTAATAATACGGTCAAGGAGGGTTGACGTATCTATAAGGGATGCCAATCGGTCTTGAACCTTTTTGTAAATATTTTTGTATCCAGCCTCATACAGGTGTCTTTCATAAAAATGGAGAAGCCTGCCGATCATCTGAAGAAGATGGAATACAACTGAAATATAGCCGCGGAGCTGCTTAAGCCTCCTGTTGCCAAACCTGAATCCTCCGTGTATCACATATGTATCAAATGAAGATTGAAGGTTGTGCGCAAGCATTTCAAAACGTCTAATCTCAACCTCATTGATCTTATCCGGTACAATAGTCAATATTTCTTCCATACTGTATGGTTCATAAAAGCCCAACTGGTCAAAATTTCCTGCAATACTCAAAAATTCACTGGCAATTTTAACTATATGTTTCTTCTGCTGATCTTTATCCTTATCATCGATATTATAATCGAGCATCTCATCTGTCGGAATAGTCGGGAAATAGGCGGGCTTAAAAGTATCATCAGGAATGGGGATATTAAGGTGTTTCGCTTCATCAAGTATAATCGGCGCCATTTTCATAATAGAACTTGTCAAAAAATCAAATGTAATTTCACCTTCCTTTTCAAAACTCTCTGTGTTCACAAGGTCATAAAATACAAGTCTGTTTGATATATGCTTATACGAATAGCTCGCTATACTTAAATGTCTGACAGATGCCGTAAACTCCCTGTAAAGATACCAGTTGCTATTGTTTTTGGCTCCGTGAAAATCAAGAAAGTCCTCTAAAAGCTGGGATGTAGATATCAGTTTTGAATAAAGTCTTTTTGTAAAACCATGCTTGTGCGAATCAAAACCAGAAATGTAGTTGCAACACTTCAGGTAATCATGAGAAAATATCCGCACCTTTTCATCAAAAGTGCTGTCAAAATCAGCTTGTTGCATTTAACTTAGCTCTGCTTCTATATCATATCTTTCTGAGTTTCGGAGATGATCTTCTCAAGCTTGTTTTTGAGACCTGGCGGCAATCCTTCTATATCAACATTTAAAAACCCGCGAACAATGGTTGATATTGCCTCATCCTCATCAATGCCCCTTGCCATGAGATATTCTATCTCACGCTGATCAATCTTGCCTACCGCAGCCTCATGAGACATCTCAACACCTGGAACATATGCTCGAAGTTCAGGTATAGCGTGCATCAGCCCATCTTTTAATATTAAACCCTTACATTCAAGATGTGCCTTAATGCCGGAAACTTTGCCGACCAGATCACCACGGGCAATAATTGTTCCTCCGGATGTAATTGAGCGAGATATTATCTCTGCCCGTGTGTCAGGAGCATTAAGCACTATTCGTGAACCCACATCCAGGAAATCGCCCTTGTTAGCTACAAGAACGCTGTTGAAACGCGCAACAGCGCCTTTCCCGTTCAAGTATGTTGTGGGATACATCTGAAGTGACCCTACCGGTCTTAATGATATATAGTTTGAAATAATAAGTCCGCCTTCTTCTACCCTGGTCACCGTTCTGGGCCGTACATTTATTTTTTCACCCCAGTCATGAATCATGGTAAATATAAGTTTTGCCCCTTTTTTGACATAAAATTCCGAAACGCCTACGTGTAGCCCTGAAACCAGATGGGGCGCTGTTGCGCACCCTGTAATAATGTGGAGCTCCGAACCTTCTTCAGCGATCACAACATTGTGAACATTTTGCGAAAAACCTTCTTTGGCGATATAAAGGCATGACTGTACCGGATGCTCTGTTTTAACCCCTGGAAGGGAGCGTATAAAGTACCCCTCGTGAGGTTTTTTCTTTGCCTGGGATGTAAATTTGTCGGTATCCGGAGATATATTTTTCCATATATAATCGGAAAGCCACCCATGTTTTTCCTGAGCCTGGGATATGCTCATAACCTCAATGCCGTCTTGCATGGTTTTGCAGTGTATTACAGATTTGTCTTTCTGTATGAAGCTACCGACACGATCATTTTCATCGGTATCCACACCAACATCTAAAAGCTGGTTTGCATCTGTTGATTTAATTTGTGACAAATTGTCAATATATGCATGGTCTTCAGCATCAACCTTGTAGTTTTCAAGATTAACATCTCTGGCATCATCTATAGTGTACATCTGACGCACTCCTTATAGCCGTATTCTCTTATCCATTTTAAAATTTCTCTTGCATTTCTTGAACAGCACAGAACTCCGTCATAAAGAACCTGGCCATTATCAGCCGTTATATAATTGAGTATATGACCGGTGTGGGTAATAACAAGGGCGGATTTTGTTCGATCAGAAACAATCTCTCTATGAGGTTTTTCCCTGGGATGTTTAATTCCCCTGCGCAAAAGTAAATTGATTGTATCGCCAATAAGGACAATGCTTTCAAGATCTACTCCTGATTCCGGTTCATCCAGAAGAACAAGATCAGGCTGCTGTGCCATAAGCTGAAGGAGTTCAGAACGCTTTATTTCGCCGCCTGAAAAGTTATTGTTTACATCCCGGTCAAGAAAATCGGAAAGATTAAGCTGTTTTGCCAGTTCCTCAACGTCAACAGACCGAGTGCCGGCGCTGATTTCAACAATCGACCTTGTCTTTAAACCGTTAATAGTCGGAGGTCTCTGAAAGGATACGCCTATACCAAGGCGAGCGCGCTCGTGAATGGGCATGTAGGTAATATCTTCCCCTTTGAAAGTAATCTTCCCATGTGTCACATTATAGCCGGAAAACCCCATTAAGGTCATCATCAGGCTGGTCTTACCGGATCCGTTTGGCCCAAAAAGTACGTGGGTTTCCCCTTCAGGGATTTCCATGTTTACATTTTTAAGTATCGTCTTTCCGCCGACTTCCACTCTAAGCTCTTCAATCTGCAACATATTATTCACCATAAAAAGTAATTGTATTAATTTAGCCTTTTGAAATAAATTAACTTCAAAAGAGCTTCAAATGTAATTAAATTTTTTACTGAAAACTGTTTGAGTGGCTTATGGTTCGTTATGAAAGAACCATAAGCGATTTTATTTAAAGATGAAGCATTTTCTTAAAACAAAAACCTTTATTAATAGTCCGGGCAGGTTCTTTCATTACGAGCCGTTATCCATGAGTTTTTTCAGTATAAAATTTAATTACATTTGAAGCGGTAATATTTTTTGAAAAAGCTAAATTGTTACAAATAATTAATCACAAAAACACAAAAGTATGAAAAAAAAGGTCGGAGCAGCCTATAAGCCGAATTCTGTACCCTGTTCGGGTTACCCCGGACAGAACAACGATCATTCATCTAAGGATGCCGGTTGCCCGACATCTCTTGCGACCTACCCTGGAGCTTGGACGGGCCATCCTCAAACACTCCTCTATTTGGTCTTGCACCGGGTGGGGTTTACAAAGCTTCTCCGGTCACCCGAAGAACTGGTGCGCTCTTACCGCACCTTTTCACCCTTACCCTTTTTCAGTAATCACTGAAAAAGGGCGGTATACTTTCTGTTGCACTTTCCTTCACGTCACCGCGACTCCATGTTATGGAGCACCCTGCCCTCCAGTGTTCGGACTTTCCTCTGAATCAAAAATGATCCAGCGATCGTCTAAACTGCTCCGACCGATTCCTATGGTTGTTCCCAATAAATAATTCTTTGACAATTAGGGCAAAATTTCAAACAGTCACAACGCTGAAGCTCATTATACATTTGCGGAGGAAGATTCATATTGCATCCATTACATACGGATTTTTTAACAGAGGCTATTGCAGTTCCTTTAACCCGTTGCTTTACCATCATATACCTTTCCAACAATTCAGGCTTTAATCTACTTGAGATGCTGTTCCATTCGGTCTTAAGCTTGGCAAGCCTTTCTTTTCCGTGCTCCACTTCCCGCATTATAGTCTCTTTATCACTACTTACTCTCTCTTTTAACTTTGAATATTCGTCTTTTTTTACAGAAATATCTTTTTCTGTTTCATCTATACGATCCAGACATAACAACATCTCATCCTCTGCCTGAGAATTTTTTGTCTTTAATTCTTCAATTTCCTTTAATAAGGCCTGGTATTCCCTGTTTGTCTTAACAGCTATAAGTTTCCCCTGACTCTTTTTGATTAGGGCAAGATTAGTCTGAACGTCAGAATCATAGGAGCGATATTTTTTGCTCAAATCATTGAGCAAAGACTTTTTATCAACTATAGACTGTTCAAGCTCCTTGAGTCCGGCATCAAAAGAATCAAATTTTTTAGAAACACCGCTCAACTTAGATTTAATATCGTCTGATTCTATTTCGATTTTTTGTAGTTTTACCAGAATATCTATCTGTTCTTTCATGTCCTCAACTCGTTAATCGTTATTTATTACCCATAATTATAAAATAGCGTAAACCGTGAACCATTACAAAATAACAAATGGATCGATTTCAGACTCGCACGCCTCAACTTTAACATCAATTCCGGTTTTAGATATAATCTCTCTGAGCCTCCTGGCAAGTACTTTAACAATTAAATGCTCTGATGCAAAATGGCCGATATCAATAATACCTAAATTTGCTGCTTCTGCAGCCCTTGCATCATGATACCGAAAATCCCCGCTAATATATACCTGGGCGCCGGAGGCAAAAAAATTATTTATCAGGCTTGAACCGCTCCCCGTACATAACGCAGCTTTCTTTACAGGCAGATCCGGTTTCCCTGCGACTTTAATAGAATTAAGATGTAGTTTTTTCTTAATTTCCAAGGCAAAGGCTAAAAGTTTAGTCTCCACTGCAAGATCTCCAATCCTGCCAAGCCCCTGCTGCCTTCCGGCTAACATGCTATCAGACGACTGCAGCTTATAAACATCATATGCCATGGTTTCATAAGGATGATTTGCCCTTACATGCTCAACAACACTCTCCAAATCATCCTTTTGCACAACAGTTTCCAGTCTGATCTCATCTGCATGAGATATATCATCCGGTTTTCCGATAAAAGGCTTTGACAAAGAACCCGGCCTGAAGGTTGCCCGGCCATTACTTCGGAAAGAACAGGATGTATATGCGCCTATTCTTCCCGCCTTTGTCTCAAAAAGGGAGGCTAAAACCTTCTGTTCATATTCAACAGGCAGATATATAACGAGCTTATAATATTCCGGCTCAATAGGTTTCCCGAGCACTTTTAGATTGTTAAGACCAATCATGCGTGCAAGAATATCATTTAAACCATCCGTTACATTGTCAAGATTAGTATGTGCAGCAAATATGGCCATTTTATGCTTAGACGCCATATTTATTATCGTCCCAACCGGAGTGCTGAAATCAACAGAAGTTAAAGGCTTAAATATCAACGGATGATGCGTAATTAAAAGATCAACTCTCTCTCTGCAGGCAGCAGCCACAACATTTGGGAGAGGATCCAAAGCAATACGTATGGTTCGTACAGGCCAGTTCTTTTGCCCGACCTGTAGCCCGATATTGTCCCATTCTTCGGCAAGACAGGATGGGGCGATGTCTTCCATTATCTTAATAATATCGGCTATTATTGCTGGCATATTATGGTTTTAGCAAAACAACTGATCGTAAAAAAAGGCGTGGTGCTCATCCCCACGCCTTGATCAAAACAGATGTATGGGCCCACCTGGGTTCGAACCAGGGACCTACCGGTTATGAGCCGGTGGCTCTTCCAGCTGAGCTATGGGCCCACGAATCAACTTAGCAACAAAACAAATTTTTTTACCCTTAGAAATAAGTTTTGTCAAGACCTAGGTTTCAATAAAGCTTTTCAGTTTACGACTTCTGGTCGGATGTCTCAATTTCCTCAAGGCTTTAGCCTCTATCTGTCTTATCCTCTCACGTGTAACGGTAAAATCCTGTCCTACCTCTTCAAGTGTATGATCAGCCTTTTCCCCTATCCCGAATCGCATGCGCAGCACCTTCTCTTCACGCGGGGTCAGAGTCGCAAGAACCTTTCTTGTCTGCTCCGCAAGGTTCAGGTTTACAGCGGCATCCGAAGGAAGCACAAATTTTTTATCTTCTATAAAATCGCCAAGGTGGCTATCCTCTTCTTCTCCAATGGGAGTCTCAAGTGAAATAGGTTCTCTTGCAATCTTTAAAACCTTGCGAACCTTGTCCAGGGGAAGTTCCATTTTTTCAGCTATTTCCTCAGGTTTAGGATCTCGTCCCAGCTCCTGAACCAGGGATCTTGAAGTTCGGATAAGCTTATTTATAGTTTCAATCATATGGACCGGAATCCGGATTGTTCTAGCCTGATCCGCAATCGCCCGGGTTATAGCCTGTCGTATCCACCATGTGGCATATGTGCTGAATTTATAACCTCGGCGATATTCAAATTTATCAACCGCCTTCATAAGACCTATATTTCCTTCCTGAATCAGATCCAGAAATTGCAATCCTCTGTTTGTATATTTCTTGGCAATACTGACGACAAGTCGTAAATTCGCCTTTGTCATCTCACTCTTAGCTATTTTAGCCTTACGGCGTCCGGTTTCAACACAGGATAGAACCCTTTTTAAGGTTCGGCTGTTGGCCTTTATGAGATTTTCGTTCTCATATATCTGATTCAAAACATTCTTCAGTTCCATAAAAAGTAAAACAAGTTCATCTTTCGTCAGATTAATCCGCCGAAGGCGGACCCATTTAACAAACTTCTTCTGTGTTTTTAAATTGGTACGAAGCTCAGTAACCGTTGAATTAACCTTATCAGCACACATTATTATCTTTTTGTTCATTGAGTCGAACCAGTCAATATGGCCCCTGATAATTGCTTCTATCTGATCAATTATCCTAACTTCAAAACGGTATTGTTTTAGCAAGTTGAATATTTTATTGTTCCGTCGTGTGATATTTTTCCTGATCCGACGTTGTTCATCGGCGCTCAGAGCAGATGACATAAGTTTTTCTCGACTAACTATGTTTTTTTCGTCTATTTTCTTAATACAACTAATCGTGTCTAAAAACTTTTCAACCTGAAACACTTCATCAATATATGTATCTCCTTCGTCAACATCCCTTAGCACATGTTTTATACGAAGCTCTTCATTTTCAATGCGGTCTGCAATAGCTAAAATATACTTTACTCCGACTTCCGAATCTATCATCGCTCTTAAAACTTCCTGCTCACCGGCTTCGATTTTCTTAGCTATTTCAACCTCCCCTTCCCTGCTTAATAGAGTCACAAAACCCATTTCACGCAGATACATTTTAACCGGATCAGCTACCGCGCCAAAATCTGCCATAGATTTATTATCACTTGCAGTCACCTTTTTCTTTATTTTCTTTTTACTGCCGGATACTCTCCCGTTCTTTTTATCAATAATCTCAATATGTAGTTCATCAAACATCATAAGCGTTTCATCAATTTTTTTCGAAGAAAGCATATTATCGGGAATCGCCTCATTGATCTCATCATAAGTTAAGCATCCCTGTTTTTTACCTTTTAAAATAAGGCTTTTTAATATCTTCTTGTTGACCTTTTCTGATTTTTTTCGCTCTGCATCTGTCTTTTTCGTCAACGTCTTCCTGCCGGCTCTCTTTATGCTCTTTTGCATTGCATTCGCCTTCTTTGGCAATGCCTTTCTATTGGCCGGCTTTACACTTTTTTGCTTTACATTTGTCTTCTTTGGCAATGCCTTCCTGCCGGCACTCTTTACACTCTTTTGCTTTACCACTGTTTTTTTTGCCATATATTCCAGTCTCCAATAAACTCAAGGATTTTTTATTTTGCTTTTTTTATCTGCATTTGCTTTTTCTTCAATAAACGTAATGCCAGTTCATAATCATTGCGCTCTTCCGCATCCTTTATTTCCTGCGACAACTTTCTCTCATTGCGATATCTACTGGACTCAAATTGCGCAACAAGCTTTAAACAGCCGTCACGATCCCATAAATCATCTCCTATTACCAGAGATGCTATAATACTTTTTTTATTTTTATCATCAATAATAGTCATGAGTTCTGAAGCCGGCTTACCTGAGCGGTCTAAAATAAACTGTCCAATAGATTTCAAAATATTATCTTCAAAAAGATTGAGCAGTCCACGATTATCTACTTCCGGCAATACTTCCGGAAATTGAAGCATCATCGCTATTATCCGCCTCTCAAGCCTGTTGCCATTATTTTGAAGCACATAATCCGCAGCAGGTTTAGCAACACCCAATCTTCTTCCCGCAGGCGCTTCTCTCACCTTTTCCAAAACCGCTGTTTCATCAATACCAATGCGCTCAGCAAGTTCCTTGACATACAATGATCTTGCGACATTATCATTTATAGCCGCTAAAAACACTTTCATGTCAGAAATAATACGTATTTTCCCTTCTGTTGAAAGCCCATGCTTTTTAACCGCGCAATCTATCAAAAAGGAGATAACCCCTTTTGATTCTGCAGCCAGTTTTGTAAACGGCTCAGCCCCAAATTCTAAAAGATACGAATCAGGATCATGCCCGTCAGGCAATACAACAATATGTGCGTCCACATATCCTTTATCAAACACCTCTATAGTTCTCTGAGCAGCCTTTATCCCGGCCATGTCCGAATCATAGACAAGCACAATCCTGCCGTTTTTTCCGATAAATCCTCTAAGAATCTGCACATGTTTAGGAGTCAACGACGTTCCAAGGGTTGCAACCGAATTCTGAATGCCGTGCTGATGAAGGGCTAAAAGATCAAAATAACCCTCAACAATAAAAACAGTTTCGCTTTCTCTGCATTTTCCTTTGGCCATATGCAACCCGTAGAGGGAACGGCTCTTGTTGTACACATGTGTTTCCGGAGAATTAAGATATTTCGGCAGAGAATCATCCATTACACGTCCGCCAAAACCGATAACCTGCATACTTATATCAAAAATCGGAAAAATGATACGGGATCTAAAACGATCATAGAAACCGCTTTTGCCCTTTCTTGGAATAATCAACCCTGATTTCTCAACAAGCCCATCCGGTTGTTTATTTTTTGAAAAATAAACTGCAAGATTATCCCAACCTTCAGGCGCATATCCAAGCTTAAAATCATCGATAATCTCTCTGCTTATCCCCCGTTTCAGCAGATATTCCATTGCCTTTTTCCCTGATGCATTTTCAAGCAAGGCGCGGCAAAAAAAATCCATTGCCTGTCTGTTTATCGCAAGCACACTTTCTCTTTCGCTAATTCGTTTTTTCTGCTCCGGAGACATTGTTCGAACAGGGATATCAATACCGTATCGCCTGGCCAGCATTCTTGCCGCTTCAGGAAATGAAATGCCTTCCTGTTTCATAAGAAAGCTGAAAACATTTCCTCCTGCATTACATCCAAAGCAATAGAATATCTGTTTGTCAGGGCTAACGGTAAAGGAAGGGGTTTTTTCTGAATGAAATGGACAAAGCCCAAGATAGTTTTTGCCGGACTTTTTTAAAACTACCGTTTCTGATATAATGTCAACAATATCGGCTGAGTTTTTAATGTCATTAATTTTTTCTTCTGGGATATAAACCGCCAAGAAATGCATCCTCCATTACCCTTTTTTAAAGGGAAAGAGCATAATTCGGAAGGTGAGAGCTTCGTTTATTAAATGATTATTTTTAAACTTTTAATATTATTATTTTATATTACATTGTCAAGAAAAAATGTAATAGTCGAAGAATCCTGCAGCAAGCTGCATGGATTCTTCGACTGTAAGGAATTCTATCAATTTTTTGATTCGCTCTCTGTTGCAGTTCAGCCACAAAGACACGAAGACACAACGGATGAATATGATTGATAATACGAAAAAAACCAGAATGGTTTTATTGGAAAAGGTTTTAATGATATTTTTTTGACACTTCAATAGCCTCTTTCAGGCTAAGAGTTCCGCTGTATAATGCTCTGCCGGTTATTACACCGACAACGCCGACCTGCTTCAAAGGAATCAGGTTTATTATATCCTCTATTGTTGAAACACCCCCTGAAGCAATCACAGGTATGGATACAGCCTCTGCAAGATGTCTGGTTTCAACAATATTCGGACCGGTCTGCATTCCATCCCTCTGGATATCGGTAAAATTTATTGCAGCTACACCGAAATCTTCAAATTTTTTTGCCAAATCCACGGTCATCATTTTAGTGGTCTGCGCCCAACCCTCTATTGCGACCAGCCCATTGCGCGCATCAATTCCCACGATTATCTGTTCCGGGAATAGCCTGCACGCATCCTTTACCAGTTGAGGGTTTTTAACCGCTTCTGTTCCAATAATAACTCTTGTTACCCCAAGATCCAAGAATAATTTAATAGTATCAATATTACGGATTCCGCCTCCAACCTGAACAGGCGCTTTTATAGTCTCGATTATTTTCTTTATGGAATGCAGGTTCTGCGGACTTTTCTCAAAAGCCCCGTCAAGATCAACCACATGAATGATTTCCGCCCCCTCCTTCTCCCACCTCTTGGCCATAGCCGCCGGATCGTCGGAAAAAACAGTTTCGGTATCCATCTTCCCCTGAAAGAGGCGCACACATCTACCATTTTTTATATCAATCGCAGGTATTATAATCATGTTACAGTTTGCTCGTCAGCGAGTATTAATTTCGGGGAAAGTTTGAAGCATATCTTCGAGAGCGGAAACAGCCATCTTATCAACGGTAACCCAAGCCCCCTTTCTTTTTAAAAAGGCGACGATTTTAAAAAGATTTTCGCTAAGTGAGCGTTGAGTCTCATCAAAACGGCCTGTCCATAATATACGGCTACTGGCCACATCAACAAGATGGACATCAAATGCCGCAGAAGCGGGCGAATCAACAGAATATCCGGTGCCGATCCGTTCCTTGAAGCGGTAAACATATCCTGCCATAACTGCGTCGGCGCCCAGAGTGCGTCCTGTTTCAACTATTTGGTCGCGATCTGACAATCTGTCTTCATCTCTTGATAACATTTCCGACCAGACACCCTGGGCCTGGGCCGAAGGAATTAACTCCACCCCTTTACGGCTTTCCATCAAAGAAATCAGACTCTGTGTTAAAAAATCCTCTGCATTATCAATTACCTCTCCGGTCATAAAAACATTACCGCACAAAGGACATCTGAGACTAACGTTTTCCCCATAGATCCCGGATAGATTTTTAAATGGTAAAATTAGAAGTTTTCCACTGGTCAAAGGGGCTAACGCAGGTTCTGGAACAGTTACATGTGATCTACAGGCAGACAAAAATATAAGGAAAATAAAAAAAAGCTTAAGCCACACGGCATTAAACGATTTGACCTTTTCTTTGTTGAGTTTAATTGTATGCATATAAAAATTATACCTTAATTAAGCGAAAAGCTCAATACTGACCCCTGAATACTGATCCCTGACCCCTCCCTAATTGAGCATTGGCTCAATTAGGGTTACAAGCTGCCTTTGGTTGAACGAACATTTGTTATACGTTCATCAAAAGAGGTAGCCTGATCCAATGCTCTTCCAAAAGCCTTGAAAATCGATTCAACAACATGATGGTCATTTTCACCGTAAAACACATTTATATGCAGATTCATTCCGCTCCTGGTCGCGAACGCCCTGAAAAATTCCTTGGCAATATGAATATCAAAAGAACCTCCACTTGAGCGTGTAATACCAGGAATATTGTAAACGAGAAAAGGACGGTTTGACAAATCCACGGTAACGGAAGTTAAGGCATCATCCATCGGCACAACAGCATGACCGTACCGTTTTATACCCTTTCTATCTCCAAGAGCCTTGTGAAAAGCATCCCCCAGGACAAGCCCGACGTCCTCAACAGTATGATGAAAATCAACTTCAATATCCCCTTTGGCAAATATTGAAACATCAAAAAATCCGTGGACAGCGAAAAGGCTAAGCATATGATCAAAAAATGGAATACCTGAGGTAATCTCATGATTGCCGGTTCCGTTTATATCCAATTTGATATTGATCTCCGTTTCTTTTGTTTTTCGCTTAACTTCAGCCATACGTTTCATGTTTGCCCTCATATCCCGAGACCTTTGAAAAACGCCCCCTTTTGCCCAATTACTGCGTCAGGCTCAAATTTTAAGCCTCGAAATACTCAATGTATTCCTACGTTTAAAATTTTCGCCTTCCTTGAACTTGAACAAAATTGAGCATTTTTCAAAGGTCTCGAAGCTTTTAAATGTTTTTTTAAAGGTCTCAAAATATGGTGGAGATGAGGGGGCTCGAACCCCTGACCTCGGCATTGCGAACGCCACGCTCTCCCAGCTGAGCTACATCCCCACACTTATATTATTTTTATATCAAAGGATTAAGCGTTGGTCAATTTAAAACAGGTTTTAAGTTTTATTATTATATGATATAAATTAAAAAAAATATCGCTGTAAGCGCCTCCGGATTTTCTTAAGTTAATTACATGATATATAAAATAAGGAAATACAACGAAATCAATGCCAAATAAAATTATATTAAACGACGCATTTAAAGGCTTCACCCTGGATCAGGATAAGATAGTGCCTCCTGAAGAAACGGTTAAGCGGTTCAAGAAAAAACTGAAAAGTCTTGACCTTGACATTCTTAAACATACCAAAAGAATAGACAACGGCAGATTGGGCATACCGGTTTATCTTAGCAGTTGCGGCAAGGATGCATTGTCGGTTATCGGAACAAAAAAACAGATGGGAAAAGGAGCCACCACCCATCAGGCAGAAGCGAGCGCTGTAATGGAACTGGCTGAACGGTTTAGTTTTTATAGTTTTCGCAACAATGCTGATAACTTTATTGTTGAAAAATATCGCAATCTCAAAGATAAAGCCATCCCCTTTGAAACAATCGTCCGGTCGGTTCACGATGATTCAAAAGAACTGGAAACAACAACAAAAATATTTGAAAATATACCCTTAAAATGGACAAAAGCATATAATCTGACACAGGATAAAGAGATCCTTATCCCCTTTGACTGGTTTTTCACAATCAACGAGTTTAATGGAACATCTGTCGGCAACTGTACCGAAGAAGCTTTAATACAGGGCATCTGCGAGGTTGTGGAAAGGCATACATCATCCATAATCAGTCAAAACAGCCTGAAAACACCCTCAATTAACGCTGATTCAGTTAGAGAACCACTTGTTGAGGAAATGATTCAAAAGTACAGAAATGCCGGCATAAAGCTTTATATTTCTGATTTTACGCTCGACTTGGGCATCCCCACGGTCGGAATATTGGCCTATGATCCATCGACCTTCCCGGAAAAAAGCGAAATTGTATGGACCGCGGGAACAACTCCGGATCCGCAAAAAGCCTTGAGCCGCGCCCTCTCAGAAGTAGCCCAGCTTGCCGGCGATTTTAATACCTGTTCCAATTATGTTGCAAGCGGTCTTCCTAAATTAAAAAAAATCAAAAAAGCTGCGTTCATAACCAACTCAGAAACTAAAATCAATATAACCGACCTTCCGGACATTTCAGACAATAACATAAAGATTGAGGTTCAAAACTGTGTTTCCATCCTTGCAAAAAAAAAATTTGAAGTGATTATAGTTAATACAACGCATCCTTTACTGGAAATACCGGCCTTCTATACAATCATACCGGGAGCGCATTTCAGGGAACGCTCACTGGAAACCAGCGTTGGGATGTTTTCAGCCAAGCTGATATCAAAAAACACAAAGCCGGAAGAGGCTGTTTGCAGCCTAAAAAAGATGGATGATTTGCTTCCTGGAAAGTATTACGTCAAATTCTATCTTGGATTATGCCACCTGTCTATGAATGACCAAGAAACTGCATTAACCTATTTTAACCAGGCGCTCGAACTTAACCCGATAAAACAGGATGCGGCAAGCATCTATTCCTATATGGGTGTGTGCCTGAAGAGTATGGGAGAATATAGAAAAGCTCTTGAGGTGTTAAACAAAGGAGAAAAATCCGACAGCGCAAGAACAGATATTTACAATCTGATGGGTTTTTGTAATTTTTCTCTCAAAGAGTATGAAAAGGCTATAGAGTGTTTCCAGAAGGTACTTAAACTCGACCCGGGTTCTGCCATCGATTATGCAAATATTGCCTCTAATTATCGTGACATGGGAAAAAGGGGAAAGGCCATCAAGTACTATGAAATAGCCTTATCAATAGATCCTGAAATTGATTTTGCAAGAACTAATCTGGAGAAACTGCGCCGGATATAACATGTAAAACAATCCCCGGCTTAATGCCTTGTAAAATTTAATATTTTGTGTTATATCAAAATAAAATCGTCAGTTGATGTGACGATTAGTCTCATGTTGGTAATAAGCACAAATTTCTTTCCTAAGGGGGAAAATTAATCTACGAGGAAATATATTTATGTCAGAAAAAAACCCGGAATGCCCGTTATATAATCCATTAAATTGCAAAGAGTATTACAATCCAAAACTTTGCGCATTTGTTAGAAAAGACAAGGTTTGTCTTAGAAAAAAGAAGTCTAAGCCAAAAGCAAAAACCAAGAAATAGATTAATATGAGGTGTTATTTTATTTTTATCAGGCATGCCCCGCTATATCTGAAAGCTTACCCGGATCTATTCCCATTTTTTTCACAGCCTCTTCCCACCTATGCTCAACCGGTATCTCAAAAATAATCTTTTCAGAAATCGGGCATGTCAGCCATACATTTTCCTTTATCTCCGATTCAAGCTGACCTTCACCCCAGCCGGCACATCCTACGCTTATAATGAAGGCTTCAGGCCCATTGCCCATTGCTATCGCCTCTACAATATCCTTGCTGTTGCTCATAGCCAGAAAAGGTGTAACCATAAGACAGCTCTCCCAGTTAAATGGAGGCCCGTGCAGAATAAAAATTTCACCAATATGAACAGGCCCGCCAATATATATCGGTATTGATTCAGAGTCGGAAACATGGTTTATTTTAAACTCATTAAAAATATCCTTTCCAAGTATGGTGGGATGGGGCCGATTCACAACAATGCCCACAGCGCCTTCCCGGGTATACTCGCAAATACAGGTGACTGTCTGAAAAAAGTTCGGATCTGTCATAGCCGGCATAGCTATAAGAAACTGCCCTTTTAAAAAAACCTGATGATTATCTTCCATAACCTCCTCCACCCAAGTTTGATGGCTCAACCCGTTTACAATCCACAATGTTCACCTTATGATAA
The DNA here is from genome assembly GCA_014381545.1 of Candidatus Desulfaltia bathyphila. GTDB lineage: Bacteria > Desulfobacterota > Desulfobacteria > Desulfobacterales > ETH-SRB1 > Desulfaltia > Desulfaltia bathyphila. The sequence continues at coordinate 20,937 of JACNLL010000075.1, forward strand.
TATAAAATAATATATCAGATTTTACAAACATCGGCAACATTACAATAGATTACCATCCTGCTTTTTGTCTTTTGCCATAATACCTATTTCCTTGACAAAATATGGCCGTAATCATAATTTTATTTTTGATGAACTATGAATCAAATACTATCGCAAAAATGCGAAAAGATGCGGAAACTATTTTTTATGCCGGCCTTAAAGCTGTCGAGCCTGGCGCTGCTGTAAAAAGATACTGCAGGATTGAAGATGATCATCTTTTTATAGGTGATAAGCCCTATGATCTTTCCCGCATAAAAAACATTTTTGTGGTCGGAGCTGGAAAAGCAACAGCCCCCATGGCTGCAGAGATAGAAAACATTCTTGGGGACAGGGTTACAAAAGGCATCATCAATGTCAAATATGGACATACAAGCAAACTTGGTCGCATCAAACTGATAGAGGCAGGGCACCCTGTTCCGGATAAAAACGGGCGACAGGGCGCTGAAGCTATTATCGATCTTGTAAATAATGCAGGCAAGAATGACCTGGTTTTATGCCTTATTTCAGGCGGTGGTTCCGCCCTGCTTCCCCTCCCCTTCCCAGGCCTCACATTAAAAGACAAACAGGATACAATAAAAATACTTCTTTCCTGCGGAGCAGCTATACATGAAATTAATGCATTAAGAAAGCATATTTCCATGATAAAAGGAGGAAGGCTGGCTCAAGCTGCCCACCCTGCTTCGCTCGTATCGCTGATACTTTCAGACGTTGTCGGTGACAATCCGGATGTTATCGCATCAGGGCCTACTGTACCGGATTCAAGCGGTTTCGACGATTGCATGAAAATTATTGACAAGTACAATCTCCGAAAAAAGTTGCCAAAACCTGTTGTAAGACATATAAAGGACGGAATTTCGGGCAGGGTCCCTGAAACGCCAAAAACAGGCGATCCGGCCTTTGAAAAAGCACAGAATATAATTATCGGTAGCAATATCGAAGCGATAATGGCCGCAAAACAAAAATCAGAAAGTTTTGCCTATAATACCATCGTTCTCTCTTCCATGATCGAAGGCGACACAACCCAAATGGCGCATGTTCACAGCGCCATAGCCAGAGAAATTATTCAAACCGGCAATCCGATCCCCTCGCCTGCGTGCATCCTTTCCGGCGGAGAAACTACTGTAACTATCAAGGGAAAAGGGCTTGGGGGAAGAAATCAGGAATTTGCGCTGGCCGCGGCAATAGATATTGCCGGCGCAAAAAATATTGTCATTCTAAGCGGAGGCACAGACGGCACAGACGGACCCACAGATGCCGCAGGCGCCGTAGCTGATACAAATACATTATCAAGAGCCATGGCCATGGGGCTTAATCCCGGCTATTTTCTGGAAAACAATGACTCTTATCATTTTTTTCAAAAACTTGGCGATCTGCTGATAACCGGCCCGACAAACACAAATGTTATGGACATAAGAATAATGCTCGTAACGTAACTATTTCAACTCAAAACGGACCGGCACTCTAACCCACATATCAAGCTTTTTATCCCCTTTCATTCCCGGTTCAAACAACCACCCCTTTACAGAAGCCATTGCCTTCCTGTCTAAAATTGAATAGCCGCTGGAAGTAAATAACCGAAGATCGCCTACCCTTCCATTTTGATCAACCAGAACATCGAGAACTACAGTGCCCTGATAACCTCTTTTTCTTGCTATCCTGGGATATTTTGGAGGCGGATTTACTCTGTATAACGGAATCGCCTTTCTCACAACAGGCGCTTTTTTCTTGATATCGACGGCTACCGCAACATCGATATCTGTAACAATCTCTTCTTGAGTTTCAGATTCTTCAAAGATCACCTTCTCCGGCTTAACAGGAGCCCTGAGCGTCTTTTTGGATATCAGCGGTTTTTTCTGCGCTTCCGGGCTTAAAACACTCTTAGCGGGAGATTTTTTTACAACTGGTTTTGGCTGTATCATCTGTGGCTGCAGATATGCCAGCGTCATGGTAATAGCCCTGGTCTCCGGCCTGTGCACATTCTTCTTTTTGTGCCAATCAAACTCCATTCCCAAAAGCAAACCGTGTATCCCAATTGCCAGCACAGCAGCAAATATTATTGGTCTCACAACTATTGGTCCGCCTCCGCCTGCAGAGAAATTTTAGTTATGCCTGCCATTCTGATACAATCCATGACCTTAAAAAGTTTCTGGTATGATAGGTCCCGGTCTGCAAAAAGAAGGACGCCAGCCCCATCATCATCTTTGACCGCTTTTTTTAACTCTTCCGTCAAACCATTCAGAGAAGTCGGTTTTTTGTCAACAAAAACCATGCCGCCTGCTTTAACCGTTATAGACAAAATAGTTGTTTTATCGATCTTTGTGGTAGAAGATGAAGGAAGAACAACCGGCAAGCCGCGATGCACGGCCATGGATAGCATTGCATATATGAAAAACACCAGAACCAGGAAAACAATATCAATAAGGGGCAGCATTTCAATGCGAGCCTTTCTGTTTGTTTGAAGGCTGAGCTTCATCATGCATCTCCCTTTTGTTTGCCGGAATCCTGAATCAGTTTTTCATAGACAATCTCCAGACTGGTGGCGTATTTTTCTATGGAAAGGGCGGCATTTTCAACCCGTGAATTAAAGTAGTTGTATGGAAAAACCGAAAGGATAGCAATGCCAAGCCCTGTTGCAGTTGTAAGCAGTGCCTGAGCTATTCCTGCTGTAACAGCCTCAGGGTGTTCGATACCGGTTGCTCCCAGTACATCAAAGGATGTAATAATCCCTAAAACCGTGCCGAAAATACCCAGCAGTGGGGCCACGGTAATCATAGTATCTATCACCCCCATATACCTGCGCATACGCTTGATCTCTTCGGCGCCGGCAGATTCCATAGCTTTGGTCATAGAAAATTCACGATGCAAAATGCCCGTTATAAGAATCCTTACAATATAGTCTTTTGATCCTGTTGTCTTTTCTCTAACCGCCTCCCAATCCCCTGTTCTACAAAGTTCAAGGACTTCATCCACAAGAGACTGATTGCTCTGCATATTCACTCTGACCCAGAAGATTATCCTTTCTATAATAACGGTCATCACAATAATAGAACAGGCCAAAAGCGGATACATTACCGGCCCGCCGCTTTTAAATATCTCCAGCATTATCTCTCCAATCAAATTCAGGGTTCAGGTATCGTTTCTTTATTTTTTCAAACTCTCCGCACGTCATCTTTTTTTCAGGGCATTTTCCAAAACGTATGCACTTCGGGCCTGCTCCATTTAAACTTTTCGCTGTCGTCAACCTTTTCCACTAATTCACATTCCGATATATCAAGAAAGCAATGCTGATTAGAGTATTCCCTCCGCCTGATTTCTGCTAACCGCTCCTTATGCATGTCTTATTTCTCAATTCCATCCCTTGCCTGCACGCCCTTCTGATAGTAGTGCTTGATCTCCTTCATCTCCGTTACAAGGTCAGCTTCTTCGATAATCCGCGGGTCTGCCATCCTGCCAGTAATAACCAGCTCGACCTCTTCCGGTCTTGCCCGCATAAAGTCCAGCAGGTCCTCTACGGAAAAAAGATTATAATAGGTGGCAATATTGGCCTCATCAAGGATAATCATCTGATACTTGCCGGAACACATGATCTCTTTGACCTCTTTGAGCCCTTCCTGGGCGGCTTGAATATCTTCCTTGTCCGGGTCTTTGTAAATAAAGCAGTTCCTGCCGTATTGTTTTATCGTAATAAACTCTGACAGCTTTGCCAGGCTATTGAGCTCACTGTACTTCATCCCCTTGACGAACTGGGCAATATATACCTTAAAGCCGGCGCCGGCGGCACGCAGAGCAAGTCCGAAAGCGGCAGTTGTTTTGCCTTTACCATTGCCTGTGTAAACGTGGATGTATCCTTTCATATTTTCCTCAAACAATTTCTTTTTTTTCCAATCTCATCGATGTAAACGCCGGCGTAGGCTGCCGGTTAGGAAAAAAGAATTAATAATATCGGAAGAATTTTTATTCTGGGGATTAAAAAGTCTGCCCATTCATCAACTTAACAACGGCGAGTTCGGGAAAGTAATCTATAACATTGAGGCAGCCGTAGTTCTGTTCAATGGAATAAAAATTTTCCAAGTCAAGGTTCATGGCATCCGCAAGTATCACGCGATTGACCCCTCCATGGGCAAGCAGAACAATATTCCCCCCGTGATTTGCACCCAAAATCTTCTTCAGAGCCGGGATGACTCTGCCGGCCAGGTCCCGGATACTTTCCCCTTCCGGTATCCTGTAATCAATTATCTTTCTTCTCCATTCCTCCAGTGTGCCGGGGAACCGCGTTTCTATCTCCTTAAGGGTCAGCCCTTCCCACAACCCGATATTCAATTCCCTCAGTGTATGGTGGGATTCAGGAGTAAGGCCATGTTCTGCAGCAACGATCTCTGCCCCCCTTTTTGTCCGGATCAGGTCGCTGCAGTAGATGCCTGCCAGATTCTCATTCTTGAGCCCGGCCGCGACAGCTTCCATCTGCCTGACTCCAAGTTCACTTATATCCACGTCATTGTGGCCGTTATATGTTCCCTCCGAAAAGTTCACCACCTGGCCGTGTCTTATCAAATATAATCTTGTATGGATGTCCACAGGTACTCCATATTCTAAATAAAATTGATGGACTGGCAAAAAGTCGGAGTGCATCAATTTTCAAAACACTATTAAATTCATTTTGTATAGTGCACAAATCAAGAGCAAAGTAGTAACTTCGCTCACTTCACATACCGCCCCCATGATGTCTCCCGTCACTCCCCCGATGCGCTTTTTGAAAAATAGACCGAAAAGAAGTGTTACGGCCAATATGACCAAATATACAACCAGCCCTTTGAGCTGAAACAGTCCGATCATGACGGCTGCGGTTATGAGCGTGGAGATGACGTATTCCTTTTTGCCGGCAAATTGTGTAAAGACAAGCGCCGTTCCCGGGCCTGATCTGGCATAATTAAAGCACGTAGCAAGTTGAACCGTCGACCACCTTCCCAAAACGGGCATTATCAAAAGTGTCCTGTTTTTGATTTCCACGGGCACCTCCATCAGGGCAAATACCTTCAGTATCAAAAGGAGTATAAGACCGGCTACGGCAAAGGAGCCGATCCGGCTGTCCCTCATGATGGCAAGGATCTCTTCTTTATTTTTTCCTCCTGCCAGGCCGTCAACCGTATCGGCGAAGCCATCCAGATGAAAGGCGCCTGCAAATATCACCAGCGCCACAATAACAAGTATATCCACGAGAGGTGCGGGAAGGAGGTAGCTGGAGGCTGTTCTTACGGCCACGAGTATCAGACCTATAAGAAGTCCGACCAGGGGGAAACAGGCCATTGACTTGCCAAGCTTTTCCTCCGTAACATCAAAGCCTTTTGATATCCTGATTATGGTGAGAAACTGTAATGCAGTAAGAAACCTCTTCATTATTACAGAGCCTTATCCACGCCTGCCGATTCAAAGGTTGCCATCTCGGTCATGATCTTTACGGCGGCCTCGATTATAGACATGGCTATGGCTGCACCCGTTCCCTCACCCAATCTCATATCCAGATCCAGGATCGGCTTCTGTCCGAGCCTCTCAAGCATTTTTTTATGTCCGGCTTCGGAGGAAAGATGCGAATAGAACAGGTATTCGTTTATCGCGGGGTTCAGCGCAACGGCTATCATGGCGCCCGCTGTGGAGATAAAACCATCCACCACCACCGGTATCCGGTGGGAAACGCAGCCGATAATAAGCCCGGCAATGCCACCTATCTCAAATCCACCAACTTTGGCCAGGACATCTACGGGATCTTCGGAGTCCGGGCGGTTTAAATTTATGGCTTTATCTATAACATCCACTTTTCTCCGGAGCGTTTCGTCATCGATGCCGGTGCCTCTGCCTGCAACCTCCCCTGCCGGCAGACCGGTAAATACAGAGAGTATTGCACTGGATGGGGTGGTGTTTCCTATGCCCATCTCTCCCGTTCCTATGATATCCACGCCCTTTCCGGCATATTCGTCCGCAAGATCAAGTCCGGTCTTTATTGATCGCAGCGCCTCATCATGTGTCATGGCATGGCCTTTCGCAAAGTTCTTCGTCCCATGACCTATTTTATTGATAACAAGCCCTTCGGCTGGTTCAAAATCATGGGCTACCCCGATGTCCACAACCACCACTTCTGCCCCCACATGTCTTGCAAAGACATTTACAGCAGCCCCTCCGGCCAACATATTCAAAACCATCTGTATGGTGACCTCCTTAGGATATGCGCTCACGCCCTCATCCACAACACCATGATCACCGGCGAATGTAAATATCACCTTCCTGCCGGCAGGCGGGTTCATGTCCTCTTTGATGGCTGCGTATCTTTGTGCAATAACTTCAAGCCTGCCGAGGCTTTCGGGTGGTTTTGTAAGGCTGTCAAGTCTTAGCTTTGCCCGCTTCAGATAGTCTTCGTTCAATGGTTGGATGCTGTTTAGTATTTTCTGTAAATTCTTCATGTTTTCTCCTGATTTTGGCCCTACTTTATCCTGACATGGATGCCGGAGAGAAGGGCATAGACCTCATCTGCCGCCCCGGCCATTTTCTGGTTGAGAAAGCCGAGTTGATCCCTGTATAACCTCGCCAGTTTATTGTCCGGGACTATTCCCATCCCGACCTCATTGGAAACAATTATGATCGTTCCGTCAAACTTGTTTATATTCAAGAAAAAGTCGTCCATGATTTCCGATATTTTTTCATCTGAAAATCCCTTTTTTTCTAAAGGGGGGATAATGATATTGGACATCCAGAGTGTCAGACAATCGACAAGGATTGTGTTATATGAACCCGCCGCCGCTCTCAATGCCCTTCCAAGATAGATCGGTTCCTCCACGGTATCCCACCGGTCACCCCTGTCCTCCCGGTGTTCTTGAATCCTGTGTCTCATTTCTTCGTCAAAGGCCTGAGCAGTGGCCAAAAAGAGCCTCTTACCCTTCAGCTTCTCCGCCATATCCTGAGCAAAATCACTCTTGCCGCTTCTGGCTCCTCCTGTTACGAAAATGATCATATTGCATGTTCTCTTTTAATTGTATTCCTTCCTTTAAACCCATCATTCCAACGTTCCAGTATTCCAACATTCCAATTGTGAGCGAAGCGAACTAAGTTCTATACTGTCACCCGATTCCATCATTTTATACAAATTGTCAATTGAATTTACAAATTGTATAAAATCTGCCTTGCTTAACCATTTTTTTCAACTTTTCGACAAGAATCATATTCTGCTCATGTTTTTTGACAGCTACACGAAAATAACGGTCTTCCATGCCATGAAATGTGCTGCAGTCCCTTATCAGTATCCCTTCCGGCATCAATCGGTTTCTGAGTTCCGTAGAGTTTAATCCGATTCGGCTCTCCATAAAGACAAGAAGATAGTTTGCCGCGCTTTCAAATGCACGCAAACCGTGGATTTTATTTAAGGCATTTTTTAAAAATTCCTTTTCGGCGGATATATATTGTCTTGTTTCCCTGATATAATCTTTGTCGAAAAGGGCCTTAACCGCTGCTCCCTGAACCAATGAGTTTACCGTCCAGGGAGGTTTGTTTTCCCTGATCTTCGCGATACACGATGGAACAGCCAATATATAGCCTAATCTAAGTCCCGGAATGCCAAAAAACTTTGTCATCGATCTAAGTACTATCAGATTGGAAAACCTGAGAATCTCTTTCTTGACAGACTCTTCCTCTACAAAATCTATGAAGGCCTCGTCTATGACCACAAGCGCACCTGTTTTATCCGCACATGCTATAACACGGCACAATTCATCTTTTGATGTAAGGACACCTGTTGGATTAGCGGGATTGCAAAAATAGACAATATCAAAACCTTCCTCCAGACGTTTGCAAAGGCCGGCAATATCTATGAAAAAATCTTCTTTTTCATCAGTTTGAAAGTATGAAACTTTTGTGCCGGCCAGCCTGAGACCTTTTTCATACTCACTGAAAGCAGGTGTAACAATAAGGGCTTTTTCAGGTTTGAATACCATCGGTATCCGGTACATAAATTCCGTGGAACCATTTCCCATAAGGATACAATCCCGATCAATGCCATGGTATTCCGACAACCCTGAAACAAGATCAAAAGAATCAATATCAGGATAATTTAATACAGAATCAAAATCTTTTATTATCGCATTACGCAGGCCCGGCGGGTAACCCAGAGGGTTTATGCCGGCGCTGAAATCGATAATCCTGTCTTCATCGATTCCGTATATTCTGGAAATTTCACTAACATTGCCGCCATGATCTCTTTTTATTATTATATCATCCATAAGGTTAGCACGCAAACAGCCGCCATCAAAAAAGATGAGATAAACATGACAACCCATACCTTTTTTACATCATCTCTGTCTATTTCTTTTATCCTGTCGCCAATCGTTGGTTTGTGAGAAATTTTTCCAAAATACTGAATCTTGCCGCCCAATTGTATATTCAGTGCACCGGCTGTCGCGGCCTCCGGCGTGCCGCTGTTTGGGCTTGAATGGTTTTGACCGTCCCTTCGCATAATTTTCCATGAATCCCGCCAGTTGAGCCTCAGTATAAAAGAGACGGCCATAATAATGAGCCCGGTGAGTCTTGCGGGTACCCAGTTGAACATATCGTCCATTTTGGCAGAAAACCAACCGATATCCCCATATCTGTCATTTTTGTATCCTACCATTGAGTCAAGGGTGTTGGCCGCCTTATAAGCCATAGCCAGAGGAAGACCGCCGAGAACCAGGTAAAACATGGGCGCTACAATGCCGTCAGACAGGTTCTCTGATACTGTTTCGATAACAGCCCGGCAAATTTCCTGCTCATCGAGATTTTCCGTATCTCTCCCCACGATCATGGAGAGCTTTTTCCTTGCTTCCACAATATTTCCGTTGTTCAACGCATCGATCACAGCTTTGCTTTCATCAAAGAGGGATCTTGTCGCCAAGGTCATGGAGGCAAATAGAACCGTTATAATTGCACCAAACAAAGCATTTATAAAAAGACACCCTTCCACTATTCCCCAGGTAATGAAAAAAGTGGGAACAACTACGGCAAACCACAGGATTATTCCGCCCTTCTTTTTGCCTATAATTGAAGTGCGGCGAATCTTATCCTCCAAAAACCTCACAGACTTCCCGATGATAACCACAGGATGAGGAAACCAGCGAGGGTCCCCGATTATTATATCAACTATATATGCTCCAAGGAAAACTGCCGGTGTCATTGTAGTTCACATTCTGATATATTGAGAAAGGAGTGTTCTCCACGGCTCACCTTTTCAGATTTCAAGATGTTTATTCTTTTCTTGAATATAGGACCTGATACTACAAAAGTATGATATTCCCCACCTTCGCCGGAAATATCAACTCCTTTGATTTTCGAGATATCCCGGACAAAATCATGATCAATCCTGCGCCCCAGCCATTCCGGGCCCAATAAATCTTTTTTGGTAGCCACAACAACGGTTTCAAACCCTGCTTCTATCAACTCTTCTATAAGGTTCTCCCTGTTATTCTCCCCCCACAGTGGCAAAACTGCCTCCATCCCCGATTCTTTGCTGACCCGCTCGACCCATTCCCTGTGTGCATTTAGATCAATGTCTCCAAAGATTCCTATTTCAACTCCCCTCCCCTTCAAACCAGACAAGGCCTTTTTAAATTCTGCCTCGTATGTTTCCCAGGAACTTCTCGGCTGAACTATTGTAAGGCCCATCGCCTCGGCCTGTAATCTCAAGATGTCTGTCCTGATACCGTGGGATCGTGATATCCGACCATCTTCAGCAACCATATTCAAGAGATGGGTAACATGGAAAATCTTCATCGCCCTGTAATAAGACAGAGCCCCATCCTTACCCCCGCTCCAGGAAACAAAGGCCTTTACTTTACATCTTTCCATTCAGTAACATCTCCACAGATTTTGCAGTGAAAGGCATCGAGAGCCATGCCAGAACGGCAACACTCACATATTTTTTGTCCCTTTTCGGGAGCGGAAATTTCCCCAACCACCTCCCGGTAAATACGGTAATAATAGAAATGTTCTTTATTCCAGAATCTTATTGGAAATCTCTTCTTTCCCTCTTCAAACTCTTCATCCGATACCTTTGATGCCACAATCTTTCTCAGTTCTGTCATACCGGAACCGTATTCTAACGGTCTTTTACTTTGCCATAGTATCTCTTGCGGCAATACGTCTTCAAAAGCTTTACGCAGTATCCACTTTCCCCAGGTTTTCCTGTTTTCTCTTCTGATCTTAAGATCGGCATCAATACCTTGACTGAAATCCATAAATTCTTTATCCAGAAAAGGCTGTTTTATGTCGATTTCGAAGGCTTCCCCTATCTTGTTGGAGCTGAATTGCATGGCTGAATGCATCCGAGCCAAGTATCCTGTTAAATCTTTTATCTCCAGCATAAAATCGTAGCCTGCAAAGATCTCATCACTTCCGTCGCCTGTCATCATGCTCTTTATACCCATATCTTTCGCACACTTGATCCCCAGGTAGGATGTTACATCGTTAGGGATAACAGGATCAAAGCTCTTGAGTATCTTTATGACTTTTGGAATTGTAGCAATGGCTTCTTCAATCTTCACAATCTTGTAGCAATGGTCAAGTTCGAGGGATTTTGCTACCTTTTCGGCATAATATCGATCCTCTCCGTATGACTCAAGCCCGATCGAGATGGCCTTGCTGTCTTTGGCATAAGCAGCTACGACAGCAGAATCAAGGCCGCCGGAAAAGAGTATTCCCTCCGCCCGATTTCTGCTGACCGCTTTGGCAAATCTTCTTTTCAGTTCATGAAAAAGAAATTTCTTATCCTTATGCATGTCTCATTTCTCAATTCCATTCCTTGCCTGCACGCCCTTCTGATAGCAATGCTTGATCTCCTTCATCTCAGTCAGCAGGTCAGCCGCTTCAATGATTCGCGAATCTGCCGCCCTGCCGGTAATCACCAGTTCGACATCTTCCGGTTTTGCCGGATAAAATCCAGTAAATCATCCACAGAAAAAAGATTGTAATAAGTGGCCATATTGGCTTCATCAAGGATAATCATTTTATATTCCCCGGAATACATTATCTCCCTGACCTCTTTGAGCCCTTCCCGTGCGGCTTAAAAAGTTACCTTGACTCCACCATAAAAACCGATACCAGGTTCGCCATATTTATAAATCGATTGATACTTCTTGTCGGTTAGATTTTCCACCCTTCCGAAAATCTTAAGCCATTCCATTACATCATAGGAAGCAACAAGATTATAGAGTGTATAAGCCGGCATTGATTCGCTGTTGTCTTTCTCACGATATCTTTTTCCCACATATTGCGCGTTGAGGTTAACATTCAGCTTTTCCAGCGGTTTTATGTTCAGTGAGGCGCCTCCTGTGTGCTGCGTCCGGTATCTCAAATACTTGCCGTTATTTGCATCCGTTTCATCCTCGTTTTTTGCCTCAGTATAGGTATAGTGGGCATTGAAACTCAACCACGTAACGGGCTTAACAGAAAAACCGGTTTCCCAGCCCTCAGTTTTGACCTTACCAACATTATAATATTTGCTGGTACTACTGTTATAATCAATCAAATCATCAATCTTGGTATGGAAGTAGGTTGCAGACAGCAATACCTTTTTATCGAACAGCTCCTGGTCTATCCCTGCATCATAACCTTTACTCTCTTCAGGTTTTAGATTAGGATCCCCATAGCTTGAATAAAGTTGATAAAGCGAAGGGGCACGAAAACCTGTGCCATAGCTTCCCCTTACCTTGGTTCCTGTTTTCTCATAGAGATAGGCCAGCGCCCCCTTATACGTGTCCTCTCCTCCAAAAGTCTGGTGGTCATCGTGGCGGGCGCCAAGGGTAAAAGAAAGAGCCTTAAACGGGGTCAGTTTGTTCTGTACAAAGAAACTCTTGGTGTTGACACTCTTGTTTGTGATGTTACCCCACGGACTCTGACTGTCCCCGTTTTCTTCCTGATAATCAAATCCTGCGGTGATGGTATCTATCTCACCAATAAAGAAATTGTGCTGCCAGGACGCCAGTTTTATTGTTCCGTTATATGTTCCATCAAAAACACCATTGTTTTTTGTATATTCTCTTTTTGTTTCCGTGATGCCAAACTTGATGATATGCTGCCACCAATCAAAAATATCCTGATTAAAATTTGTAGAAATACTGGTAATATCCGTATCCTGAACCTTGTCGGCATCAGTCCCTGAGTCATCATAATCCATAGCCGATTCGGAATGGCGTACTGAAAAACCCACTCCAACTGTTTCACTGATCCGACCATCAACCCGGGCGGAGATATTTGTGTCGTTATAATAATCCCTTTCGATATTCCCCAGATCTTCATCCGCCCTTGACACGCGTTTGACATCCAGACGTGATACAGACGCAGCATAATTAACCTTATCATTCGACCCGCTGACACCTGCTCTTTCCCTGAATGTCTCAAAGGAACCCCCTTCGGAAGACAGATAAAACTTCGGTTTTCCTTCGCCTTTTTTGGTAATTATATTGATAACACCGCCAATGGCATCAGATCCATATAAAACGCTCTGCGCTCCGCGGACAATCTCGATCCTTTCGATATTGTCCGTGGATAGATCGGCAATGCTCATTTTTCCATCAGTAGCCATAGGATCGCCCACGCGCACGCCGTCAATCATAATCAGGGTGTGGGCATTATTTGTCCCGCGTGTATAAATTGACGAAGAGCCACCAGGTGATCCATTCTGCTTAACAAAAACACCTGGAACATCCCTGAGCACATCTATGACAGTTTTCTTTCCTTTTTTTTGAATCTCCTCCCCGGTAACAATGGTCACGGAATCGGGTGAATATTTTAAAGACTCTTCCAACCTGCTTGCCGTTACCACTGTTTCTTCCATTGTTACAACATCCCCCTCTTCCTGCGCAAAAATCGGCACAGGTAAGCTCAAAAACATAAATACTAATAATACTGCCACACAATTTAACAACTTCTTCATTTTTAATTTCTCCTTTCCCCTCGGTTAGAATTATTGTTTTATCCGTCAGATAAGTCTCCTGGCTTGCGGCAATTCCTACTCTCCACGCCTTCCCGGAAAAGCAGTTGTCGGTGACCAGTGTTTAGTGGTCAGGAAACAACTATTTAATCCAGTGGCCAGTGTTAGTCGCAGCGCCAGTTTTTTTACTGGTCACTGTCAACTAATCACTCTTTTATGTGGATTTCGTTCCGCCCACAGTTGCGGGGCAGCGCCGGCATCTGACCGGCTTCCTTAATCTGACAAATTCCAAAAAAAATCCCCGAACCGATATTAAATCGATCCGGGGATATCCCTTTTTTATCCTCTGATCTTCCGACATGCTTCGGTCCACGAAAGCTATGCCTTTAAAAACATTTAAAAAGCCAACTAACAAATGCCTTTTAAAAGTTTTTCCGTACGCTCAGGCAGGTTTTCTGACTCTCCCGCCTCTTTAGCGGCCTTCCCATCCGTTTTACCAGAACAGTGGCATATAAATGCTAAAAAGGTCCCCTCTCTAAAAAAGGGTGGGATTACAGCGGCGGGCCCGTCCATGATTTACACATGGTTCCCTATTAAGCTCAAGATGAGCGCCTAAACTATATTTTATATTTTTAAACTATTTATATTATGGAGTCAAGAATTTTTATGTTCGGATTATTTTTTAACATATCTTCGTGAACTTGTCTTAAAATCATCTTAAAGCCTCAACCAGTTAGTGTCAAATCATAACAGGCTCGCTTTAAACCCTTGCCTGCATTTGTCTAATTTGTCGATGTCGAGGATAGCTCCAAATTTTCTCACAGAATAATGGATAAATGAAAAATTTGCTTGACATGGCTTTCCATTATCAAATAAATAAGTAAGTATTCCTATCTAATAAGTAGGTCTTTTAAAAAAATGGACAAGGTACAAATAGTTTAGTTTTTTCTATTAAGGGGGGAGCTATGTATGAATTTGTAAGTGGGCCATTAGCCTTAATTTCATTTGCTATCTTTTTTGTCGGGATTATAATCAGAATTGTTTGGTATGTAAAAGGTCTTGATTGGCAACTCGATAGAGTGGCCTATTCTGAAAAGCTTGGCGCCGGCATTAAGGGCGCTGCAAGATCTCTTTTTCATTGGCTGCTGCCACTAAATCGCACAACCGCAAACCATCCCGTTTTTATGGCTGTAACCTATCTTTTCCATATATGCCTTGTCCTAACTCCGATCTTTCTGATGGCTCATGTGGTGCTGATAGAAGAATCGTGGAACATAAGCTGGGTTACCTTACCCGACAAGGTAGCAGATTATATGACTTTAGCAGTAATTGCAGCGGGAATCTTCTTTTTAATTCGTCGCCTGACTGACCCCAATGTCAAAATTTTAACAACTGCGTCGGATTATATTGTTCTGGCTATTGCGTTAGCTCCTTTTATTACAGGTTATATTGCCTATCATCAATGGGAATTGGGGGCAGGATACAAATTCTGGTTAATCATACATATCCTCTGCGGCGAAATTATGCTTATAGCAATTCCTTTTACAAAACTTTCGCATTTTGTTCTTTCCTTTTGTTCCAGAATCCAACTCGGAATGGACTATGGAATAAAAAGAGGAGGCACGAAAGGCAGAGGAATCGCTTGGTAACAGTGGTTCTTTAACGAAATGTTAATAATAATTTTATTAATGGAGAAATAAATATGGCACAAGAAGCAAAAAACCAGGACTTACCACCTCTTGTCACCAGAAAAGCTGTAAAGACCAAAAAGGAACTCGATCTTTTATTGGGAGACAAGGGCGCAAGGTATTATAAGGAGATGGAAGTATTTCCCGTTGACACAGCGGCCTTAAAGAAAACCTTAGATGCTACATGTAAATCCCGCCTTCGTACCTGGCTTGAAATTTGCGCTCATTGCAGTTTGTGCGCTGACAGCTGTTTCTTTTATCTTGCAAACGATAATGATCCAAAGCAGATACCATCTTATAAAATAAAATCCACACTTGGCGAGCTGGTAAAAAGAAAGGGAAATGTAGACACGAAATTCATGATAAATTGTATGGATACAGCATGGGGCAAATGCACCTGTTGTAATCGTTGCGGGATGTATTGTCCTCATGGCATTGATATGGGTGTCATGTTCGGCTACTTGAGAGGTCTGTGCTTTTCGCAGGGTTTTGTGCCGCATGAGATGAAAATCGGATCATGTATGCATTGGCTATATAACGCACAGATGGATGTTACTGTAGAAGACTATGTTGAAACCTGTGAGTGGATGGCGGAAGAAAACGAGGAATATTATCCCGGCCTTGAAATTCCTGTTGATAAAGTGGGGGCGGATATTATGTACGTAGTAAATGCCCGTGAACCAAAACATTATCCACAGGATCTTGCAGAGGCTGCAATTTTGTTCCATCTGGCCGGTGAGAGCTGGACAGTCCCCAGCAAAGGCTGGGAAGGAACAAGTTTGGCTATGTTTGCCGGTGACTGGGCATGTTGCAAACAGCAGGTAGAAGGTGTCTATGCGGCAATGGAAAGGCTAAAAGTAAAGAGATATGTTGGCACAGAATGTGGCCATCAGCACCGTGCAACTATTACTGAAGGGCCTTATTGGGCTGGACGAAAAAGCGGTGAGCCACCTGCCCCGGGGCTTCATTACGTTGAGTGGGTATTGGAGGCGCTGGAAACAGGAAAGCTTAAGCTGGATCCAGCCAAAAAAATCAAAGAACCTGTCACGCTTCAGGATCCGTGCAACTATGTTAGAAATCATGGCTTGACTGATGTTACAAGAAAAATCATGTCGTATATAGCAGAAGATTTCCGTGAAATGAGCCCAAACCGTGAACACAATTTTTGCTGCGGCGGCGGTGGCGGCATGAACGGTATTGGACGTTATAGAGAAGAAAGAAACATAGGCTTGAAAGTCAAACGTGAGCAGATTCTGGCCACCGGAGCAAAATTTGTGGTTTCCGCGTGCCATAATTGCTGGGATGCAATCAGGGACCTGGAAGAAGTTTACAAAATTGGAATCAAGTGGAGTTTCCTGAAACCTATTCTTCTAGAGATGGTGATTGTGCCGGATCATTTAAAACCAAAAGAAGAATAATTATTATACATGACAATAAAAAATTTGAGGCGGATTGGAATGAAAAAAAATAGGATAGCATTATATGTAGCTATAGCGGGTTTGGCGTCTCTTTTTATCATCGGCGCTGTATATGCTCAGGATGACATAAAAAGCCTGAAACATGATATCTTTGTGGAGCGTGAAAGGCCTGTAGCTCTTTTCCCGCATGCACTTCATGCTGATGAAGCAGGGATCGACTGCCTGGAATGTCATCATATATACAAAGATGGCGAAAACGTCTGGGATGAGTCTGAAGAATCCGACTGCACCGCATGCCATAGACTTAAGGCAGACGGCAAAAAGCAGCCTGCGATGAGAGCATTTCACGCTAATTGCAAGGAGTGCCATGAAAAGGAAGGTAAAGGTCCGCTTACATGCGGTGAGTGCCATCCCAGAAAAAAGTGATTTAAACCGCATATTGTTAACCTTGACAAGAAGCCACAAAGCTTGTTATTTTTAAATTTATATGCTTTTGCAGTTCAAATTCCTGTGGTTAATCCGCCTGAGATCGCTTTTCTCAAAAAAAGAAGCAAGAGGGTAAATCTAATAAATGAGGCTGTCAACTAAATCGCGCTATGGCACCAGGGCTATGTTGGATATAGCTATAAATTATGAAAAAGGCCCTGTTTCCGTAAAAAGTTTGGCCCGACGCCAGGATATTTCCGTTAAATACATGGAACAACTAATTCCACTATTGAAACTGGCCGGCCTCATCATGAGTGTTCGTGGAGCTGGAGGAGGATATACGCTCAGCAAAGATGCTGATCAGATTAAGCTGCGTGATATTATCGATGCTCTGGAGGGATCCATGTTTCCGGTAGATTGTGTTGATAATCCTGAGACATGTGATCGAGCTGAGAAGTGTGTTACCCATGAGCTATGGAAAGAGATACAAGATACAATAAACAATACGCTTGGTTCCTTAACACTTGCCGATATGGTTAAACGCCAGTTTAAAATTAATAAAAACCTCGCCCCGAAAAACAATTTCTGCAAAACAGGAACGTAGCAAGGTGAGACCTTTGAAAAATGCTTCCCGCTAAAAGCGGATTAACCACAGGTCTCAAGATCGCAACGTGTGATCCCTGCAGGCTAAACAAATATTTTGATCCACTTTATGTGCTGTCTGCACAGCCTGATTTTTATCCTTGACACAATATAATATTTTAATTTATAAAAATTTTTTTTGGGGGAGGAAAGATAGAGTGAAAAAATATACATACAGTGCGACTCAG
>JACNLL010000046.1 GCA_014381545.1 Candidatus Desulfaltia bathyphila
TATCAAATCTTTGATGTCTATGTTTCTGTCTTTACTTACCCTTTTTATCAATTCAGTTAAAGAAATCCGAATCCGGGACTTAATGCTTCGCTCGTGAAGTTCGTTTGCCCCTTTCAATGCCTGAACAACAAAATCACCACTGCCCAAAATTCTTGCATCACCCTTCTCGCGCTCCTCTTTTCTTCGACCAAGAAGACCAGCCTTGTTATCGCCCGCACTCCTGCCCGCTCGTGCCTTTACCCCGCTCTCTCGATATACTTCCAAAACTCGCATGGCAGGCGGGTCGCACTAAGAGACCTTTGCATAACCCCAGTATTGTCATTGCGAGCGACACGCGGCGCACCTGCTGCGACGTGTCGCTATCACGGCGAGAGCGCCTGCGCTGCGCGAGCGAAGCAATCTCATAACACATTGATAAGCCACAAGATTGCCACGTCGCTTTGCTCCTCGCAATGACCAGAATTGACCCAAAATGAGGGTTGTACAAAGCTCTCACTAGGCCACCTCCCTGGAATTCAGGGCGTTTGCCTTGATCCACTCCATTCTTGACGAATTGACGGTATCTCCTACGGGCTACTTTAAGGGTGTCTCCAAAATGGAGCAAGACATCTTCGATAGTTTTCTCCGCAAGAGATATGTTTCTGACAGGATTAACCCCACTACCATCTACCAGAGCTACCACAATACCATCTCCCGGAGCTACGGGGCAGGCGGGGCAGGCGGGGCAGGCAGGACAAGGCTTCGCCTGAAGCTTCGCCGCTGCAAGTTTAACAGGACAATGTAGTTAATAGGGGACCTTGGTAGTTTAGTTAGTTTATAAACTTAAACTTTAAATCCCCGGGGACGGACTACGTTGTTACCTTCTGACCTTATAAAAGATATTCCATTTAATAAACCTCATCATGGGTTCCTATTGCTAATACAATACGCAGATCGTACCCCGCGCTGCATGCCCATGAGCCTGAAAGTTTCCCCTTAAGCTTGTGGGTCTCAAGTTGAGGCGCAAATGGATTCACAACCAAAAGCCTTAACGCTTCGGCTATATCATTATCCAGGTCCGGCCGTTTTCGCATCCACCTTTTGAAAGATCTTGTAAACGCATTACTCCAGCTGAGTGCTCTCATTGGGCAATCTCTCGAATAAGGTCATCCACTGTGCCCCGCCTGACTTCACCGCGGGCATATTCTTCCCGCGCTTCCTTAATAGTTTGCGCAAGCTGTTCTCTTCGTTCCTCTGTCAAGCGACGTTTGACAATTTCGACAATGGACTCTCTTTGATCTTCTGGAAAAGATTCTATGATGTCCAAAGCTTCATCAAAAGTTGCAGTTTTCATAACGAGTTAACCTCCTATTTTAAGTAGTGCAAGGGTTCCCCGCGAGTGAACCAAGGGGGACGCTGGTAACTTTGGGACGTCCAGGGGGATGTCCATGATTTTATGCGTTTCTATCCTTTTTTAAATTTTAAAGCACGCATAAGGTTAAAAATTTACAATAGCCGTTTCTTTAGAATCGGCAGGTCCTCCTTAACAGTTTTCCAGACAATTTCAAGGTCAACACCAAAATACTCATGGGCTAAAATATTACGAATCCCCTTCATCATTCCCCAAGGTACATCCTCGTATTGTTCTTGGATTTCTATAGGCAGATGAGAAGAGGCTTCCCCAATCACTTCAAGATTGCGGATAACAGCATCTACCGTCTTTTCATCATTTTGCCATGACGCAAAATCGATACCATAGGTATAGCGCTCGATTTTGTTAATAGCTTCAACAATATCATCTATTCGAAACTGCCAACTTCTAGACGGCATGAAGCGCCTCCTGAAGAATCTGTTCACGAAACTGTTTTTTTAGGGCATTCCTGGTAACGAGATCAACAGAACATTGTAGGAGGTTTTCCAAATATTCTTTCAACTCAAGGAAACCAAATATCCCAGGAGTTTGCACAAAAGTTACCAGAATATCAACGTCGCTTTCTGCCGCAGCCTCATCGCGGGCTACAGAACCAAAAAGCGATAATGATGCCACGCCAAAACGTGATTCCAATTCATTCCGATGTTCTGCAAGTTTTTTCAAAATGATATCTTGTTTCATAACTGCCTCCTCTTGAGAATAATGGGGGACGTTGTTACCTTCTGACCTTATTGCAGATACTCTAACAGTTCTTTATCATTGTCATACCAGTTAAATAAATGCAAAACCGGATTTAACGGCACAAGAGCAATTTTTTTCCCTCTCTCTATGCACCTGCTAACACTTTTCTCACTCAGCCTTAGCTCTGAAGCTATTTTTGCTCCGCTATGCCTTAACTCTATCGCCGCCAAATAGCTGATGATTGCCCTGGTATTGCTGATATCCTTTTTGCGCTTAAATGATATCAAATCTTTGATGTCTATGTTTCTGTCTTTACTTACCCTTTTTATCAATTCATTTTCTAATTTTGGAATAAGGGGGTTTTTGCGCCAGCCAAGGATAGCGCTATGACCTGTCCACGGGTATTTATCCAGTGCTTTCAAATCCGCGACAATCTTTGCTCTGTGCGGGTTGAGATGGATATAGCGAATCAGTTCAGAGATCAGAGGTCAGAAGTCAGAGGTCGGAGGTCAGAAGGGCAAGAGCAAAAGACAGAGGTCGGAGATCAGATGTCAGAGCCTCAGAATGAATGATTCGGGATTTTTTAGCATAGAGCCGAGCATTTTGCCCGCTGATCTGCATTTTTCTGTTAAACGATTATGATTCGCTATGCTCAGATATCCACAGTCTCTGGCGAAATCTAACCATGTATCAGTTTCGCTGTTTTCTCCATCTGAATCAGTGAGCTTGCTGATGAAATGGGCTTCGTATCTTCTCTTTGCCCAAGCCTCTCGCAAATTACTGCATACTGACCGTGATGATCTCCTAATTTGATCTGTCAGAGAATATCTTTCTTCAAGGGGCCATGTTTTGCTGATTTCAAATATCTCCATGGCCAGTTTATAGGCAGCTTTGTATACCTTAAGCTCTTTGGCTGAATTTATTATCATAGACCTGGTACTATCCTTGATAGTTTTCTGACCTCTGATTCCCGATCTCCGACTTCTGGCACTTTGCGGTCTTTATCGTCCCAAAATATTTTTCGGCGTTCGATCCCCCGGGCCCCAGTTAAATACGCTTCGCTGTCCTTCGGAATTTCACAAGGCAAGCATTACGTGTTGCAGGACACCGGTAGCATCAAGTCTGGCTTGGCGTGGCATAGCTCTTTTTTATTGGACCCTCCAGAGGCGGGCAGGACGGGAGACGATTGAAGGTTCTTCGGTACCAGCTACTTTATACGAAAGGTACTTGTGATGGGGGACATCCTCAGAGCCTTCTGACTGTCTCTTGCTAAATTTATCGAAAAATTTGAATGCGGGAAACACTGGAAAGATTCTGGCCTCAACTTGAATGATCATATCCAGTTTTCACATTTGAGGTTTGGAATTCTCGAAAATTCTTTGATGTTGTTTGAAATAATCGTTAAATTCAGACCCAAAGCATGGGCAGCGATTAGCGTATCAAGTGGGCCGATTGTTTTACCTTTGGATTCCAGCAATGCCCTTATTTCCCCATAGCATGTAACCAAGCTTTTGCCATGAAAAGGAAGAATCGTTAGCGGCAACAGGAACTCATCGAGGGCATTTTGATTTATATTTTTATTTTTGCTTTTCTCAACTCCATACTGTAACTCTGCGTGTGTTATTGAAGAAATCCCAAATTCAGAAACAGGATATTGTTCAAATTTTCTCAATACCTTTTCTGGCTTTTCATTTATAACGTATATGCAAATATTTGTGTCCAGGAGGTATTTCATTTGAACATTGGCTCTCGTTTTTGATTTTTTAGGGGTTGATTTCGCTCGATTTTAAAATCTTTCGCGAAATGTTTCAGACTGTCAAAAAGAGTATTCCATGACTTTTCTTTAGGCAATAAGATAATCACTTCGCCTTGTTTTTTGATATACACTTCGCTACCCTTCATTCTAAATTCCTTTGGCAATCTAACGGCTTGGCTTTGCCCGTTTTTAAACAATTTTGCTGTTTTCATTGTTACCCTCCACCATTAATATATATTTTTAGTATATATCAATCAAAAACGTCTGCAGGTAAATCAAATTTTTCTATCAGATCATCAAGTGCATATGACAAAATGAGCGTCTTTTTGCTATGCGACTTGATGTGGTCATGAGCCGGGTCAAAAATTGTATTGATCGCATCGTTTTCTACCGCAGTCAAAACATATTCCTTTATAGAATCAGCTAATGCTTTTAAAGCGGCTTTCTCATCTTTACCATGGGAAGAAACTGTAAAATCCAAACAGCGGGCAACGATTACATCGTTTTCTTTGGTTAATAATATATGTAGCGCCGGGCTTTCCCATAAACTACCAATCTTAAATCTTATTCTCTTTGCTTTCATACCTTTCATAGTTCCCTCTCCTTAAATTATGAAAGAATAATATTGGTGTTATATTATACAAATCATCTTTTTTGTCAACGAGTCGCACACACGCATTGTGGGTCGCGGTAGGAATGCGAGTTGCCTCGCACCCCCCCCCTCACACAGATCCCGACGTGCGCTACTAACGCACAGGGCTCCTGCCTCAGGTAATGACGCCAAAGCGCTTTAAGGGATAGGGGTGGCATACACGTGCCGTAGGAATCCACTTGGCAATCAGACACTGCATTCGTTCCCAGGTCAGCCGGTGCTTATGGCTACGGGGGCAGGCATTTATTTGACATTTAGGCTTTGACATTAAATATCTTGGGCTTTATCTCCTATTTCCTTAATCCTCTAATCCTACCTATTCTTCGTGCTGCTATCCCGTGGCAACCTTGCGTTTGTCAGAAGCAATCCCATCGAGATACCACCACCAATGAGATGGAAGAACATGCGCCCTTCTCCGCATCTCTGCAAGATTCGCAACTTCTGAGATACATTCTATTAGAGAATCTGCCATTTGCAGCAACTGGCGATCCAATCCTTCCAGACGCGCCCTGTCCGGCTCATCAAGAAGAGGCTCCCTTGATGCAAGACGACTACGAACATCCAGAATTTCAAGCGCTTCAAAGCCGCTCACATCTAAGTGATCAATAGCCCCGGAAATAAAATCCATCAAATCTTTACTTTTTTTGTCCATTGCAAAATCTCCTTTACACGCCCCAAAAAAATAAAGCCGCGACGTTCCAGATACTCATCTATATTTTGAGGCGGGAAAGCGGTTTCCATAAGCCCGCCCCATCCAAAAATAACAAGCCACTCATTGTTTGCCGCAAATCCCCGCACAGCATAATAATGGGTTCCCATGAAATCATAGAGATACACAATATTCCCTACATTTCTCACAATATCATAAATAACTTGTTCATAGTCCGCCAAAGTGCCAGACAGGTGTTTCATACGCCGGCGTTTTTTGAGATGAGCAATATCTTTACCGGGTTTCCAGCAAACTTTGTTGCAAATCGCCTTAAGGGCATCAACGAGGGTTACCCACTCCTCGTCAGATAAAACATTTTCAATAAGTTCGATTATAAAAGTTTTCTCTGGCAGCGGTTTACGGGACATCCTTCAGATTATAAGTTTCTCATTTTTTTATTTTATTTAGACCCCGGCACCATCTGCCGGAGCTACGGGGCCCCGATAGCAGGATCTACGCTTCGCTTCGACAGGCAGGATAAATCTTGATTAGTGCATTAAGGTGTTCTTTTTCATTGGCAAAGGAAAGTTGAGTTGGAACATTTCAACGCTAACTCGAATTCAATCTGCTATACCCAATTTCTTAAAAATCGATCTCAGATATTCATTAAGGTCTTCGATATTGTTTTGCGCTATTTCGAATACATGTTGCAATTCGACTTTGCCATATTCATGCACAATAAGGTTTCTAAAACCGACCGCCTTAACCATTTTTTCTGTAAGTTCGGGGCCCACATATCCATTTTCTTCCAAAAGGTAAAACATCTCGTTGGTGCTACCCGGCACCCCGAAGCCCTCCTCACTTATGATATGTGCCGCAATATCAATGCAATTTTGAATAGCCATTTGGAGATTAAATAATATACTCTCCTGGCGGTCGATGTCTTTGAAGAATATCTGTATATCGGTATTCCGCTTTTCTATCACCCGGTTTAAGTGTCTTTGCACAGAACCGGCTTTTGCCAAAATGAGATCACTATCAACCAACGTTTTACCCCTCCATGATCTTTCTGATCAATCCTGATTGCACTCGATTTCGATAGTAAGCAAACTCTGCTATCCTGGTGTACATAACCATTTTATACTCAGCCAGTTTCCTTGAATCGTTAACCTGGATGCATTTTCCCTTCAAAAATATTTGCCTCAAGAGCTCTTCACTCGCTGAATTCAATATCACAGGATGAATATCTTTTCTTAAAATTCGAGATAGCTCTACCATATAATCGTTTCTTTTTTCACAGTCAAAGTCTCGATCTCTACTATAAAGAAGTATACCAATATCTATGTCACTCAAATGACGTTCCTTACCCACAGCATATGAACCAAATAGATAGACCGCTATTACTTCTTTTTTGCTTTTAAAATAGGCTCTTATGTTTTCTTCTAATCTATTACACATAGTGTCATTTAAATTTCCTGTCAAGATTTTCCTTGATCGCAAGTTTATACATTTAATCCATATCTTCTGCCGAAGTCTTCAACTATGATCGCTTTTTCGAGATCAATGTCTCTCATCCGTAAAATAAATTCATCACGCAACTCAGGCTCTTCCATAAAACTTTTCTTTATCAGCGCTACGTCGCGCTTTAAATCAACTACCATTTTATAAATGTTTTCAAGAGTGATGTTTTGTCGAGCAGGCATCTGCTTAACCTCCTTTTATCTCCTGTAGGGGGGCATAGGGACGTTGCCACTATTCCACTATGAAACCTTTGCAAAATGAAACCTTTGCAAAACGCCCTTTTGAGACAGCTCCGCCTCTTGAATTACATTAAAAAGGTTGTTTAATTAGCTAATTTTATTGCAAATATGTTGCAAATGTTGCAATAAGATTGCCGCGTCGCCCTGCTCCTCGCAATGACAAAAACTAGGCTAAAGGCTCACTTGCTCCTCGCAATGACAAAAACTAGGCTAAAGGCTCACTTGCTCCTTGCAATGACATGGCGGGCTATATCTTAAAAATTACCAGAGAGAAATTACTCTGTCAGAAGAAATTCCATTGAGTTTTGCTGTCTTTGCGTCTTGATTTGCGTTAAATTCAACAACAAGATCAAAGGAGTTATCATCATATTGTTTGATATCCTGCCAGTCTTCGCAGTGAGCCACCAGAACCAGCGCTAAAGCTTTTTCATATATTATGGAATCAATAAATTCTTTTACTATTTCGGGCCCGATAAAAATAATGCGATTACGGCCGTTTTTTGCAATGGCAATTAATCTTTCTGCCAGCTTATTACGGATGTTGCTGTACTCTCTAAGTTTGGATATTATAAAACGTGCCGCCAACTTTGATTTTGCCTCAATCCCTTTTGGGGTTAAAATGTAAGCATAACCTATCTTGTGGGGATTTTTACGAAAATTGCCGATTTTGACAAGACCTTTTGACAGAAACTGCTTCAGGACATAATTGATCTGGCCCAGGCTGATTCCTGTAAACTGCGCTAATTGGCGCTGAGTTGAAATCTCCTGCCCGCCCAGGGTCTCTAATATTTGAAAGTGCTTTTCTGAAAGGAGCATGGGATGATTGTTGTATAATTTTGAATTCTGAGTTTTTAATTTTGAATGAAGAAAAAATCAATTTTAGTCGAACATTTTTCAAAGGTCTCAATACTGTTCAATTTTGAACAGGATTCTTATATTGAACAGTTTGTTTAGTCAAGAAAAATTATCTGG
Organism: Candidatus Desulfaltia bathyphila; assembly: GCA_014381545.1. Taxonomy (GTDB): domain Bacteria; phylum Desulfobacterota; class Desulfobacteria; order Desulfobacterales; family ETH-SRB1; genus Desulfaltia; species Desulfaltia bathyphila. Next base: position 7,882 of record JACNLL010000046.1, read on the forward strand.
TTTATCTGGTTTGTTTCGTAGGGATATAAGTTTGCTCCTTGATATACTGCGCTGCGCTGTGGTTTTGTCAATTATATCCAGAAGGTCGGATGGTACAGTCATAGCTATTTTTTGAGTATTCATTTTGAATCTGCAAATGTTTCTTGATTTCACCACGATTAAATCAGACCATATTGTTGAATTATGATTTTTCTAAACTTTCGAATATCCTCTACATCGGTTTTTAGAAACTCGTATACAAAT
>JACNLL010000092.1 GCA_014381545.1 Candidatus Desulfaltia bathyphila
AAATATCGAGTATTCTATTCAGACCTCCGGGCCTGTCTTCCACTTCTACTGCCACAACATCGGTTTTGCTCACGGTAAAACCACGGTTTTTTAATGCTTGTATGGCCTTTTGATTGTCATTTACTATCAGTCGCAACACGCCAAAATCGGATGTATCTGCCAGGGCCAGCGCCCTGATATTCACATCCGCTTCTGCAAGAATAGCCGCAACTTCAGCCAAACGTCCAGCCTTGTTTTCCAGAAATACTGAAATTTGTTCCGCCCGCATATCTTGCCTCCTTTCTCCCTATATCTTTCGATTATCGATCACCCGCACAGCTTTTCCCTGGCTTCTGGCAATTGCCTTAGGTTCCACAAGCTTTACTTTGGCTGAAACTCCAAGATATTCTTTTATATTCTTTGAAATTTTTCTTTCCAGGTTCTGCAGGACTTTTACCTCATCAGAAAAAAGACGTTCTTCCACCTCTACGAGAACCGTGAGAGTGTCCAGTTTGCCTTTTCTGTCAACAACAAGCTGATAATGAGGCTCGACTTCATCTATTCCCATGAGAACACTTTCGATTTGTGACGGAAATACGTTTACACCGCGAATAATGAGCATATCATCCGTGCGTCCGCTGACTCTGTTCATACGGATATGTGTACGGCCGCAGATACACGGCTCCGGATTGAGTGAGGTTATGTCACGAGTTCTATACCGTATGACCGGGAAAGCTTCCTTGGTTATGGTTGTAAAAACAAGTTCGCCGGTCTCACCATAAGGAAGGACTTCTCCGGTTCCGGGATCAATAATTTCAGGAATAAAGTGATCCTCAAAGATGTGAAGACCTTTTTTCGCTTCATGACATTCAATTGCAACCCCCGGGCCCATAACCTCGCTCAAGCCGTAAATGTCTACCGCTGTTATATTCAGCTTCTGTTCTATTTCCTGCCTCATATTTTCCGACCATGGTTCAGCGCCGAATATTCCGAATTTGAATTTTAAATCATGAAAAGAAACACCCATTTTTTCTGCCACCTCTGCGAGATAAAGAGTGTAAGAAGGTGTTGCCGTCAATATGGTGGGGCCAAAATCCTTCATGATCACAACCTGTCTCTTTGAATTTCCTCCGGATACCGGAATAACAGAAGCGCCAAGTTTCTCCGCACCGTAGTGGATGCCTAATCCTCCTGTAAAAAGCCCATAACCGTATGCATTGTGAATTATGTCTCCGCGAGTTGCCCCGCCTGCGGCAAGGGAACGGGCCATAAGCTCAGCCCAGGTATTAATATCCCGAGCCGTATACCCCACAACGGTGGGCTTTCCGGTGGTCCCGGAAGAGGCATGAATACGAACCACATTATCCATGGGGACCGCAAACATTCCAAAGGGATAATTATCGCGCAAATCCTCTTTTGCAGTGAAAGGAATTTGTTTTAAATCTTCTAACGACTTGATATCATTGGGCGTGATATGATTTTCTTCAAACTTTTTCCTGTAAAAAGGAATATTTGCATAGACACGATCAATGGTGGCCTTGAGCCGTCGCAGTACGATTGCCTCCAGATCTTCCCTTGGCATGGTTTCAAATCCGATATCGAGAATCATTCCAACACTCCTTTCAAACAATAAAAAAGGCTGCGAGTAAAACTCACAGCCTTTTTAAAAACCATGAGTTCCATTTTGTTTCATCTACCCATGGTTTTGTGTAAAGTGTCAAGAAAAAATAAAATTTCAATTAAGACTCCCCTTGAAATTCGCCGCTCTCTTTTCAATAAAAGCGGTCATTCCCTCTTTAGCGTCCTCGCTGGCCATGCATAAAGCAAATGCATCAATTTCAATATTGCAGCCTGAATGAAGATCAACATTTGCTCCTATGTCAATAGCCTGCTTTGCGGCACGGATAGAGACCTTCCCCTTTGAAGCAATGGTTCCGACAACCTTGACGGTTTCCTCCATAAGCAATTCTTGAGAACAGACCCTGTTAACAATTCCGATTTTTTCGGCTTCGGCCGCTGAAATCATCTTTCCGGTAAATATCATTTCCTTGGCCATGTTTTTTCCTATCAACCTTGGCAGTCTTTGTGTGCCTCCCATGCCGGGTATAAGCCCGAGATTAACTTCGGGCAGGCCAAACATGGCATTTTCAGAAGCATAGATAAAGTCGCATGCAAGCGCTATCTCGCAGCCTCCTCCAAGGGCAAAGCCGTTTACTGCGGCAATAACCGGTATCGGCAAGTTCTCGAATTTATTTATTGTTGATTGGCCGGTTTGAGCAAACGATTTTGCATCCAGCGCATCAAAGGTGGCAATTTCCTTGATATCGGCTCCTGCGACAAAAGATTTCTCACCAGCTCCGGTAAGGATGAGCACCCTGATATCCTCATTTTCAGCAATGTCGTCAAGAGCATGAGACAGCTCTTTAAGCAGCTCATCGCTTAAGGCATTTAATACCTCGGGTCTGTTGAATGTGATCGTAGCGACTCCATCTTTTACTTCGAATATAATGTTTTTATATTCCATGATAACCTCCCAAAATGCCTCACGCAAAGGCGCAAAAAATATAATTTTGAGTTTTTAATTTTTAATTTTGAATGAAGGAAAAAAGTCCGATTTTAATTCAAAATTCAACATTTAAAATTAATAATTATTCCCCATTCCCTATTTCCTCATATTCTCTATTCTCTTTCCTATTAAAAAGCGGTTGGATTTGTCTCCTTTATGTAGCTTTTGATACCTTTTACTATAGCATCGCATAAATGGTTCTGGTATGTTGAATTGATTAATCTTTTACATTCCCTGGAATTGCTTATAAAGGATGTTTCTATCAGTATGGAAGGCATCTGGGCTCCAAGGAGAACATAAAACGGCGCTTGCTTTACACCTTTATTCTTTATCCTCCTGTATTTCTTTTTCATATGTTTATACATAGACTCCTGGACATGGTATGCCAGACGGCTCGATTCATTGATCTTGGCATTTTGCATAAGATCGCTTAAAATAGTTTGCAGATCGCTGATATTCTTAGTTGATGTGGCATTTTCACGGGCTGCAACCAATATGGCATCATCATCTGTAGCAAGGTTTAAAAAATAGGTCTCAATACCATAAGCTCTTCTGTTTCTGGCGGCATTTGTATGCAGGGATATAAAAAGATCTGCATTTTTTGTGTTTGCAATTGCCGTTCGCTCCTCAAGGGTAAGGTATTTATCCCCATTGCGGGTTATAATTACTTCGCAACCCAGTTTTTCGCGAATTTTTTTAGCAAGTTTTTTTGCGATATTAAGCACTATATTTTTTTCATGAACACCTCTTAAATAGCCCGGCGCTCCATAATCACGCCCCCCGTGCCCGGGATCGATAACAATCCTGTTAACACCAAGAGCCAGCTGCTTTGCCAGAGCGCTTGTAGTAATCTTTCCATTCTTTTTTGAGATTATAACTTTAGAGCCTGTCTTATATGCTGGGCTTGTGTCTTTTCCCCACACATCTATGACAATCCTGAATGGATTCTTCAAAGAAAAGATCTTGTAGTTCTTAAACGACTTGATATCGACAACCACTCTGACCGAGTCGGGCGTGTGCTGGCCGGCTCGCGTATCGCTGAGCAGATTGTCATTAATGGGGATTCTCTTTTCCGTGGTTTTCCCTAAAATGGAGTTTTTTAAATCAACATACAGACGCTGGGGCTTTTTGATTGAAGGGTCTTTTCTAAGAAGTCTGTGAACGTATGAAGTTTCCCTGTCGGCGTCGATAACAATTCTGGTATAGTTTGGATTGGACCAGAATCGAAGGCCGGTTACAGTGGAAAGGTTTTTTTGTTTCTTTTCTGTTTTAATTGATGCAATTTTTTGACCCTTGGATATTGTTGAAAATGACCGTATAGCCACAGCGGCCTTATATTTGTATCTGCTTTTTGGAAAACGTTTGATAATACGCTCAAATAAATCAATGGCCTCCTTTTTGTCCGACTTTTTATATGATCTTTTGTAAAGCTTCTGATAAAGCTTTCCAGACATATAAAGCCCTGCGGCAGCCCACGGGCCTGAAGGATCATGCCTGTAAACAGCCTGAAATTTTTCTATACAATTCAGCCAGTTGTGCCTGTATTTCTGTTTTTTGGGACTTTTGCAAAGCTTGTTATAACAGGCTTCAGCCTTAATATACTTATCTCTTGCCGTAACAGCCGACGATACGTCCGGCTGCGTAATCGCAATAATACAGCAAACAAGAAAATATAATAATATGGTTAATTTTTTACTCAAATTTTATCCCACTTCTCACGCAAAGGCGCAAAGGCGCAAAGATTTTAAAACTATAACCCATTGACAACTCTTGAAATACCATCGCGAATTAGCTCAGTTCCAAAATTAATTAACAATCCCAACCTTTTGTCAGCCAGCCTCAGATACGTCAACAACTGTTTTTTGTGTACACGGCTAACTTTTTCAACAGACTTGAGCTCTACAATGACTTTCTCTTCTACAATCAGATCTGCCCTGAACGCCTCATCGAATTTGATATCATCATAAACTATGGCAACTGGCACCTGTCGTTTAACGTTCAACCCTCTCTTCTTCAATTCATGTGCAAGAATAACTTCATACACGCTTTCCAGAAGCCCCGGCCCCAATCTTTTATGAACCTGAAATGCCGCATCAACAATTATCTTAGCAATCTCATTCTCAGTCATAATTTTCTTTTATATTATTTTTTTATTTTAGCGCCTTTGCGCCTTTGCGTGAGCCAGCCCTTAATCCCTAATCCTTAACCTCCAATTCTTTTTGCAATTTATTCAAATAGTTCAATGCCTCAAGCGGAGTCATTTTCAATGTGTCGAGCTTTTGCAGCTTATCTATTACAAAAGACTCCGGTCTGCGGAATAGATTCAGCTGGACCTGTCCTTTTTTTAAGTTATTGTCTGCAGTTGAAAAAGAAGAGGCGCCGTTTAATTTGCGTTCCCCGTTTTCTATATTAAAAAGAATCTTTTTTGCCCGATTTATAACTGTGTTCGGAATACCGGCAAGTCTGGCAACCTGAATGCCGTAACTTCGATTCGTGCCCCCTTCAACCAGCTTTCTTAAAAAGATTATTTCATCATTCCATTCGCCTACCTCGATATTATAATTTTTTGCCCGATTTTTTGTTTTGGCGAGCTCCGTCAATTCATGGTAGTGGGTGGCAAAAAGGGTTTTTACACCACAGGCCCTTATGTCGTGCAGGTATTCTGCAACCGCCCAGGCAATGCTGAGACCGTCAAATGTGCTTGTGCCCCTGCCGATCTCATCCATAATAACGAGACTCTGCCCTGTTGCATTATTTAAAATATTGGCTGTTTCCTGCATCTCCATCATAAAGGTACTCTGGCCCTGAGAAAGGTTATCCAGGGCTCCAACCCTGGTAAATATCCTGTCTGTAATGCTGATTAAAGCCTTTTTTGCGGGCACAAAAGAGCCCATCTGCGCCATGATAACCAGAAGCGCCACCTGCCGAAGAATCGTAGATTTTCCTGCCATATTTGGGCCGGTTATAATAAGTATCTGGTTTTCATCATTATCCATTTTAATGCTGTTCGGCACAAAACGTTCCCCCAAAATCATCTTTTCCACTACCGGATGACGTCCGTCTTCTATCAGAATAATCCCGTCTGTTGTAATTTCAGGTCTGTTGTAACCATTTTGATCGGCAACTTCGGCAAGAGCGCACAGGACGTCCAGATCAGCTAAAAATTTGGCAACCTTTTGAATAGGCATGTTGTTTTTTATAACTTCCTGCCTGATATCGTTAAATATTTTATACTCAAGTGAAGCAGTCCTGTCATGTGCGCCTAAAATATCATCTTCATATTTTTTAAGTTCATCGGTAATAAAACGTTCGGCATTTACCAGGGTCTGTTTCCGGATATAGTGATCCGGAACAGCCTCCAGGCGTGCTTTGGGAACCTCTATATAGTATCCAAATATCTTATTATACCTGACCTTAAGGGAGGCTATTCCTGTGGTTTTCTTCTCCTGTGCCTCCAGCTTTGCAAGCCAGTTTTTGCCCTGCCGGCTGATTTCAATAAGTTCGGAGAGCTCTTGATTAAAATCCGGTTTGATTATACCACCCTCATTAATCGTTGGAGGCGCATCTTCCCGAATCGCCCTTTCAATCAGATCTGCCAGTTGATATAGATTATCAACATCCTCATTCCATTTGAAAAGCTCTGCTTTAAGATATGAAAGGCTGGAAAATATATCCGGAAGACTATTTATGGAACGCTTTATTGCAAAAAGATCCCTTGCATTTGAATATCCCATGGAAATCTTGCTGCCAAGACGTTCGAGATCATATACAGATTTTAAACTCTCCCTGATATCTCTGCGAACCTGAATATTATTCTTTGCATCTTCAACAGCATCAAGCCTTAACCTGATTTCACGATCATCGATAAGGGGATATCTGATCCATCTTTTAAGCAGCCTTCCTCCCATGGAAGTTATGGTCCGGTCTATTATTTCAAGAAGCGCCCCCTGTTTACTGCCGGATAGAATATTTGTCATTAATTCAAGATTTCGGCAGGTTAAATCATCAACTATAAGGTAATTGGTTAATGAATATGTCTCAACACTGTTAATATGCTCAATTTTTTGTTTTTGGGTTTCCCGAACATAAAATATTAAAGCGCCTGCCGCTCTTATGCCAGCCTTTAAGTTTTCACATCCAAACCCTTTGAGGGAAATAGTCTTGAATTGATCAATAAGGCTTTCATACCCTTTTTTATATTCAAATGCATTGTCATCCAAAAAAGTTACAGATTTTTCAGGCAGCAGGTTCATTATTGACGAGAAAAACCGGTCATTTTTTGATGATTCAGGTAAAATAATTTCACTTGGCGAGACTCTCTGGATTTCATCAATGATAAAACGTAAATCTGTGGATTCTGACAGACGAAATGTCCCGGTTGAAAGATCGAGATAGGAAATTCCGGCAACATCATTATCTTTGGACAGAGCAAGGACATAATTATTTGATTTTTCATCTAAAAATTCATTATCAACAATCATGCCCGGGGTTATGACGCGTACGACCTCCCTTTTTACAAGCCCTTTTGCAGTTGACGGGTCCTCAACCTGATCACATATTGCAACCTTGCAGCCCTCCTCTATCAGGCGTGAAATATAACCCTGGGCTGCCCGAAACGGTATGCCGCACATCGGAATGGGAGATTCATCCTTCTTGTTTCTGGAGGTTAAGGTGATTTCAAGTATTCTGGAGGCGAGCTTGGCATCATCGAAAAACATTTCATAAAAATCACCCATCCGATAAAATAGAATTGTATCGGGGTATTTGCCCTTAATGGACAGATACTGTTTTATCATAGGTGTTGTTTTTAAAGGAAGCATATTTACGAAATGTGTTAGGTGTTAAATATAATTTTGAGTTTTTAATTTTTAATTTTGAATGCCTGCCGCGACCTGCTGCGACATGTCGCTATCACGGCGAGCGGGCGCGAGCACGGCGGGAAGGAAAAATCGTTTTTAATTTAAAATTCAACATTCAGAATTCAAAATTATTCCCTTAATCCCCTAATCCCCTAATCCCTCCGGCTCTTTTATATCAGCGCTTTCTATTATAGCTTCGGTAGGTTCGGAAGAAACCTCCTGTAATGATTCCAGCCTGCTTTTCAGGGCCGATATTTCTTCGAGCTGTAATTTATTGGCAATTTTAAGGTTTCTGATATTCTTTTTGAATTTAAATCTGTCTGCTATACCGGCAAAAACGGCGATAAAAAAGCCTGTCAATAAACATACAAAGTATATAATTCCATTGGGCAATTCCGGAGTATGATATTCATCAACAACCATCAGGTCTAACTTAAAACTCTGTTTTGCAATAATAACTTCCTGATTTTGAAACAAAAGCAAAAAGATAAACCCGATAATAATTACCCATAAAGCAATCTTAATATTTTTCATATTATTTCTCCTTTAGTATCAAGTCGTTGGATCTAATTTATCAAAGTATAGCTTTAGATTTAAGTGTTAGGTGTTAAGTGTTGAGTGCCACGACATCGTAGACACTTAAAAGTGCCATGACATCGTGGACACT
>JACNLL010000072.1 GCA_014381545.1 Candidatus Desulfaltia bathyphila
GCTATGACAACGGGGATGGAACCATTACCTGCGAGGGCGGCTTTTCCGATGGATCCTCGGCTGCCGGTGTCAAGATGAGCGTTACGGAAGCCGGCGGAAAGGTCCTCATAGAAGGAAAAATGAATGAGGATAGTGAGTTTACCTTTAAAAAGCCTGAAGGTGATTACACGGTTATTTTTGATGCTGGTCCAGGCCACGCCGTGAAGGTTCCGGGTTCAGAGATAACGGAATAGAGAGGTAGGCCCCGGTTAAATAAAACAATAAAGGCATTAAACGGGGTAAAGATTGAGGGATTGATGATTGATGGAATCGTAAAAAGTCGTCACTCCGGTGAAAACCGGAGTCCAGAGGGTCTGCAACTGCTTGAGAATACTGGATTCCGGCTTTCGCCGGAATGACGGGAAATGGTATTTTTCGACTTTTTACGAGTTCGTCATGATTGGGGGATTGAACAATTAATTAACAAATAACGATGAGATAAGGAGAAGAACAATGAAGAAATTGATGTTTATTTTTGTTGGATTGGCAGTATTATTTTTAAGCGTTCCTGCTTTTGCGCATTTTCAAATGTTGTACACTCCTGAGATTGCGCTGGAAAAGGGTGGAACAGTAAATTTTAAGATCGTCTGGACTCATCCTTTTGCTGATGAGCACACCATGGAAATGACCGCTCCCAAGGCATTTTATGTTCTCTCCCAGAGAGGCGAAGGGAAAGTAAAGAAAACGGACCTGAAGGGCAAACTGAAACCCATTACCTGGACGGGAAAGGCGAATGCTGCCAGGGCCTATGAGGCGACCGTTAAAGTCAGAAGCATGGGCGATCATATGTTTTGTTTTGTTCCCGGGCCTTACTATGACAAGCATGAAGAAGCCTGGATGCAGCAGATCACAAAAACCATCGTCAATGTCGGAGGTATTCCGGGTAACTGGGCCGAGCCCGCAGGTCTGGAAACCGAAATTGTTCCTTTGGACAAGCCCTATGCCCTGTGGACAGGCAATGTATTTCGCGGAGTTGTTCTCAGCAAAGGCAAACCTGTTCCCGATTGCGATATTGAGGTGGAATATATCAATCATGAGGTACTCATGAATTATAACGCCTTTGCCAGGTCCAATTATGTTGAGGCCCCCCAGGACGCCTTTGTCACCATGACCATTAAAGCCAATGCAAACGGCGAGTTTTCTTTTGGCATCCCCAGAGCTGGCTGGTGGGGTTTTGCAGCCCTTGGTGTGGGCCCTGAAAAAGAACATAAAGGTGAAAAATTCAATGCAGATGCGGTCATCTGGATCAAGGCAGTGGATATGAAATAAGTGAAAGGGTCGGCAAGGGGAAATCGGTTTGGCGGCCATTCCCCTCGCAGACCCCTCGTAAGTCCTCAAAGGCAAATTTTCCCGAAGGAGAGTTCCGTGCCTTTTTGGGCTCTTTTTTTAAATAAGAGTCTTCTTGAAAAATGTCAAAGAAAAAGCACGAGGATTAAGTAAAATCAATAAAAATCAGGAGGAGGAAACCAAATGAAGAAATTAACAGTTATTGCTGTGGCCGCGGTCATGCTCTTTGCCATACCCGCCATGGCGTTAGACGTCGAGTTCAGCGGTTCCTATGAGGCAGCGGGTTATTATATGGACAATACAGACCTGAATGACAAAGAAGGAGCCTCTACTGCTTACATGGACATGGCCCTTGGCCTTGATATGGTCTTTAAGGTATCGGATAAGCTAAGTGTAACCACGGCAATGGATATTCTGAAAGACAAGAAGTGGGGTGGAGATCCTGACCCGGCATCCGGTATCGACTGGACCAAGGCGTATCTCACAGCCAAATTTGACATGTTTAATCTCTATGTGGGTCGCATGGGCGGTGGCATGTGGGGGACTGAATTCGGCAATTCTGAGACCGAGGAAGACAAGATCAAGGCGGTAAAGAAGTTCGGAAAGTTAAAGTTGACAGCCAGTCATACGAAAAAAACAGAGCAAGATGCAGATACAGACACCGCCGACAGTGACAAGGACTGCTATGGCGTCAACGCCAAGTATGCTGGTGAAGGCTACAAGGTTGGCTTCAAGGTCAGGTACCTGCGGGACATGACCAGTTCAGATCTAGCCTCGCCGAATAACTTCAAGAAGACAGATATGCTATACAGCCCGTATATCGTTGCTTCGGTTGGACCTGTTGATCTTGAGGCTGAAGTTGCATACAAAAACGGCGAAAAAGACTTTTATCACAGCTCAAAGCAAGACCAGGACATTAAGGCGTTGGCATATCATGCAAATGCCGCTTTCAACGCAGGGCCTGCAAATCTGAGCATAGGTTACGCTTTTGTTGAAGGTAATGACACAACCGATAACAAAAAGAACACCGCTTATGGCTACTGCGTAGACTTTCAGCCCCTCATCATTCTCTTTAATGATAAGGTGGGCGGAGATCTTGCCGGCATTGGTAACCTCAACTCTGATGGTGCATATGGCAATATCATAAAAAACGCAGGCTACAAACTTCTTTATGCCACAGCTTCTTTTTCACCACTTGAAAATATAACCCTTAACGCGGCTGCTGGCAAGGCAGTTGCTGATGAAACAAATGCGGGTTGGAATGATAGTTATGGTGTAGAGTATAATCTGGGTGTTGAGGTTGCTCTTATGGACAACCTGACATACAGTGCCACATTTGGCTATCTTTCTGCCGGTGACTTCTGGAAACAGGGCGACGCCAGTTCCAATGTGGATGATAACACATACGCCCTTATTCATTCGCTGACAGTAGAGTTTTAAGATCAACTTGCCGCAAACTGGGCAGGCGTGAGCGGAACGGCCTGGATATGTTGTAATAGTTCAACGCCCATTGCTTTTTCTGTCATTTCAACCAACAAGATTTCTCACATTTGTTCGAAATGACAATATGGGCTGAACTATTACAACATGATTATGTGAAAGAGTAGTATCTAAGGGCTCGCTCAAAAATAACTTCACATTTTAAGCGCCGATGCATCCCGCCTGGCTGCGTTGCGAAAGCTCGGAATATGCCTGATATTCCTGCGCTTTCGCGCCTTGCCGGCCGGGCGCCTCAACACTTAAAATTGCGAACTTATTTTTGAGCGAACCCTAAGGAGGAAGAACTATGCTTAAGATTTTCAGGAAAAATTTTGTTTTTAAACTGGTCCTTGGTTTATTCCTTTTCACTGCGCTGAGTCTTTTTTTACTTCCACCTGCTCAAGCAAAACCCCGGTTAGGTAAGGAGCAAATAAAGGTCATCATGATTGGAGATAGATTGGTGGATATTGCTTACAACCTCGGTGTTGTGCCGGAAGCGATGGCCATCAGATGTTCCTGGCCTGCTGCATCCAACCAACTGAGTACTGTAAGGCATCTTGGTTGTCCGAAGCGCGTCACCGTTAAGAAGAAAGGTGTTGTTGCCAAAGTAGCCAGGAAACGAGGAATCAAGAAGATCATGGTGGAAAAGAGCAAAAATTTCTGCCTTTACAGGCCTGAGATGGATCCGATGAAGATTCTACCCTTGCTGGAAGGAAAAGGGTTTGAAGTACAGGTCGTAGATTTTTCGCAGGGGATTGAATCGGCCATCAGGCAGACAGCCAAGCTGGTAAATCGTGAAGAAAAAGCCGAGGAGTTAATCAGGACCTACAAAAGAGTTCTGCAAAAATTCCAAAGCAAGATGCCTGAGACAAAACTGAACAAGAAGGTTCTGGTACTTAATGGCATCGTTCAGAAAGGCACAGGCAAAGCATTTATTCAGGTTCTTGCTCCAAACGGCTACGAAGATCGCTTTTTTCTGAAACCGATGGGGTGCACGAATGTTGGCAATCTGATTAAACCAGAGGGTGCAAAAGTCAAAAAAGGAGTCTTCCCACTGCAACGCCTTAAAAAGATAGGCAAGTCAAATCCTGATATAATCATCATAACAGGAAAGGCTTTTGCTGTGCAAAATGCTTTATACAAGGCTTTGAAAAAGAATCCTTCGTTGAGTGAAGTCCCTGCTATCAAGAACCATGAAATATACTCCCTTCCCCGTTATATTGATTCATCCGTGATAGAGTATCCACAGATTTTGCGCTTATGGACGCGAGCTCTGTACAAATGATTTTGCCACTACCATCATGGTTGAATATCGCGGAAACAATTACAGAGATTCAGAAGTCAGAGGGCAGAGATCAGAAGTCAGAGGTCAGAAGTCAGAAGTCAGCGGTCAGTAGTCGGGGATCAGGGAAGAGGAGAAGTTTGGCCCTGCTTAAACTGGTCCCTGACAGGCCGACTCCCGATAACTGGAAGGAGGGAACATGTCAAAAAAAATATTGAATGCATTCAGAGTACAGGAAACATTCAACATACTTGAACTGCAATAGCGAGCGCATTCCTTGCAGTCGAAGATTCCCTGCAGCTTGCTGCAGGGTTCTTCAATTGATGCTGAAGCTGGATGTTGATAAAAACTGACTAAAAGAGGCGTTAAATACTCTTATTGATCAAGGAAAAGTTAAAGTTGGAAAAAATGTTTTCCGAGAGACGATTTTATGCCCATGAGAAAATTTACGGGACGGAGAAAATTTACGGGACGTTGGTGCAGAGCGTGCAGGGGGAGGCGTTTAACACAATTCTGGCCTTTGTACTGGCTGCGCTTGTTTTTCAAATTGGTTCTGCCATGAGTATATAGGTCGGTCCCGGTGTAAAGTGACCGTTTTTGAGTATAACTTCTTCATCTCCGTCCACGATGCCGATGACGGGAATCTGGAACCAGTATAGGATATGACTCACACGCATGAGCACGGCCACGAGCACAATGGTGACCACGGACCGCACGAACACGACCATCCCGGTCATGAAACAGAAAATCATACCCATGATTTGTAGAAAGGTTGTGATTTGAAAAACGCGAAGGTATCTTCTAATGTCTTCGCGTTTTTATTTATGGCGCCTCCCAAGCTCTTCCTTATCCCTTTTATAACTTCTCCTACCTCTCCACCAAAAGAAAATCCCTGAGATTCCAAAGATAATAGAGATACCCATTAACGCCTTTTCGCACCTGGAAAGGGAACATTCAGCCTTGCCCCCGTGCCTTTTATCTGTTTTCAATTCCATTGCCTCATTCACAGGTACCATAACCTCCAGCCGGTGGCCTATCTCATCGTCTACTACCACCTTCCACTCGCCTAGGACGTCAGGGAAAAAGCAGAACCGACCATTTCTATCTGTCCTGCCCGACTGAAAAGGGAGCTTGGCAGCCGGAGCCGCGATGTTCACCCTGGCGTAACTCATGGCCTCGCCGGTGTCATACTGGGCCGTGACTACCAAGCCTCCGTTTTCCACGCTGCCTTGAACGCCGTGGGCATGAATGAGACGAGGCATGATGGCTGTCATGATGGAAACAAAAATCGCTAAACTTGCATATTTCATCCTTTGCCCTATTTTCGCTTGTTGTTTACCTGATTTCAAAGGTCAAGCTGGAGGTTAATTTATATTGGTCGCACTCCTTAGGATTCGGATAGGCATATATATGGTATGTCGTTATCAGCCAAACGCCCGATTTGAGCATCTTTATTTTTGCGATGCCCTCTTTGCTCGTTTTGGTTGCATAGGCAAAGGTATTTTTCTCAGTGGAAAACCCCACGTAGGTGGCAAACACGTGGGTGGATGAAAGCGGTTTGCCCTTGAATATGACCTTTATCGGCAGGTAATCACCCTGGGCCAAAGCTCCGGGATCTGCCAGCGGAAGGATCTCAAGGTCGTGGCCGAGTATTTCTGAGAAGATCTTCCCGCCTGCCTTTCCAGCATTGACAATAGCCTTAGAGCACTTTTCCGAGTAAGTGCATTTGATGACATTCTTTAGGCCCTTTTTTGTTTGACCCCTTTTGTATCCTTCGGTGGTCTTGGTAAAAAAGCCTCCTTTTTTCTTGGCCGCGATCAAGTATGTTCCTTTTTTCTTAAGAGGTTTATCTATCTTGAACTCCACGTCGGAATAGGATTTGATGCCTACCTTGTTTCCTTTCTGGTCCAGTATATAAATCTCTTCCAGATCCTTCTTGTCCATAAACTCACGAGCTGGCAGATAATGACCATATCCGAGTGTAAATGTGATATCATCATCCACTTCCGGTGTATAGTCCCTTACCTCCAACCACAAATCATGAGCAATTGCCTGGTGGCAAGCTGCTCCTAAAATCAGCGTCATAGATATAACTAAAAATCCCAATCGTTTTGCAAATTTTCTCATTTTCCTTTCTCCTTTCTCTAATTTCGCGCGTGTTAAGTTCATGTGTCCCTCATTTTGTAGAAGTCGTATCGCTTTAAGACACGATTTTCTGTCCTTGTACACTGGTACACTTCAAGCATTTTCGGTCTAGAATTCCAGGCTGCATGATAACGTCACGTTAAATGGATCGGACGGGTAGTATGTACCGGAGGAACCTTGCAATTCCGCATATTTCTTGTCAAAGATATTGTTGGCAAACAGCGTGAATGTGACCTTTTCCATGGCATAGCGTGCTGAGGCATTGAAAACCCAGAAATCATCCTCACGGGTTGTGTTTTCATTATCATGCCACCGTTCTCCTGTGTATTTCGCTGTTAGGCTGCCTCCAAGGCCCAGCTCCGGGAAATACTCTAACCCCGCCTTCGCGATCCATTCAGGGACTCTTTTTATGTCCTTTCCGCTAAAATTACCACTGCTGGTGTTGTAGTCGACATATTCTGCGTCCTGGTATGCACCGTTTACGTAAACCAGCAGGTCGGGCATCACATACCATTCCGCTGCAGCCTCGATTCCCTGCCTCCTTGTTTCTCCAGCATTTGTCTCTTCCAGGGTAATCGGATCTGTAATCACTTCATCTTCAGTGTCGATGCGGTATACTGACAATTGCAACAGCATTTCCGCTACGGGGAGGAACCTCACTCCCAGATCGTAGGAGGTTATCTCGGATGGATCGAGCTGCGAATTCTCGAATTTTCGAAACCCCTTGGGCAGGACAAAACCGGTGCCAATGTTACCGTACAGATCAAGCCCCTCAAATGGCGTAACAAGGATTCCCCCCTTCGGGTTAAATACTTCCTCAGAGAAGGAGCTCTTTGTGCCTGTTAGGTTGTTTTTCAAGTCGCCAGCATAGATCTCGTAACGGCCACCCAGAGTCAGTTTCATGAACGAAGCCGGCCAAAAATCCTCTTGGAAGTAGAACGCGGTATTCTGAAAATCGAAATCGCCGGACAGCTTGTCGCTATCCCTTACTCTATTATCCGGGCTTTGGATATTCCATTTGCGTGCCTGAGAGTCACAATACTCGTAGTCCAGTCCCAACACCAGACCGTTCTTGAAACCTGCAAGGTCACTTGAGAGGTTATACATTGCGCGTGAGCCGAAGGTATTACGTTCGTCGTGCCTCTCTTCGTTCGCGCTGCCTACCCACCTTGTGAAGTCACTGTCGTAAACATAACCAAGCAGGCTGATCTCTGAGGTTTGATTCAATTTGCGCCTATAGTCGAGACTAACCATGTTCTTCTCTTTGTCTCCTCCGCCGTCCGTTGTGGCTTTTGTCAAGTTGCCGGCGTCCCAGTCCGCCTGTGACAGAGGACCTGGCGCATCCCAAGTAGTCTTGTAAGAGTGCAGCGTAAGCCTGACGCTCGAGTCTCCATCGAGTTTGTAGCCGAACCGGGAAAAGATATTTCCACTGTTAAACTCACTGTGGTCTCTGTAGCCATCTCCTTGTTCAAAGCTTATCGCGTTATAGGTGAAGAAGCGGTCGTATTCACGGGCTATCTCGGCAACCCCCCTCTGATAATTCCATGAGCCGGTTGAAAGCTTAACTTTGTTGAAGTCACCCCTATCCTTCGTGATGTAGTGCAAGACTCCTGCTTGGGCGTAGCCTCCGTAGAGCGGGGAAGAAAGCCCTTTGATCACTTCAAGCCTTTCAATAGATTCTGGGAGTATGGTGTTGTAATCAGGATAACCATCACCATCCACATGGTTAATCTCATTGTAGGGGATGCCATCCAAATATGAGGCAGCACCTACTCCATGACCAAGCCTGAACCCTCTGAAGGAATAGGCCGCGGCGACGCCCTGCTGATTGTAATCTTCCGCCGTTACCCCCGGAATTCTTCTAATAAGATCCAGGGTCCGTTTGACATCCATCTTCTCAATTTCGTCAGCAGATATCGAGTGAATGGTTGCCGGCTGTTCGTGCAGCTTTTCTTTGAAACCTTTAACTAACCGATCTGCCCGAACCGTCACCTCCCCGAGGTGGACGGGTTCGTTCTCCTCTTCTTCAGCAAGAGCAAGGCCGGGAATGGTAAAAATTAGTCCAAGTAAACAGATTAACAACAAAAATCTTTTCATAATTATCTTCCTTTCTTCAAAATAAAAAAAGCCACCAAGGTTCCTGTCTTCTGGCCTTCGTGGCTTCAAAATTAAAAAAGGCCATACGACATTAAAAAGGAATCATTCCTCTTAAGCCTTCATGGCCTTTTTTGTATTATCCTATTTTTTCTACGCGCAGATGTTTAGCCTTCTTGACTAAACTTAAAATAAAATCTGTAGTGCGTGTACCACAAAAAAACTCTGATGTAAACCTTTTTCAAAAACCAATTTGTACAATTTATCCTGGATATTCTTTGCTGTTTCAAATTCTTTGTTTGCTTTTCATTTTTGTTTTGGACAGTTTTAACCGAATGCCTGTTTTGGAAATTATCATGTAAGCTCAAACATGATGGTTATTTCTAATGGGATTGACCTTTTGAATAGATTCTTAGGTGGTCTTGGAAATGGTGACGCCTCTTTTACCGCGTTAAGAGCCGCTTGGTCCAGAGCTCTGTATCGCGTACTCTTGGCAATCTTAAGCGAGGAGATATGGCCGTCAAGTTCAATCACAAAACGGACCGTCACTCGACCTTCAATCTGTCTTGTCTTGGCCGCACTAGGATAGCTTTTGTGACTTTCTATCCTGAGCCGCACTATCTCGAAATAGTCATTGGAAGTTACGCAATCGCTCATATCTCCCGGATTATCCGGAATGATAGGCATGCTTACACTTTCCATAAGAGAGTCCGGCAAATTCTTCTCCACAGTATCCATCTTCATCGCTTTAAAACGCGGAATGATCCTCTTGCGTATATTCAGCTGTTTGATATCTTTTGGCTGTTTCGGCGTTTTAGGCCGGAATCGGGGCCTGGGGATATTTCTTGAAGGAGGTTTTGAAAAATCCCTCAGTGTTAATTCAATATATGTCAATACTTCCGACTGGTACACACCTGCAATATGCATGAATATTATCAGGTGAATACAGAGGGAAATACCGACCAGACTGCAAAGCAGCCAGTTGGGTTTTGTTTTCAAAATTCCTTTTCCGTGGCCAAACAGAGTCTCCCGGCACCGGCTGCCTTGGCCACATCCATGACCTTAACCGCCTTATTGAGAATCACGGACCGATCAGCCTTGATTACCACCAGTTTATCTTTCCGCCCGCCGATCATTTCCTTGAGCCTTTCAAAGAGATTGCCGAGAGGAACTTCCCGATTTTCTAAAAACGCCCTTCCCTCTCGATTTACGTAAATCGTAATCTCCTGCTCTGTCTGGGGCGCGGAGGTCTTGGCCTGGGGCAGCTTGATCTTGATACCTTCGTCCACCATAAAGTTGGTGGTCAACAGAAAATAAATCAGAAGCAAAAAAATGATATCAATCAGCGATATGAGAGGCATCTGTATCTGATAACGGGACTTTTTTTCGCGGTGAACCAACATAATATCTTCCTTATAGAGAAATATACCTTTTCATTTATCACCCCCCACCCTTACCCCTGTAATGGCCTTGATAAAGGTCACAGATCCATCCTGAAGACGGGCTTCATATTTGTCCACCCGGGAGACCAGATAGCTATGGGCTACCATGGCGGGAAGCGCCACGGACAGACCCAGGGCAGTGGTCAACATGGCCTCCCAGATTCCACCGGCAAGAACTGCGGCATTGACTTTGCCGCCCATCTGCTGGATTACCATAAAAGCCTTGATCATACCGATCACCGTCCCCAAAAGGCCGAGCAAAGGGGCTATGTTTGCGACGGTAGCAAGGACTTGGAGGTACCTGGAAAGACCTCGCACCTCTCCATCAGTGGCATGGACGATAACCGTCTCCAGGGTTTCCCGGTCTTGATCTTTGACCTCCATTGCGTGTGCCAGAATACGTCCCATGGGAGAATTGCTCGAACCGGCAAGGTCATAGGCCTGATGGTCTTCACCCATTTTCAAGTGATGAGCGATTTTTTCCGCCAAACCGGATCCCCGGCTACGCATACGTGCAAAACGGATCACACGTTCCAGAAAAATGGCCAGGGCCAGAACAGAACAAAAAAGGATGGGCGTCACAAGAACACCACCTTTTGCAAGAAAATCAATCATATTATCCTCCCTTATTTTGACCTATCTTCAACGTCCGGTTTTCCATCAAAATCCAGATCTCGCTTACGCTTGATCAATGCCTCGGCATCGTCATATTCTTCCCATATATCCGGCTTCCCGTCGCCGTTTGTGTCTTCTTCAATGGCTGTTACACTATTTTTCCGATAAAAATACCAGGTATCTACCCGGCCATCTGCGTTATTGTCCTCTTCTGCTCTTACCGCCTCTTTGGAATCGTTATAAAACCAGGTAATATTAAGACGCCCGGAATTTGCGCCGTCCTCTTGGCTTTTTGTCAGCCTGCCGTTCTTATTGTAATGTTCTCTCAGGTCAAGTCGGCTGTCGCTGTTTTCATCCACCTCTTTAAGCCTTAAGACCCCATCTTTGTAAAAAAAACAGGCATCCACATTGCCATCATTATCTCCATCCACTTCCATAACCATGGTCCATTTCGGCCGGTCAAACCACTGGGTCGTTTCAAACCGCCCGTCATGATCATTATCCTTGATGAGTTTTACTTTTTCACAGTTTTTGTAAAAAATTTTCAGGTCAACCTTCCCATTCCCCCCTTCGTCTTTCTCCATTCTGAAAAGGTGACCGTTTTTGTAAAATTGCCAGGCATCCATATTACCATTCAAGTCGGTATCACTTTCCACCCGTTCCTTTTCTTCTTTTTGGTTGAAAAATATTTTAACATCCGGTTTTCCGTCTTTATTTTCATCCTGGGTCTGAAGTGACATCTTCCCCTCTTTGAAAAATGAAATGGTTTCCATAAATCCGTCACAATCCGCATCATATTCGACCTTGACAGGCTCCCCTTTTCTGTAAATTCTGATTCTGTCAATACGTCCGGTGTATCTTGTATCCTCTTCGATCTTTTCGGGATAGCCCTCTGTATCAAAATAACAGAAAAAGTCTTTTTTGCCATCGAAATTGGTATCTTTTTCCTGGAAAAACGGTTTTCCATTTTTGTAACGGGTCATAATATCATATGTGCCGTCCCTGTTGGAATCTTTTGCCTGCTCAAACGGCTCGCTGTCTTTGAAACGGGTTACAACCTCAAACCGCCCGTCATGGTCCTGGTCCTTTTTCTGTGTTGCGACCTTTCCCTTTTGATAAGTGCGAAAGGTGTCCATTTTGCCATCCCCGTCAAAGTCATGACGGCTTTCCTCAGGAAGGCCTTCTGTATTATAAAAGATGACTCCTTCTACCACTCCATCCCCGTCATCATCCACCTTCCTCTCAACAGGTTTATCGTCCTTGTAGGTTTGCCAGATGTTTACCTTTCCGTCTTCATCCGTATCTCTGGTGCAAGAAGACAGCCGACCTTTCTGAAAACGGTAAATGGTGTCGAACCGGCCATCTCCATTACTGTCCACCTCCAGTTTGGAAATTTTTCCTGCTCGATCAAAATAGGCGATTCGGTCTATCTTTCCATCCTCATTGGTATCCCATGTCACGACTCTTTCCTCTGCGTTCACGGATTCAGGCCATAATGAAAAGACCGCTGTCAGTATGAGAAGAAACCAGATAAAGTAGTTCATAGTAAATCTTTTGTGCACAAAAAATAAAAAAAGCCGGGAAGACTACTGCCTATTAGCCTTCCTGGCTTTTAATTTTTAGTATGAATTAGTTATTATAAAAAGTTAGACTGTATCTTCTTGATACAATTATTAAAATATTAAGGCGAAAACTAAAAATTTTGTCAACCTTTTTCTGCTTATTTTCTGCCTTATGGGATATAATATTTAGTAACCGTTCACGGTTGTCGGTTCACAGTTCACAGTTTTTTCAATGAACTATACTTTGCATGGTTATAAACTGCGTTTTTTATTAAGCTGGTTGTTCGTTACTGGTTACTGGTTACTGTACTTGACACGGTTATAATTTGCGTTTCCGTCATTCCGAATCCGCCAGAGCCCTTTGGCGGATGAAGGAATCTTAAGATTTCTCCCTTCAGTCGAAATGACAAATAAGCTCAATTTGAGGCAGTGCATAGCATATGCAACGACTGAAGCATTTTAACCGTTAACTGTTAACCGTGAACGGTTATAATGTTTGGAGGGATGTATTGTGGTTGCGCAATAGTTTAGTGCATTCCGCTAACACCGGCCCAAAGAAAATATTTTTTGAGGGATTTACCGAGCTCTTAATCAAATAATGGCGGTCAAAAATAGCAATCCAAGGCATGTGATTACCAGTCCGGCGATTGTTTCAATCAAATACTCAAGTGTAATTACCAGGCTGCTATTTTTGGCGACCATTCCAAGCGAGGCGGTTTTGCCTAATATGCCCATTACCACTACGCATGTGATGGTAAAGGCCATGCCGAGGGAAAGGGTAACCCCAAGCATGATGCCCAATCCGACCAGATTCATAGATAGAGCAAACAGCATAACCATTACTACCCCAGGGCATGGGATCATACCGACCACCAATGCCGATAACAAAGGACTATTGAGATGCCGTTTATTGCTCTTATCGAAAGATGGGCGGCTGTTTTTTGCGCTTTTTATCCATCTGTAAATGCTTTTGATCAGAATACCCAAACCCAGGCAGGCAATCAGGCTGAAGCTGATGATTTGGGTGATGCGGGTCACATCTTCCAATGTTCCTGTGATACTCTTCTCCAAAATAATGCGGATAATCAGCACAAACAGGATTCCCGATAAGCCATGAAACAAGGCAATAAAATTGCCAAAAAGTATCCCCCGCAATAATCTTGGACGCTGAGCTAAAATGTACGATATAGCAAATACTTTGCCATGCCCTGGACCGGCTGCATGGATTGCCCCATAGGCAAAGGCAATCACCAATAGAAAGGCTAAAGGTTTCAGGCTGTTGGTCGCTTTAGCCTCGCGCATCAGATCCGCCATTTTCTGGTTGAGCCGGTGCTGCCACAAAGCGATCATGGACAGAAACGGATTCTTGGCAGCAGGATGCGTTGTCATACGATGGGCTTCTGATTTATGTTTGGCGGTAAACGGGTTCTGTGCAAAGACCAGCTGCGGCATAACTGTTAGGTAAACAGTCAAAAGGCAAAGTAATAAAAATGTGGCTCTCATTACTTTAACCTGAACCGCAAAAGCGAGCGCATTCCCCGCTGCTTGCGGCGGGGTTAGCGAGCGAATCCAAAAATAGCAAACTTCCTTACGGTCGAAGATTCCCCGCTGCTTGCGGCGGGGAGCTTCAATTTCAGAAATAGCGCCCAGGGATTGAGCATACCAAAATAAATCGAGGTGGATTTGTCTTCTTTGATGGAGCTTTCAATCACAAATCGATCTCCATTCTCAACAAGTGCGGGCCGGTTTTGGGCAAAGAAAATGGCGGTATAATAGGAGCGATCATGCTGCTGAACATCTCATCGAAATTCCACTCGACCCAAAATCCTGACAGACCTTTATTGTCAAACACGATATTCAATCGCTGGACAATAAATACATGCGGATGGGCAATTACATTAGAGCCGATACACAAGACATTTAAAAAAAGAATCAGACATAATACCTGCTTTCCAAGCCGAATCATGCGGTTCGCAGCCCTATGTCGCGGCCAAGTTTTTCAGACATGAGCCACTTGTGTCGCAAAATTTTCGGCCAAAGCTCGGCAGCGACATCCGGGGCAAACTTCGAGTCGCTGAGCTCGAATATCTTGCCTGCACAGGCTTCTGGTAATAGCGTATCTGTATTATTTTCGTTCACGATTTACCTCCGGCGGTTTACCTGTTTTCCCCTCACCATTTAAATGCATTGTTTTTAGCAAAATTATGATATAAAAACTTTATAAGTTCAGCAAGTATAATTATAATATCAAGTATCAAGAAGCTTATTTTATTGAAGAACCCTGTAGCAAGCTACAGGGAATGTTCTGCCTGACGGCAGTGCTTCGCAGCGACCGTAAGGAAGTTAGCCATTTTTAGATTCGCTCGCTATTGCGGTTAAATATCGGATAACTCTGATAACAGGAAATAAAAAATGAGCTTTTCTCATCTTTTTTCACCTGCCCAAATCGGCAAATGCTCTCTCAAAAACAGAATCATCATGGCCCTTTTCCCCACAAAATACGCTACAGAAAGCAAGGTTAATCCCAAAATAAAGGAGTTTTACAGGGCAAGGGCAAAAGGCGGCGCTGCTCTGATTGTTCTGGACTGTCCCTGCCTCGATTACCCAAAAGCATATAAAGGGCCACATGAACTCCGCTTTGATCTGGAAGAATACGCGACAGGCATAAAGGAGCTCCTCAACGTCATTCATGAAGAAGGCTCCAAGGCCTTTATGCAGCTCAATTATCCAAAAGAAAGAGTTGTCGGGCAAGAGATTGCCGGCGCCAGGAAAAAAGGAGACGGCTGGGTAGTTTCTCTCGCTAATGCCATGTCTCTTGATGAGGCTGATGAGATACTTGAAATTATGGCCAACGGCGCCAAAAAAGCGAAAGAAACAGGTTACGACGGGGTGGAAATTCAGGCAAGCTATGGCGACCTTATTGCCCAGCTTCTTTCCCCGCTTCTTAACAAACGAAGCGATGAGTTGGGCGGGACCGTAGAAAATCGGGCTCGCTTCCTGACCCGGTTGATTAAAAAAGTCAAAGCAGCGGCAGGCAGAGACTTTCCGGTAATGATAAAACTTGTCTGTGATGAATTTGTTCCCGGTGGATTGGGCATAGATGACAGCAGGAAGATAGCCGGACTCACGGAAGATGCGGGAGCTGACGCCATTGTGGCAAATGCAGGCAACAAATCCACGAAATTTATTACCATCCCCACCCAGGAGTCTCCTCCCGGGCCGTTGATCGATCTGGCCGCCCGGATAAAGGAGTCGATCAGCATACCGGTTGTCGCCATAGGAAAGATAAACAGTCCTGATATGGCTGATAAGATCATTGGCAGAAAAAAGGCCGACTTTGTTGCTATGGCCAGGGAGCTGGTCGCTGATCCGGATCTTCCACAAAAAGCTGCATCCAACATGGTAGATGATATTAACAGATGCGTCTTTTGCCTGGAAGATTGCGCTGAAAAAGGGGTCCCTGGAATTGGAAGATGCTGCACGGTTAATCCATTTGCGGGTCTTGAATATTCATGGAAGATTTCACCGGCTTCAAAGAAAAAAAGACTGCTCGTAATCGGTGGTGGACCAAGCGGCATGCAGGCAGCCATAATAGCGGACAAAAGAGGATACAATGTAGAATTATGGGAGCAGTCAGATCAGTTAGGCGGCCAGGCCAGGCTGGCAAGCATAGCCCCATTTAAAGAAGAAATGTCGGAGATACTCCGCTATCTGAAACACTCTCTCAATAAGAGCAAGGTAAGGGTTCGCCTCGGACATAAGGCCGATCTTACTGAAATTATTGCTCTTGCGCCGAACGTGGTTATTGTGGCTACCGGTTCACGTTCGAGGCGTCCTCCTGTTCCCGGAATCGACTCTGATCTTGTAACAGATGCCAGGCAGGTCTATGAAAGCCGGTCTGTCGCCGGCCAAAAGATAGTCATTATCGGTGGAGGCGACATCGGTTGTGAAACAGCGGACTGGCTTGCCGGGCCTGAAAAGAAAGTAACCGTGGTGGAGATACTGCCCAAACTGCTTACCAGAATGAAAAAAATCCCGAGAGAACGGCTATTATCAAGGCTTTCTGAAAAAAGGGTCGCCATTTTTACCGAAACCCAGACTACCTCTATTAAAGAAAACACGGTGTACCTCAGGAAGAAGGACGGTGAGGAATTGAGCATAGAGGCAGACAAGGTAATCATTGCTATACATCCGGAGCCGGAAGATAGCCTGTTTCAGGCTCTAAAAGATAAGATCAAACAGGTAATTGCCGTGGGTGATGCAGCATCACCGGGCAATATTGGTTCAGCTTTAAGGAGCGCCACCGACGCTGCACTGAAGATCTGATACAGGAACTATTCCGTCGTAAATCAAACACAACTTCATTTATTTGCTTGACAAAATGGTTTAATATGTCTATTTTTTAAAAAAGTTATACCAAAATAGACAGCAAAAAATCCCGCATCTGGTATAAAGTTTCCAAATGCGGGGTTTTTTATTTTTTATAGATATAGAGGAAAAAAGCATAAATGGAACACGATATCCAAAAAGTTAGAAACATAGGTATCAGCGCACACATTGATTCGGGCAAAACCACCCTTACTGAAAGAGTTCTCTTTTACACAAAGCGTATACATGCCATCCACGACGTCAAAGGAAAAGACGGTATAGGGGCAACCATGGATTCCATGGAGCTTGAAAAGGAGCGCGGAATTACTATAGCTTCGGCAGCCACATACTGTTCATGGCAGGGCCATGAAATCAATATTATCGATACTCCCGGCCACGTTGACTTCACAATTGAGGTTGAACGATCTCTCAGAGTCCTTGACGGCGCCATACTGGTGCTGTGTTCTGTTGGAGGCGTTCAGTCCCAGTCGATTACAGTTGACATGCAGATGAAAAGATACAAAATTCCATGTGTTGCTTTTATCAACAAATGTGACAGAAGCGGTGCAAATCCTCTTCGCGTAATTGATCAATTAGAGGGAAAACTGGGTCATAATGCAATAGCAATGCAGATCCCAATCGGGATTGAAGCAGATTTTACAGGGGTTGTTGACCTTGTCTCCATGAAGGCAATCTATTTTGATGGCGACAATGGAGAAAATGTTCGCATAGAAGACATCCCGGAAAATCTTCTTGCCGAAGCTATGGAAAAACGTGAAGAGCTTATTGATGCAGCCTCTATGTATTCAGACGAACTTACAGAAGCTATTCTGGAAGAGAAAGAAATCGCCGAAGACCTGATTATCGATGCAGTGCGCAAAGGAACTCTGAGCCGGGAAATGACGCCGGTTTTTATGGGATCGGCTTATAAAAACAAAGGGGTCCAAACTCTCCTTGATGCTGTAGTAAATCTTTTACCCTGTCCGCGTGATGTTGAAAACGAGGCGCTTGACATGGAGAAAAATGAAGCGCCGGTAATCATGAACAGTGATCCGGAAAAACCGGTTGTTGCCCTTGCCTTCAAGCTGGAAGACGGCCAGTATGGCCAGCTGACGTACATACGCGTATATCAGGGAACCCTTGCCAAGGGTTCTTCTGTCGTTAACATACGCAATGGCAAAAAAATTAAGATCGGCAGGCTTGTTCGCATGCACGCAGATCAGATGGAGGATATTGAGGCCATACCTGCCGGATATATCGGAGCCCTGTTTGGAATAGACTGTATTTCCGGAGATACATTTATTGCTCCCGGGCTGAACCTCAGCATGACATCAATGTTTGTGCCCAATCCTGTGATTTCCCTCGCCATTGCTCCAAAGAACAATAATGCCAGAATAAATATGTCAAAGGCTTTGGGCCGGTTCACCAAAGAGGACCCGACCTTCAAGACTTATGTGGATGATGAAACCAATGATACTATTATTGAAGGTATGGGTGAACTCCACCTTGAAGTATATGTTGAAAGAATGCGCAGAGAATACAACGCCGAAGTAACAACAGACAAGCCTCGCGTGGCTTACAGGGAAACTATTACCAGGATGGCCGAATTCAACTATATACACAAAAAACAAACAGGCGGCGCAGGGCAGTATGGCCGGGTTGCGGGTTACATGGAACCTGTTACCTCCGAAGATTTTGTATTTGAAAACAAAATCGTTGGAGGAAAAATTCCATCCCAGTTTATTGCCTCGTGTGAAAAAGGCTTCAGGAACTGCCTTGCAAAGGGGCCCAAAATGGGATTTCCTGTTACCGGCGTAAAGATAGTTATTAATGATGGGGCATCGCACTCTGTTGATTCTTCTGAAATGGCATTCCAGGCAGCCGCTCGCGGAGCTTTTCTTGAAGGGTATGCAAAGGCCAAAGCGGTTATTCATGAGCCGATAATGAAAGTGGTTGTTGAAACACCGACTGAGTTTCAGGGTTCAGCCATGGGTCTTTTAAATCAACGAAGGGGAATGATTATAAGCTGTCAGGATGAAGGAACCCTTTGCGCTATCGAAGCTCAGGTGCCATTAGCTGAAATGTTCGGTTTTTCAACTGTTTTAAGGTCGTCTACACAGGGCAAGGCTCAATTTACCATGGAATTTGCCATTTACAAGCAGGTGCCCCAATCGATTGCCGAAGAACTGATCGAACAGGCAGCAAAAGAAAAAAAGAATACGGCATAAATTAAGATTACAAAGAAAGGAATTTTAACATGACAAAAAAGGATGTTAGCCTCTACAATCCGTTAAGCTTTATAGGTTATGAAACCGAAAATATCATCCCTGAAGGAGGGTTTGGAGCC
Source organism: Candidatus Desulfaltia bathyphila (assembly GCA_014381545.1). Lineage (GTDB taxonomy): Bacteria > Desulfobacterota > Desulfobacteria > Desulfobacterales > ETH-SRB1 > Desulfaltia > Desulfaltia bathyphila. The sequence goes on from JACNLL010000072.1 coordinate 18,661, forward strand.
GTGCTTGCACGTGCTGGTGTTGGTAAAACAGCCTTTTTGGTGCAGATTGCAATAAGCGCCCTTCTTCAAGGCAAAAATGTTCTCCATATCAGCCTCGATAATCCTGTAGACAAGGTTAGTTTATGGTATAAAGAAGTTTTCAGCAACCTTGTAAAACAATGTAAAACAGACCGGCTATGGGAAAATATATTGCCGCACAGATTTATCATGACTTTCAAGGTTGAGGGCTTCAGCGTTCCCAAGCTTGAAGAAAGACTCACAGATTTAACCGAGCAGAATATATTTTTTCCGGATATGGTAGTTATTGATGGGCTTCCCTTTGATGAATCAACACGAAATTCTCTTCCTGATTTAAAGGCCCTCGCAAAAAAACACTCAATGCATGTCTGGTTTGCCGTACGCATACACCGTCATGAACAGCAGAACACGGACGGTATGCCGGTCCCTTTTTCTAAAGTGGCTGATCTGTTTGATGTCGCTATCCAGCTTAAACCTGAAGGCAGGGAAATACATGTGCGAACCTTAAAAGGAAGCGCTAAAGCTGTTGAACATCCCATATTGCTCTTAGACCCTTCTACAATGATGATAAAAAAGTCTTCATTGTAATTTTAATCAGCCCCATCATTACCTGGTCGCATTTTGGAGATTATGATGTTATTGACATTTTGTCATTATTATGAAATATTATCAGTGAGATAAAATTACTTGTAATCGAACTGAATATAGGTTTAAGAAGGCCTGATGCGTCCTTGTAATATTGAAGAAAAAAGCCTGGCAAAACAAAGATGCGAGACCCTTGAAAAATGTTCAATTTTGTTCGAGTACAAGGAAGGCGAAAATTGAGCGCTGATGCTTCACTTCGTGTAACCAGAGGAATATATTGAATATTTCGAGGATTGAAATTTGAGCCTGACGCAGTAATCGGGCAAAAGGGGGCATTTTGCAAAGGTCTCGATGCAAATGGGCCGGTACAGATCTTCTTTATATTGAGTATCATGACAATGAATGGGGTATTCCGTTGCATAATGATCGCAAATTATTTGAGCTTCTTATACTTGAAGGAATGCAGGCCGGATTAAGCTGGATAACCATCTTGAAAAAGAGACAAAACTATAGGAAAGCATTCAACAATTTCGATGCCGAACAAATCGCGGGGTATGATTCCAATAAAATCGTTCAACTTCTCTCAAACAAAGGAATCATTCGAAACAAACTAAAAATCGAAGCCACAGTTCAAAACGCAAGAGCATTTCTATCTGTTCAAAAAGAGTTCGGCAGCTTTGATACATATGCCTGGCGGTTTATTGGCGGCAAACCGATAAAAAACGCGTGGAAAACTCATGAGGAGATTCCTTCAAAGACGGATGCGTCAATAACTATGAGCGTTGATTTGAAAAAGAGGGGATTTAAATTTACAGGTCCGACAATCTGTTATGCGTTTATGCAGGCTGCAGGAATGGTCAATGATCATATTGTTGATTGTTTCAGGTATCATGAAATCTGAAAAACATAAAAACAAAGGATCGCCAAGTTAAAAAGGGGTATAAAAAAATGACTTGCAGTGCATCCTCAAGCAGAAGACAAAATATCGGATTTGTCTCAACCCGCATTGCGGGAACAGATGGTGTCTCCCTGGAAATTGCAAAATGGGCTGACGTTTTTGAAAAGGAAGGATTTAACTGCTTTTATTTTGCCGGTGAGCTTGAACAACCTCCGGATTGTTCGTACCTTGCGGAAGAAGCCCATTTCAAACACCCTGACATCAAGCATATTAACCAAAACTGCTTTGGAGCCCGCACACGATCACGCTCCATAACAAAAAAGATTCATGAAACTTGTCAAAAAATAAAGGATCATCTTTATCAATTCATCGAAAAATTCAACATCGATCTTTTGGTCCCTGAAAATGCTCTGTCAATACCGCTCAATATTCCTCTCGGCATTGCCATTACAGAAGTAATATCAGAAACCGGAATGCCTGTAATAGCTCACCATCATGATTTTTTCTGGGAACGGCAGAATCTCATGACCAACACTGTCTGGGAATACATCAACATGGCCTTTCCGCCCCATCTGCCGTCAATCTGGCATGTGGTAATCAATTCTTCCGCAGCCAACCAGTTAAGTCTCAGAACAGGGATTTCAGCAACTATCATCCCGAATGTAATGGACTTTGACAATCCGCCGGCTCCTCTTGATGATTATGCATCTGATGTGCGAGAAGCCCTTGGAATTGAAGATGATGAGCTTTTTATTCTCCAGCCCACAAGGGTTGTAGAACGTAAAGGAATTGAACATGCAATAGAACTTATCAACAGGCTGGGAATGAAGGCCAAACTCGTTATTTCACACGCCTCTGGTGATGAGGGCCATGATTATGAACAGAGGCTAAAGAAATATTCAAAGCTGATGAATGTTAACACGGTTTTTGTTTCAGATATTATTAATGAACAGAGAGGATATACCAAAACAGGAAAGAAAATCTACGATCTTAATGATATTTATCCACATGCCGACCTTGTCACTTATCCTTCCTATGTTGAAGGTTTCGGCAATGCTTTTCTTGAAGCAATATATTTCCGTAAACCGATAGTAGTAAACACTTATGCAATTTACACGATGGATATCAAGCCAAAAGGGTTTTCTGCAATAGAAATTAACGGGTATGTAACAGAAAAATCGGTTCGCGAGGCTAAAAAAGTTCTAACAGACCCGGAGTATTACAACAAAATGGTTACTTGCAACTATGAGATAGCCAGGCGTTACTATTCTTACTCTGTTCTTCATCAAAAACTTAAAAACCTTATTTTAGACTGCATGACTCACAAAGGCTAAGGAGAAATAAACCATGGCAGAGAAAATTTTGATCTTTGGGAAAAATACTTGACCTTACACAACAGCGGCTCGTGAAGCTTTTGTGAAAAAGGGCAGAGAGGTGGAATATTTTGATGTTTTATCAGATGCCGACAAACTAAATACAATGCTTAAATATTCTGATGGAACGCGGAAGGTCCCTGTTATTGTTGACCAGGGAAAGATAGCCATAGGCTTTAATGGAAGATCGTGAGGCGTTTAGGCATGCCGGCTGTATGCCGGCAATGATATGTATTTATGAAAAATATGGAAAAACAGTTTCTTATCGACGACATTAAAACAGGCGAAGCATGGCGTCTCTTCAAGATCATAGGTGAGTTTGTTGAAGGTGTTGAAACCCTGCATAATGTTGGAGTTGCTGTTAGCATATTCGGGTCGTCCAGAATAAAGCCTAATGATCCGATTTATAAAAAAACCGAGGAAATCGCCTCTCTTTTTGTGAAAAACGATTTTGCGGTAATTACCGGAGGCGGGGGCGGAGTAATGGAAGCGGCAAACAAAGGAGCTGCGATGGCAGGGGGAGCTTCTGTCGGGCTGAATATCGTTCTTCCGTTTGAACAAAAGCCAAATCAGTATTCCAATATCAAGCTTGAGTTTAACTATTTTTTTATCCGCAAGGTGATGTTTGTTAAGTACGCCACCGCTTACATAATAATGCCCGGAGGTTTCGGAACACTGGATGAACTGTTTGAATCGGTTACACTGATTCAAACCCATCGTATAAAACCATTTCCTGTAATTCTGGTTGGTTCCGACTACTGGTCCGGGCTTGTAGAGTGGGTTAAATCCCGTTTGCTTGAAAATAAAATGATATCACCGGAACATCTTGATATTTTACAGGTCATAGATGAACCAAAAGAAATTGTAAAAGCAGTAAAGAAGATTGTGCTTATCTGATCTGAAGCCGTTGCTAAGGGTTGCTTGCGCTCCTTTTAAAGATGTTGCCTGTTATAAAACTGTCTCGATTTCCTTCGCAATACAAACGGCAGCCTCCTGTGGATTCTTTGCATCCCTTATCGGTCTTCCGATCACCAGATAGTCTGATCCGTTTTGAATTGCCCGGGCAGGGGTAGTTATGCGTTGCTGATCATCCTTTTTCATGCTGCCGGCAGATGACCGTATCCCCGGAGTAACAACAGTAAATCCTTGCCCAAATTTTTCCTTTATCATTCCGACCTCGAACCCTGAGCATACAACGCCCGAACAGCCCGCATCTCTGGCAGCGGCGGCTCTTTGCATAACAAGCATCGACATGTCGGAGGCAAATTCCGGCCGCAGTCCTGCGGCATGAATATCACTGCTTGATACGCTTGTTAATACCGTAACCCCAAGGACTTTCACTCTTCCTTTGCTTCCGGCAACAGCGGCTTTGAGCATCTCTTTACTCTCTCCACAATGAACGGTCGTAAAGGCAACACCGAGATTCGCAATGCTTTCCATAGCTCGGAAAACAGTTTCCGGGATATCATGAAGTTTTAAGTCCAGAAATATTCTCGTTGATCCGCAATCTTTTATATGCCTTATTATTTCAGGCCCTGAGCTGATAAAAAGCTCCAGCCCTACCTTGAACATGCCTACATGCTCTGAAAGAAGTTTTACAAATTGTTTTGCCTCTTTTAGAGACGAAACATCAAGCGGAAAAATTATATAATCTTTTGCCTGTTTCATAATCATTACAAATCGTATTGCTGCTTGATCCACGACATATATTCGCCGCTTTTCACCCTGTTTGCCCAGCCTGAGTTATCAATATACCATTTAATGGTTTTCTTTATTCCGGTTTCAAACGATTCAGCAGGAATCCAACCCAGCTCTGTTTCCAGCTTGCTGAAATCAATGGCATACCTTTGATCATGGCCGGGCCTGTCCTTTACAAAAGCAATTAAATCTCTTCGCGGACTGTTGCCCGGCTTCGTGACCAGTTCGTCAATCATATCACATATAACACTTACTACATCTATATTGCGCATTTCGCACCTGCCGCCTATATTATATGTTTCAACGCGTTTTCCCTTTTGCATAATCAGCCATACAGCTATGCAATGATCGGTTACATATAACCAGTCCCTTACATTCAGACCCTCTCCATAAACCGGAAGCGGTTTTCCTTCAAGCGCATTTAATATAGTAAGAGGTATAAGCTTTTCAGGAAACTGATATGGGCCGTAATTGTTTGAACAATTTGAGATAGTTACAGGCAGGTTGTATGTTTTGCCGTATGATCTTACCAGGTGATCTGAGGCGGCCTTGGAAGCAGAATAAGGACTGTTCGGGCTGTAAGCCGTTTTTTCGGTAAAATAGCCGCTTTCTCCAAGTGAGCCGTAAACCTCGTCAGTACCGATATGATGAAAAAGGATTATTCTGTCCTGATAAAACCTGGCTAACTCCAGCAGGTTAAATGTTCCAACAATGTTTGTTTTGATAAATGCATCCGGCTCTACAATCGATCTGTCAACATGGGATTCAGCGGCAAAGTGACATACAGAGTCGATCTGATATTTTTCAAAAACCATCTCCATTGCCTGCCGGTCGCATATATCGGCCTTTACAAAATGATAGCGCCCGGAAAACTGCTTATCAATTCCAGCTAAGTTTTCAGGGTTGCCGGCATAGGTCAATTTGTCCACATTGATTATCCGGCCTGTAAAATCGCTCTCTTCAAGCAGATAACGGATAAAATTTGCGCCGATAAATCCGCACCCTCCTGTAACAAGAATGTTTTTCATGTTTTTCAAAGGCCTCTCTATTTTGCTGTAATAATATTTAAGGCTTTCGGCACAACATCGATAACAACCGGCAGCGTTCCGGGTTGCTCTCCATCAACATCAAGAAGCACACGCTGATCAGATGTTACCTCAATTCTTTTTCCGGTAAAAGTGATTACTTTGTCAACCTGTTTTATCTTTCCGTTATAGAGTTTCGGAAGGTGTATAAACAGACCGGCAAGACTCAGGTCGCCGATGAGGGTTATATTTAACAGGCCGTCGTCAACAGATGCATCAGGAGCTACTAACATTCCTCCGCCGTGATACCGGCCATTTGCAACCGCCACATTCCAGATAGAATACATTTGCTGATTACCGTTATCTATCTTAAGGTATATCTGTTTTTTTCCATATAAAAAAATGGAAATAAGGGTAGCCCGGATAAATGAGAAAAATGGCCCAAAGAGCTTGGTTGTGTTGTTAACCCTTTGCGCCACCTCACCACCAAGGCCAAAGCTTGCTATGTTATGGAAATAGCGGCGGCATTCGCTACCCTTGTGGTCCCGAAAGACAAGCCTTCCCAGGTCGATCGAGCGCACATTGCGCGCGGCAATTATATCGATTGCCTCATTAATGTTTCTTGGTATTGCAACAGTTCTGATAAAATCACAGCCGGTTCCGTTTGGAATAAAACCTATTGTTAAATCGGCCCTAAAGGATTCTTCATGTTCCATCAGACCGTTTACAACCTCGTTTAGAGTCCCATCCCCACCCACACAAACTATAAGAAAGATCCCTTTGGAAACAGCATCCTTTGCAAAAACAGTGGCATCGCCCGGCCCTGCAGTAATATGGGTCATAAAGGAACCCAGTCGGTTTTCGGCAAGGGTCTTTATAAAAGGCCATTTTGTTCCTGTTGAACCGTTCCCGGCATTTGGATTAACTATAAAAGCGGTTTTTGACGAACTCATATTAGTTTGCTCTTTTGCAACCATTCTTGTAAATAAAATTTTATATCAGATTTTAATGTAAAAGTATAACCTTTAAAGTTGAGCTGCTATTAAAAGAAATCTATTGAAATGACTTATAAATAGATGATATGAAATCAATCCTATGTATAATTCAGCTTTTTATGAGTTCACCAAGAAAGATAGATTCGTAAAAAGTAGAATTTCTACCCTTTTTGTCATTCCCGCGAAGGCGGGAATCCAGTTCTTTCAAGCACTTATGGACTCCCGCCTTCGCGGGAGTGACTCGACTTTTGACTTTTTACGATGCCACCAAGAAAGAGGATATTGGAAAAAATGAAACTAAATGAAAAGAGGCAGGCTTTTTTAAAAATGCTTCCCGGCGTTGATCGTATCCTTGAAATTTCAGGAATTGAACCGGCATTTAAAGATATTCCAAAATCTGTTCTGGTTCGGTGCATTCGCCTAATTATCGAAGATCTTCGCATAATTATTCTTGACGATAAAATGGAGATTAAAGAAGAAGAGCTGTCTGAAGCCGCGATTCTTGAAAAGGTAAAAGCCGGCACACAGAATGCCATGACTCCAAATCTTTTGCGTGTAATTAACGCTACAGGCGTTGTTGTGCATACAAACCTCGGCCGGTCAATACTTGCCGCCGAAGCTGTTGCGAACCTATCCCTTATTGCCGGCAGCTATTCGAATCTGGAGTTTGATCTGTCAAAAGGTGTGCGCGGTTCACGATATAGCGCTGTTGAAGATCTACTGTGTGAAATTAGCAGCGCTCAGGCTGCCATGGTTGTAAATAATAACGCAGGAGCTGTCTTGCTCTGTCTGGAAACACTATCAAAGGGCAAAAAGGTTATTGTATCAAGGGGGGAACTTGTTGAAATCGGCGGTTCATTTCGCATTCCGGATGTAATGGCAAAAAGCGGCGGAATTTTAAAGGAGGTCGGCTCAACAAACCGCACCCATCTGAAAGACTATGAAGCTGCAATAGAAAGCGATACAGGACTTCTCTTAAAGGTGCATAAAAGCAATTACAGCATAGTGGGTTTTACGGCTGAGGTTTCTGTCAAGGATATGGTTGAGCTCGGAAAGAAATATCATATTCCTGTCATGGAAGACCTGGGAAGCGGAACCTTTATTGATTTTTCACAATACGGTCTGTTAAAAGAGCCCACTGTCCAGGAGGCTGTGGCAACTGGTGCGGATGTTGTGACTTTCAGCGGGGACAAGCTCCTTGGAGGTCCGCAGGCCGGCATTATTGTCGGCAAAAAGGATATTCTTGACCGGATAAAGCAAAATCCCCTTACAAGGGCGCTGCGGATAGACAAACTGACCCTTGCAGCCCTGGAAAGTACTCTGCGCCTGTATATGGATAAAGATAAAGCAATTGCCGCAATTCCTACTTTGCGTATGTTGACCCTTCCTTATGATGACATCGCAAAAAAGGCGGACAGGCTTGGCTATCTACTGAAAAATATTAACGATGCCCGCCTTTCTATTAAGCTGATCGATCTATCTTCACGGGCAGGAGGCGGGGCGCTTCCGCTTCTTGACTTGCCCAGCAGGTGTGTTGGCATCAATGTGAAAGGGATATCGGTTAATGTCGTCGAAAGGTACATGCGCAACAATATTCCTCCAATAATAGGAAGGATAGAAGATGATTTGTTTATCATAGACCTCAGAACCATACAGGAAGATGAATTGCAGTTTATAGAATCGGCTTTCTCCGGCATGCTCAGAGATCTTTGAACCGCAATAGCGAGCGCATTCCCCGTAGCTTGCTGCGGGGTTAGCGAGCGAATCTAAAAATGGCTAACTTCCTTACGGTCGAAGATTCCCTGTAGCTTGCTACAGGGAATCTTCAAAACTGCTCCATTTTGTTCAAGTTTAAGAAACCTGATCATGAAACAGAATCAGCAAAAATTATTTCACGACCGCAGCTTAACGCATCAATTTCTATTTTCCAGAACAGATTCCAAACAGATGCCTGATAAAGCAGATGCTGGATTGTTTCTTGATTTGGATGAACTGAAAAGAGAATTCCCGGATATTTTGCATAATAGATCTTTGATCGATTATGCCATGAAAGCTTTTGATTCTTCATTGCAGTTCGGAGCAATGGTTGTCCAGATTGACAAGCCGTCTCATAAGGACAAACCATCAGATATAAACCAGGCTTCAAATATCCTGCTTGATGTTGCCAAAATAATCGACCTTATATGCGGAAGCAATAATGGTATCTGGGGACAGACAGGAAACAGTATGTTTGGATGTTTTTTTCCTGAAGCCGACGAACATCTTTGCCGGGATATTGCAAAAAAGATCAAGCGCAACCTCGCTGATGGTGGAAACAAAACGGTTACAATCGGAATAGCATTATATCCAACCATTAATTTCGATAAAGGAAAAATTCTTGACAACGCACACAAAGCGCTTCATCATGCCGCCTTTTTCGGCCCTGGCAGCGCTGTTTTTTTTGATACAATCAGCTTAAATATCAGCGGCGACCGGCTGTATCAGGAGAATGATATCAATGGTGCGATCAAAGAGTTTAAAACCGCGCTTATGCTTGACCCGTTAAATGTGAATGTTCATAATAGTCTTGGCGTATGTTACGGGGCTTTAGGGGCTCTTGAAAAGGCTCTGGAACATTTTGAGCAGGCAATTCAAATTGATCCCAGAGAAATCATGGCCTTACATAACGCTGGGATTGTCAACATCCTGACAAACAGCAAGGATAAGGCTCTTGAATTGCTGCTTAAAGCAGAGAGTATGGGAGAGGATATATTTGAAGTGGCATTTCAGGCAGGCAAACTTTATCTTGAAAAGGGAGAATTCGGAAAGGCAAGACAGCTGCTTGAAAAGGCTGTAAAGCTCAGGCCAAAATCAGGCACAGCCTTTAGATATCTTGGTGAGTGTTATGCGGCTGCCCAAATGACAGATAAAGCGATTTTTGCATATAAAAAGGCAATAAAGCAAAATCCGAATGATGCTTATTCATTATCAGCCCTTGGCCATCTTTTTGATCTTCAGGGGGAAAACCCTGAAATTACTACAACATTCTGCCAACAAAGCGTAGATATTGCCCCTGAAAACGGCCTGTTCAGAAGCAGGCTTGGCAGGCTTTATTTAAAACAAAACCAGCTTAAAGAGGCTTTAACCGAGTTTGAAAAAGCACACGATCTTGGACATGATTCAATGGAATTTATTGAAAAGATCCAAGACATGTTGCAGGATGAACAAAACAGATGAAAAATATAATCTTAAATATACTTGAAGAAAGCATTAACGTTAAAGACAGGTTTATTAAAGGCAATATTGATCTTATTGTCAAAGGGGCGGAAAGGCTTGCCACATGCGTTGCATCCGGGAAAAAGATTCTTATTTTCGGCAATGGAGGCAGCGCCGCGGATGCCCAGCATATTGCGGCGGAATTTATCAATAGATTTCAAATTGAGCGGCCGCCGCTTGCCGCTATAGCCCTTACAACCGACACATCTGTAATCACAAGCATCGGGAATGATTACGGCTTTGATGAAATATTTTCAAAACAGATAACGGCTCTCGGCAAAAAGGATGACATTGCCTGGGGTATCAGCACCAGCGGAAATTCAGCAAATGTAATAAAGGCTGTAAATGCGGCAAAAGAGATCGGGCTCTTTACAATAGGCTTTACAGGACAAGGCGGCAAACTGGCCCAATGCGCTGATATGGTATTTCCGGTGGAATCTGATAAAACAGCAAGGATTCAGGAAGCGCATATTACACTGGGACATATATTTTGCGATATTGTAGAAAGAATCATTTTCCCTGAAGAGTTTGTTTAAATGTCAAATTCATTTATACCAATAGACTTAACAAATTTGAAAACATATCCGCTTGTAGATCGAAAAAGCAAGGTATCTGCTGACGATTTTGCAAAAAAATGGACAAAGGGATCATCTTTTAAGGATTTTCTTGACTCTTTGCCGAATATACTTGCGGGCAGTCACATCAAGGCGGTTATCTCTTCAATTGCATCGGCATATAAAATGGATAAAACCATTGTTCTGGCAATGGGGGCTCATGTAATTAAAGTCGGATTGAACCCTGTTGTGATAGACCTCATGGAACGCGGCATTATCAGCGCTGTTGCAATGAACGGAGCGGGAATTATTCATGATTTTGAAATCGCCATGACAGGTCGGACATCGGAAGATGTTGCAGCAGCCATTGGAGACGGCAGTTTCGGGATGGCCGGCGAAACATGCGATTTTTTAAACAATGCGATTATCAAAGCCCGTGAGCAATCAACAGGGCTCGGAAAAGCCGTAGGTATATCGATTATTGAAAAAAGCCTGCCGTTTATGGATAAAAGTATCCTTGCAGCAGGTGCCCGTTTAGGCATACCTGTCACAGTGCATGTTGCAATTGGAACAGATATAATTCATATGCACCCCGCTTTTGATGCAGAAGCGGAGGGCGGAGCGAGCCACAGAGATTTCAGAACCCTCGCCTCCGTGATAAGCGGCCTGGAGGGAGGGGTTTACCTGAATGTCGGCTCTGCGGTAATACTGCCGGAGGTTTTTTTAAAGGCAATTACACTCGTGAGAAATCTGGGCCATAAGGTGGATAATTTTACAACAATCAACATGGATTTCATCAAGCAGTACCGTCCTATGACAAATGTTGTCAACAGGCCTACGGCCAAAGGCGGGCAGGGTTTTAATCTTGTGGGTCATCATGAAATTATGTTGCCCCTTATAGCGGCCGGAGTGATCGAACAAATTTAATCTGAGGAAATTACAATGCCTATTTATGAGTATCATTGTAATAATTGTGATAAAAATTTTGAACTCCTTATATTCGGGAAAGAAAAGCCGAGCTGTCCTTCATGCAGCAGCAAGAAGGTCAGCAAGCTTATGTCTGCCTGCGGATTCATGAGCAAGGGAAGCGGCGGCGAAACAGTAAAAACTTCTGCGGCTGACTCGTCGTGCACCGGCTGCACAGCTACCAGTTGTTCAAGTTGCAGTCTTTGATGAAAAGAAAAATTAAAATCGGAACAAGGGGGAGCAAGCTGGCGCTCTGGCAGGCCGGCTGGGTACAAGAAGCTCTTTATAAAAAAGATCCCCTTTTGTCTATTGAAATTGAAATCATAAAAACCAAAGGCGACAAGATTCTCGATGTGCCTCTTGCCGTGGTTGGCGGCAAGGGGCTTTTTGTCAAGGAAATAGAGGAAGCTCTTTTAGACGGACGCATCGATCTTGCCGTGCACAGCATGAAAGACATGCCCGCCGAAATGCCGGACGGGTTGTGCATAGGCGCAATTCCGCAACGTGAAATATCGCAGGATGTTTTGATATCTCGAAACGGGCTTTCTTTCTCAGAGCTGGAAAACGGAGCCAGCATAGGCACCAGCAGCCTTCGTCGCAGCGCACAGCTTCTGCACGCAAGACCGGATATTGCAATACTGCCGCTTAGAGGCAACCTTGACACCCGACTTAAAAAGCTTGAATCCGGCGACATGGATGCAATTATATTAGCCGCTGCAGGAGTAAAACGGCTTGGTTTTGAACACAAAATTACCGAATACCTTGATAAAAACATAATGCTGCCTGCTGTTGGCCAGGGAGCGTTGTGCATTGAAACCAGGAAAAAAGATACAGATATTGCGCAGGTTGTTGCCTGTCTGGATCATCATCAGACAAGAAGGATAGTTTCAGGCGAACGAGCATTTTTAAATTGCCTGGAGGGCGGATGCCAGATTCCGATTGCAGCAAGCGGCAGAATCAAAAAAAATATCTTTACAATAACCGGACTTGTCGCAACCGTTGATGGTGTAACTGTAATAAGGGATACAATGTCAGGCCCTGAAGAAGATCCGGAAAGGGTTGGGATAAAACTGGCAGAAAGCCTTCTTTCAATGGGCGCCAGGAAAATACTGGAAAATCTTAAAGACACTATATGAAAAATATACAGGGCAAAGTATATCTGGTTGGCGCGGGGCCAGGCGATCCAGGACTTATTACAGTAAAAGGATTGGAATGTATTGAGAAGGCAGATGTTATAATTTATGATTATCTTGCATCTCCGATGTTTTTACAACATGCCAAAAAAAATGCAGAAATTATCTATGTCGGCAAAAAGGGGAGCAAACATACTATACCACAGGACAAAATCAGCGCCCTGATCGTAGAAAAAGCAAAAACCGGTTTAATTGTTGCCCGGCTGAAAGGCGGCGATCCCTTTATATTCGGCCGCGGCGCGGAAGAAGCGGAAAAACTGATTAAAGCCGGTGTTTCCTTTGAAATTGTGCCGGGCGTGACATCCGCCATAGCTGCTCCGGCATATGCGGGGATTCCACTGACTCATAGAAGATTTACCTCTACTGTTGCCTTTGTAACAGGCCATGAAGACCCGACAAAAGAAGAATCAAGCATTAACTGGGCTGCCCTTGCAAAGGGGATGGGCACTATTGTGTTTCTGATGGGGGTTAAAAATCTTCCGAATATAACAGACCGCCTTCTTGGTCAGGGCATGAGCCATGATATGCCGGTAGCGCTGGTAAGATGGGGAACAACACACAAACAGATGACGGTTACGGGAACGCTCGACAATATTGTTGAACGTGTGAAATCAGCCGGTCTCAAGTCGCCTGCAATAATTATAGTGGGCGAGGTGGTAAAGTTAAGAAAAACAATGCAATGGTTTGAAAAAAGGCCGCTGGCCGGAAAAAGAATCGTGGTAACCAGAGCCCGGGAACAGGCAAGTGAACTTGTTAAGGCTCTGTCTGATCTTGGCGCCGAATGCCTGGAATGCCCCACCATAAAAGTTATTCCGCCAGGCGACTGGAAACCGCTTGATACCGCGATAGAAAACCTTTCCTCATATGACTGGCTTATTTTTACGAGCGTAAACGGCGTAAACTTCTTTTTTGAGAGGCTTTTTAAACAAAACAGGGATGTGCGGGCTTTGAGCAATCTTCGCACGGCATCGATAGGGCCTGCAACCGCGAAAAGGATGTTTGATTTTGGATTAAAAAGCGATATTGTTCCCAAAAGTTACAGGGCTGAGTCTGTTATTGAAGCATTTGCACAGGAAGATATAAAGGGGAAAAGGATACTGCTTCCCCGAGCAAAGGAGGCAAGGCCCATTCTTCCGGTTGAGCTGGCAAAAATGGGGGCTATAGTGGATGAAGTAACAGCATATCGCACCAAAGAGGTTCGTGATAATGTTGATGCTTTGATGACGGGGCTGGAACAGGGAACTATAGATCTTATAACATTTACGAGTTCATCTACTGTAAAAAATTTTCATGCGCTAATACCGCCCGCAAAGTTCAACGATCTGATGAAAGGCGTGACTGTTGCAAGCATAGGGCCGATAACCGCCGACACCGCAAAAGAGCTTGGGATCGATGTTCATATAATTGCAAAATCATATACTATACCAGAATTTTGTGATGCAATTAAGGAATTCTATAATGATTGAGGCTCTCAGATGACAAAATCGGTATATTATGACTTTTTATAAGTTCCTGGGTATATCTAAATTTTCTGATGGTCGCAGAAAGGCTTACAAAGAGCGTGACTGGGACAAGGTCATCCAATACGGAGAAATGGAACTCAAACAGGATCCAGGGAATATCAAAGCCCTGAATGATCTTTCTTACGCTTACTATAACAAGCAAGATTATGACCGAGCCCTTTCCCTGTGCGAGAAGATTTATGAATTGAGCCCTCAAGAAGATTTGGCTGTCCAGGTTCAAAAGATTGGCGCCCGCTATATGCGACACCATGAGGTCCTCGGAGAAATCTACTATCTTCGCGGGAGGGACGACGATGCCTTAAAGATCTTTGAACGGCTTAAAACGCTTGGACTTCTCTTTTCAAAAAAATACAGCCTTTCAGCCGAGATCCATATACGCAGGAAAGATTACTGTGCCGCAGCAAAAGAATATTTGAACATGGCGGTCAATTGTCCCCGGCATTTTAACGAGGCCACCTCAGGCCTGCTTGATCTCGTTGATACGGACCCCCTTAACGATGCCTCCTACAAAGCCCTTTTTGAGATCTACACTGCATCAAACCAGCTCCAGGGCATTATCTCAAGTTACGAAGCCTTGTGCAGAAGCGGGAAGGCAAAGGACAGGTTCCTGTTTACTCTGATTTACATGTATCACCTCTCGAATGAAAATGATAAGGCTTTGACGCTTCTACGAAAGGAGGTTGAACAAAGGCCTGATGATCCGCACCTCCAGGTATTTCTGTGTAAGCTTCTTCAGGCCCTGATGGAGTTTTCTCAGGCCGAAGCATGTCTCAAAAAGGCTATATCATTGGATTCACAAAATCGTGATCGATATAGCCAACTTTACCAAGCCCTGGTGGATGATCGCAAGGTGGCTGAGCAAAAGCTTAAGGCTGCTGTTAGCGATCATCTCAGGCACAAAAGATGCTCGGAGGCAATCAAAACCTGTGAGCAACTGTTGCAAATCAATGCCAAGAGCAAAGCCTACCAGATCGCACTCTCCAGCATAATTGACAAGTCAATTACCATCAAACTGGAGGAAGGGAAAATCGAAGCTGCCGTTATGCTCATTGACCGGTTGGCGACCTTAGAGGAAGTTAACCCTGATATTCCCAAGAAGGTAGAAACCTTAAGAGAGCAGCTTTCCGACCGCCGCATTAAGGTCTATGAAGGTATGATATCCGGGGGAAAAATTAAAGGAGATGAATTGAACAGGGTTCGGTTCGAACTGTCCGGGATCTATATCGATAAAGACAGGGATACGGATCGAGCCGTAAGCTTGCTGGAGGAGGTAATCAAATCGGGCGGTCAATATGAAAATGATTCGCGATACCGGATTGCCATTCACCTGCTGAAGGCCAGGGATCTTGATTCCGCAGAGATGCATGTCCAGAAATTTGCAGCGCTCCAGTGCTCGGATGAACGAGTAAAGTCTCAGATGTATGAGTTAGGAGTAGTCTGTGAGAAAGTGGGTTTGAAACACCAGGCCCGCACCTTATTTAAGAAGATTCTCGCGAAAGACAAGGCGTTTAAGGATGTGGCGCAGCACCTGGAAATACTCAAGAGCCCGGATGGAGGCAGAGAGATCCCTGCGGCCATTATGGTGTTAGACATATGCGAATCATCCCGAATGATGGACCTTTACGGGGATAAAGCGACCTACCGGCTCAAGAATGCCCTTGAAGGGATTGCATTCCCCATTTTCAAAGATTGCAAATCAGATTTCTCCAAGAGCACCGGCGATGGCTTCTTGGTCACATTTCCCAATTCCAAGAATGCGGTGGATGCCTCGATACGGATACTGAAAAATGTCATGCGTTACAATTCTAAGATAGCTGATGGTCCTGAGATTCATTTGAGATTCGGTATTCACTTTGGAGCACTTCGGGTGCGGCCGGATGGAGACCGCCATGGCACCAATGTCAATATTCCCTTCCGTGTGGAGGGCCTCAAGGAAAAAGACTTGATTGAGGTTGAAGGTCGTATTTCGCAGAAAAACTTTCCGGTCAGGGACCGTATCTTGATCACCGAGGCGGTCAAGTACGACATTTCAAAGGATGAAAGGTATAATATCCGGTACGTAGGGCTGTTTGAGCTTAGGAATATCACTGGAATGCATAAGATCTATGCAGTACTGGCAGAAGACAAATAGTCAACCCAAATAGTCAACAATGACCTCTTGATTCTTGCGTACGGAATTAACGAGGTAAACATGAGAACTCGTTGCGAAGTCTTCTACCCTGATTACCCTTTCCCTGACTTTATCCTGTTTTATCAAACCGGCTCGGAAAGTACCGGCAAGTAAGCCACTCTGAACCGGAGGGGTGTACAGTTCTCCGTCCATCTCAACCACAACATTGGCGATACAAGACTCGGTTACTTCCCCCTTTTCATTCCACAAGATTACATCATCATATCCGGGGCATGCCGCCAATGCTTGATCATACACGCGTCGGTTGGTTGTTTTGTGATACAGAAAAAGATCTGAAGAATCGATGGGTGACTGTGCAAGACATACGCGCTGTATATGTGCAGAAGTAGAATGTCGCAGCGCTTCGGGTTTACAAGTAATATGTCCGTTTTTTGCCACTAATAAACGGACCTTATGCGCGGTATGTGGAAAAGCACGTGCCAAAGAGAAAAGTTTATCGCGTATCGCGTCAATATCAGCAGAAAAAGAAAAATAAATGGCAGAGTCCTTGAGACGCGCCAGATGCTGTTGCAGCAGATAATATCCATTTTCAGGCGTCCACAAGATCGTTTCAAGAAGCGAAAAATCAGGCGATCTCTCAGTAAGTATCTTTGCCTTTGTTTGACATTCCTCAAATTCAATCGTCTCTGTGGAATCCCAGACAATGCCGCCGCCAACACCATATTCAGCCTGACCTTTGATTTTATCGACAAGTACCGTCCGAATGGCGACATTGAACTGCGCTTTGCGATCAGGGCTTATGAACCCAATACTGCCTGTGTATATTCGACGCGGACTTGTTTCAAGCTGTGCTATGATCTGCATAGTGCGAGACTTCGGAGCTCCCGTGATGGAAGCCGGAGGGAAAAGAGCTTTTAATATCTCGGACAAACCAGCCTTTGTTTCCGCTGTGACCGTTGAGGTCATTTGCCATACGGTTGGATATTTTTCTATATCGTACAGGCTGCTTACCTGTACGCTCCCGGTGCGTGCGATCCGCCCCATATCATTCCGAACCATATCAACGATCATGATATTTTCCGCTCTGTTTTTTTCTGAATGACGGAGCCATTGGGCCTGCTTGATGTCGTC
The DNA here is from genome assembly GCA_014381545.1 of Candidatus Desulfaltia bathyphila. GTDB lineage: Bacteria > Desulfobacterota > Desulfobacteria > Desulfobacterales > ETH-SRB1 > Desulfaltia > Desulfaltia bathyphila. The sequence goes on from JACNLL010000072.1 coordinate 36,006, forward strand.
TTGCAAAGTCAGCCCCCTTGAGGCAGTTCCCTTCATGGGACGAGAATTCAGCTTATTACCATCGAGATGAAAAAACAGTTCGGGTGAAGCGGAGCAGATAGACCATTCTTCTGTATTCACGAAGGCTCCATACCGGGTATTTTGCGCTTTCACCAACTCAATGAAGTATTCCCATGGATCACCGATAAAGGGTGACGTCAGGCGATAGGTAAAATTGACTTGATATGTATCGCCTTCTTCAATATTTTTTTTGATTTTAGCAATAGCGTCCTGGTAAGCATCTCGCGTCAACGAAGCCCTCCATGTTAGTGATCGGTCCGGGCAATATTTTCTCGCTGCTGGGAAGCGGAGCTGTCCGGGTTGGCTGTAGATTCCGAACCATATAAGGGGAAATGGACCATTCCTGTTTACTACAAGCGCCGGGTCAAAAGCCGGCGATGCCTCGTAAGCAATGAAGCCTGCCGCATAAAGACCATCTTTGTTAACTGTTTTTTCAATTGCGTTTAACGCGGGAATGACTTCTTCAACTCTATGTGCAGAAATAATCCGCCGAGGGTTGCGGAAATGCAGCCAATACTGCTGAGCGGCATCGTGAATTACAACACCATTAATCATATCGTCAATATTTATCATGCGCCTGAGCTTTTTCCGGAGGTCTCTATCTTTAACTTTTTTCGTTCTAAAAGCGCGTAGACAACTGGAACCAGCAGCAGCGTAGAGGGAAATGGTGTCAAAGTGTACTCGTTTTCTCTGGTGCTTTTCCGCTCCTGAAGATTTGCCCTGGCAACCTCCATTTCCGCCGCTGCCTGGCTGACCTTCTGGCGATATTCATCGTCGTCCAGCACGGCCACAAGCTGTCCGCCTTTGACCATATCGCCGATATGGACCAATATCTTTTCGAGCCGCCCTGCGATTTTCGGCGCTCGTGCTTGAAGCCTTTTCTGGAATCAGAGGCTTTTTGATAGATTTGCCAACCTAAAAAGCCGAGTCCCGCCAAAACAATAACAATGACAAAAAAAATTCATAGTGACTTGTTCTGCCTTAAAGATCAACTTGGATCGTGATAGCCTGTCCTATACCCTCCATCTCAGTGGAGGAAATCGATCCTGCTGGATTGATTAGCCGCT
>JACNLL010000078.1 GCA_014381545.1 Candidatus Desulfaltia bathyphila
GATCCATCGGAAAAGCCGCCCTCGCAGGTAATGGTTCCATCCCCGTTGTCATAGCAGGAGCACAGCGGGGTATGGGCAAAGGCATAAGTCGCCATAAAAACCATCAGCGCCAGACCCAGTGCAAAACCTAAGAACTTTCCTTTCATTCTAACACCTCCTTTCTTAAGTAAATTCCGGTTCTCTTTTGATGAGACCCATTAATACAAGAAGAATCAAAGCCAGAATATAAAAAGCGATCATGGCCTGCATTCCGGATAAACCCAATAAATTTCCGCCTGTAAATACAAGAACAGCTATGATTGTTCCTAAAACAATCGGATAAAAGGTGGCAAAGAGCATCCATTTTATGCTTCCGGTCTCAACCTTGACCATCAACAATGTGGGAATGCAGGGAGGATACATGGCCATAAAAAGCATTATGGCCAGCACATGCAGAGATGTCCAACCCTTCTCTTTTTCCTTCATCCTCTCTTCAAGCCTATGCTTCTCCCCTGGCGGTGACTGGTAGATACTCCCCAAAGTTGCCACACTGCTTTCCTTGGCGGCAAATGAACTCATAAGGGCAATATTTACGCGCCAGTTAAATCCTGCCCACCTGGTTAAGGGCTCTATAAAAAGTCCGGCACGGCCCATATAACTGGTTATAATTGTTTCTTCCTTTATTTCTCTTCGTAGTTTATTCGTGTTTTTACTCAGTTTTTTATAGGCATTGTAAACCTTCTTGGCGTGTTTATCTTTTATCATCTCGCCTTTGACTTCATATTTTCCCCTTTTTACGATCTTGAAAAACTCAAAGTTTTTTTCTCTGAATTCTTGATCAATAGCCTCCTTTGCCTTTTTGCTTTTAGCGACCATCTTTGCCTTCTTATAATCTCTCCAATATCTTGTAAATTCCATCAAGTTGTCTCCGGCCATAAGACCGGCATAAAGGTTATCTTTCCCTATTTTTTTGAAGAAGGTCTGTTGTGCGTGATCTAACTGGCTTATATAATGAGTCTTTCTCTCTTTACTGATACCTGGGAAGTAGATAAGCACATAGACGATGACGGACACTAAAATAACGATAGTGATAATCTTTTTGACAAAGAGCCATGTTCTTTCCAGGCAGCGCCTGAGGACACCCCCTGTGGTGGGCAGATGATATGGCGGCATCTCCATGACAAATGGCGCACTCAATTTTTTTCTGAGCACTGTAAGGTTTAAGATCTTAGCTACGGAAAGCGCTATGATTATGGTAATAGTCGTAATAAAAAACATGGCGATCCCTTTATATGCAGCAAAAAACATCCCGATCAGGAGCACATAAAAAGGAATTTTGGCCAGGCAGTTCATCAAGGGTACAATCATAATGGTTGCCAGCCTGGCTTTCTCATCTTTCATGCCCCGGCACGCGAGGACTCCAGGTATGGCACATCCGCCGACATACAGACCGCCAATGACCATAGGCAGAACAGACTGGCCGTGGAGACCGAAATATCTGAAAATCCTGTCCAGGATAAAGGCCATTCTGGCCATGTAACCTGTGTCTTCCAGGATGGCTATGAGGGCAAACAGAATAAGAAAAATAGGCACGTAATTCAGCACGGCGATGGTTCCGTCTACCACCCATATGGGCATGGATCGAAAAAAAGGATCAAAAATAAATCCTTCGGAAGGAAGCAGCGAGGCGATAAGATCCCGGGACCAGGCAAGCGCGGGCCACGTGTATTCAGTAAGTTTGTAACCCTGGACTATGGCGAGCTCATAAATGAGATAGATGGTGGCGACCAGGATAACCGGTCCCAGATAGCGGCTGCAAGCTACCTGGTCAATCCTGTCCGTAAGCGTCCTGGTTATCTCTTTTTTGCGAATGACACTCGCCTCCACGATCCTCTGGGCCTCCTGATGGCGCGTTATGGCTATAACCTTTTGCGGAGACTTCTTGTGCTCCATCGTAAAGGCTTCTCTTTTTTCTTCCGCCAACCTCAGTATGATTTCGCTTTTTTGCGAATATTTCATGACCAGCCTTTGCGCCTCTTCATCATTTTCCATAAGCTTCACCGCCAGCCATCGAATTGGATAGCGGGTGGAGATTTCCGTTTCCTCTGAAAGGCGTTTTTCCAGAGAATCTAAAATTGCTTCAAGATCATCCCCATAGTTTATTCGAAAGGGAGTGGCCTGCCCCTTTTTTGAGGTTGACAGGATTGCCTCCTTGAGTCGCTTTTTCCCCTTGCCTTTGTTTCCCACTGTAGAGACTACAGGCGCTCTCAATTCCTGACTTAACTTTTGGGTGTTGATTTTAATGCCCCGTTTTTCGGCCACATCAATCATGTTAAGGTCAATGACAAGGGGAATATCCATTTCCGCTAATTGAAAAGTCAGATAGAGATTTCTTTCAAGATTGGAGGCATCCAGAACATCAACAACCGCTACCGGCTTATCGTTGAGCAGGAAATCCCTGGCAATGCGCTCTTCCAGTGTGTAGGAGGTTAGACTGTGTGTCCCCGGAAGATCAACCAACTCAACCCGATCATCTTTAAGACAGAAGGAGCCGGTTTTTTTCTCCACGGTCACGCCTGGATAATTGGCTACATGCTGCCTGGCTCCTGTCAGCATATTGAAAATAGTGGACTTGCCGGAATTGGGTTGACCGGCCAGCGCCACTAAAATTGATCCGGATTTATCGCTCATAACAGGGTTACCTCCACCTGTTTTGCCTCGGAGTGGCGCAGGCTGATATTATATCCCTTCAATTCAAACTCGACAGGGTCCACAAGAGGCGCGTTTCGTATAACCTTTATACGGGTTCCGGGAATAAATCCCATATCCAGAAGCCGCTGTCCCATAATACCCTCTGAAGTAATATCTACAATCTCGCACTCCTGATCCGGCTTGATTTCGTCTAATGTCATTATTCGTTTCTCCTTAAACCTAAATTGAGCGGTTTTTTACTCGATCTGCGCCGATCTCTTGCGCATAAAGGCTTCGCAAAAATGCTCGACATATCCACGGGTATGCCTGCGGTTTTTGCAAATCCTTATGCATCAAGATCTCAGCACATATCTTCGCAAAAAACCGCTCAACTTAGAAACAAAAAAGGCGCAACTCGATTGTTTGTTCAATCGTAAGTTACGCCTTCACTTTCCCCGCATCCTTTAAAAGACCGGAGACCGTAAGCCATCCCTTATATTATTTTATTAATCAAATTATGTTAGGTATAGCTAATAATCTAAAGAAAAAACGATGTCAAGATTTTTTTAAAAAAATCTGAAACCTGATCGAATGGAGCCATATGAGTGAGGGATACATCAAAACCCGCGCAGAATAATATGATTCATCCTATAAAAAAATCGCTCAATTTATATTCAATGGCACTATTATCAATTATCTAAAACAATGGTCCATGTTCTTAAAATACCCGGATACTCGATAACACTTCCTGGTACATCAATTGCGAGAATCGGCGCAATAAACCTTCAGTTCATCAAAAGGTTTACTTTCAAGAAAAGTTAAACCGCCTCTTTTGGCGTCACTTTCAATCATTTCATGAGTAAAGAGTGTTATTACCTGGTTTTGAGAGCACAGGATATAATAATCAGATTTAAAAAGGGTGATTTTATATAATTGTTTTATCTTAGGCTTACCATTATATTCTTCGGCTCTAATTTCGACATTCCGGCCCTGGTCTCTTACTTTATTCAGCGCCTTGGCAATGATAGTGCATATTTTCTTGGATTTTCTTCTTTTACGTTTTACTGCTGGATCGCCGACTCTGGCTTTATAGGAATTAACAGTATGAGTGCCGATACGCCAATCGCTTAAAACGCGCTTGCCAACTTTTGCCATGCTACCTCCTTTGCAGATGTCACACAAGTTCAAAAATTTCTTTCACCATCTGCTTTTTTGCGGTCAGTATTTTTCAGAGTTAGAATAAGCATCGCAACCCTTCAAGAAGCGACAATCGAATGTGTCTTTGCTGTGTCAGCGCATTTCCATATTCATTCCAAAACAGCCAGAATAAATATAAAAAGCATTGCCGCCACGCTGCCGATAAAGATGATCCATCCAATCTTATCTATTTTTTCCATCTATCTTTTCCTCACTTGAAGTTTGTACTTCGTCATCAGTCATCCGTTGCCCTTGAAGCGCCTTGGCATAAATCATAGAATTCCTTATCTGCAGGGGTGTAAGCGGCGGTCAATTTCGGTTTTTACCCTGGCGCTCAAGCTGTTTTTTTGATTCAGATGCGGACCTAAATTGATGCGCCCTGGCTGGACATCTGATCTTTTGACAGATCTGACCGCAGAAATGTCGCTCTCCTCGAAAAGCTGTTTTGACTCTTTGGCTGTCATGACACCTCCTTTATGCGTTTTCTTTTGAGTCAGCAGATGCCAAGCCTCCTTGAACCGGGCATACTTGCTTTCAGCAGGCCTTGCTTCGGGTAAAAGGTAAATTCCGTGTTTTGGCATGACATGACGCGGAATAATATAATGGATGCTTTTTCCGTTGTTTCTGCAAAGGCAAATGATAAAGTCAACATCCACCGGGCTGGCGCCGGTTGTGATGTGGAAATATTCCTTTTGCCCGATCATGACGGGTGTTAACGCATATCTGAGAAGAAGCTTATAATCATTCGTTAAAATTTCAAACGAATGATTCTGAATCCTGAGATGGAGGGTCAAACCTATTGACTCCATTTTTTCTTTGACCTTTATCAACAGATCGAGATGTTTAGAGTTCTTCCTGTTAGCAAACATTTTGCGCTTTCTTAGCTGCAGCTTGCTTTTGAAGGCTTCAGTATAGGGGTATCCATAGACTTTTTTATACACCTGCCGGGCATATTCCCTTGAAAACCCGAAATGTCTCGCCACGCTGGCCAGGCTCTTGTCCGGATTCTCTATAATTTTTTTTAATCTTTCCACAGCGCCCGGGCCATAAGTCCTTTCAAACTGCCTTGGAAATTTGGCAGACTTCTTCATCCCAAAGGTTTTTCTCAACTTTCCGATGAATGGTCTGTCTACATTTAAAATAGTGGCAAGCTCATAATCGTAAAGATTTTCCACCTCTACTTTGTGTTTGATAAATTCATATAGTTCCATGTTGAATTGATCTTTTACGTAAGTTTCCAGTTGTGTTGTCGTCATTTTAAACCTCACATTTTTTAGATTTCCTGGCGCGTATCCAACACTCCATCACTTTGTAAACGGTTAAGATTATCAGTTTATCCCAGCATTTTTTAATAATGCCTGTGAAATAGCGCTCAAACCGGAACCGGCAAGCATATGAACCGGCCTGTTGTATTTTTTGCCTAATTTTTTTGTTAGCGAACAGGCATTGTGGCTGTTACAGTTTACCGGGCAGAGCACCATATCTGCCCGCCTTACCTGGCCCTTAAGCCCCTTTGTACCGCCCTTCATGTAGCCGTCATGGTATTCAAATATGCCGCCGTTTTCTTCGATCAATTTCTTGTAACGGTCCTTTATCTTGACAATTCCACCTACGATAAGGATGCGTTTTTGGCAGAGATCAAATGAAGGGCAGGTCTCATCACAACGGTTCATAGCGGAAATCCGAATAATATTCCTTTCCATCTCCTTTCTTAAATGACCGTTTATTTCACGCTGCCTGTCAATATCGCCCAATAACCTGCTGTTTTGATCTTGGAGGTCAGTCATCCGTTTTTTGTAACTGCTCACCTCATCAGACAGCTTCCTCATATCAACCCGCAATTCCCTGTTTTCAGCTTGAAGGTTGAAAAACCCGGAGTTATCGCTTAGCTCGGACAGCTCCTTTTCAATCTTCATTTTTTCCTTTTCAAAAAATGCATATCCTCTGCGCAACTCATTCACATCCTTTTTCAAACTTTTATTTTCCTTTTTTAGCGCTCTCCTCATGGCGCTCTCTTGTTGAAGCCGTTCTTTTAGTTTTCGGTTCTCTTCCTCTTGAAATGATAGACGCTGTCTTGCTTTCCTGTTCCAGACGGTATTGAGATGCATTTGCATATGGACATCCCCGAAAATCGACCTTATATCCTCTGCCTTGAGATCTGGTCGTGTTGCGGCAACCCACAAAAGACCGGCTATTTCACCTTTTTGGAAGTGTGTTTTCCAGGCATCTAAAAAGAGAGCTCTGTCAAGGCCGGAAAATTTCGATATCTCATGTTTGAATTTCCTGTGCAGGTATGCATCTATACGCGTAGAAAGCCTGTTTTTATCTGAGAGGCTGTGTACAAATATCCCGTGGATCTCATAAGCGCTCCGATTTTTGATGGAATGTCCCGTTTTTGTTAAAATCCTCTTCTGTTCTTCCAGGCTCAAACATGTGCCTACAACCGGACACTTGAAATGGCGGTGAATCATCCAGGATCGGTGACGCGAACGATTATCATCACACTCCGCCTTAACCGGTTCAACCGGCAATAAAGGATTGCCATCCTGCTTCAAATCTATATGACTCATAATATTACTCCCTGGTGTTTCCATGCAAACCCCCTTTTCCCTTTGCTTTACCTTCCTCCAGATAAATAAAAAGACGCAACCCAATGTTTTTTCCTCATCGAGTTACGCCTTCACTTTCCCGCCTGAGAGCGGGCCCGCAGGACATCCCTGATTATTCTATTCTGATTCTATCAATACATGTGTAAGTTTTTTGCGTAAGGCCTCCAGCCTTTTAGATTTAAATGCCTTCCTGCTCTCTTCCAGGACATCTATGGTTTCCTTGACAGCCTCTTTCAGCCTGGCTTCTTTATGATAACATGATGGCAAAAAAAGTTCTTTAATATTGCCGTCGCCCAGATTTTGTTCCAGCATTGCGGCCATAAGATGGCAATGCATATCTATTTTCAGGTGCAGCTCTTCAGCGCTTTTATTAATAACATTTATCATATCTTTTTTATTGGCGCATTTCATTGGTTAGTATCACCTATTTTAATTAGAATCATCTAACTTTCAAAAGAAAAAAATTTATTCTACGATGATCTTTTCCGCCATCCCACGACCGATTGCCAGCCTGGAATCCCTTACCGCAATCATAACAGGCCCTGAAGCGTTTCGGTTTAAGATCCTAAGATTTACGCCTGGCACAAGCCCCATGCTATAAAGCTTTGACCTGATCCCTCTCCCTCCATTTATATCTATAAGGGTAACCTCTTTTCCCGGATCAATCATGCTTAGTACCATTATTTTTCTCCCCCCACCTCTTCCATAGTCTTTATCCTGACCTTGAATCCACCTGCAAATTCTTTCATCCTGGCTAAACATTTATCCGGTTCCTGACCATGAAGCCGGTATTCATCAAAATATTCCAGCCAGTCCAACCCTACCCTCGGGCAGAATTGAACAAATTCCATAAACTCTATAAATCTGTCCAGCGTTGAGGCGCTGACAGCATGTTCCATTTTGCAGGCCTCTTCATCGGCTTTTTTAAAATCTACATTTAAGATATCCGTCAAAAAGCCCCGTAAGATATGATGCCTCCGATGTATTTCTCTGCCAACATCAACCCCTTTTTCTGTCAGTTCCAGGTACTCATATTTTTCATAATCGATTAATTCCCTCTTGCTAAGGGTCTTGAGCATATTTGTAACCGTGGGCATTTTTACCCCAAGCCTTTTGGCAATATCCTTTACCCTGACAACTCTTTTTTCCTTACCAAGATTAAAAATAGCCTCCAGATAATCTTCCATGGCCGGCGTCAGAGGCTTTTTCGAGATATCGTCTTTATTTTGCATAAACACCTTGTTAGTAATTACGAACTATGTTTTGGGTGCCTAATTATCACTTGAAAATTTCCATGTCAAGTTTTTTTATT
>JACNLL010000096.1 GCA_014381545.1 Candidatus Desulfaltia bathyphila
CTTACCTCTGGTCATACTTATGATGGTCCGGCGGTGGGGACGGTGATTGCCGGTGTTTTGGCTGTATTTACTATGGCAGATGCGTCTATCTGGTATTTTTTTCTGAGAAACTCTTGAGAGCCATGCTCAACAAAGGTATCGGGTATGCCGATACGTTCAAGGCAAAAACCTGTTATGCCTTCATCATTTAAGCATTCCAGAACCGCACTTCCAAATCCTCCCTGACGAACATTTTCTTCAACAGTAATAATACGTGGTATCTTTTTTGTTAGAGAACATATCAAACCAGTATCGATCGGCTTCACAAAGCGGCAATTTACAATTGTTGCATTTATATCCTGTTTGGCCAGTGTTAAATGTGCTGAAAGGGCTTCGCAAACAGAACTGCCTATTGCCAGAATAAGAACATCATCCCCCTTTTTCAGAATCTCTCCTTTCCCGATAGGTATGGGAGTAATATTTTCCTCTATTTTTACACCTGCTGCTCTTCCCCTTGGGTATCGAAATGCTATAGGACCGTTATGGGCAAGGGCGGTAACCAACATCCGGCAAAGTTCATTTTCATCCTTTGGCGCCATGACCACCATGTTTGGAAGACTTCTAAGATAAGAAAAATCGAACAGCCCCTGATGGGTCCGGCCGTCTTCACCGACAACACCTCCTCTGTCAAGCGCAAAAATCACGGGCAGGGCTTCAATGCACACGTCGTGGAGTACCTGATCATATGCGCGCTGCAGAAAGGTAGAGTAGATTGCTACAACCGGCCTCAGCCCCTCGGCAGCCATTCCCGCGGCAAATGTTACACCATGCTGCTCAGCTATTCCAACATCAAAAAACCGGTCAGGATAAGCCTCGGCAAACTTAACAAGCCCTGTGCCTTCGGGCATTGCCGCAGTAACGGCGACAATCCTTTTATCATTTTCGGCTAATTTCACCATTATTTCGCCAAAAACTTCGGTATAGGTCGGAGTAGATTCTTTTTTCCCAATACAGTTTCCGGTTTTAGCATCAAAGGAGCCAATTCCATGAAAACAAACAGGATTCTTCTCAGCAGGGGGGTATCCCTTTCCCTTTTTAGTGATGACATGAAGGAGAACAGGCTCGTCAATATTTTTAATATTATTTAGTATATCAATAAGATGATCCAGTTTATGCCCCTTTATCGGGCCAAAGTATTCAAAATTGAAAGCCTCGAACAGTATTCCCGGTGTAATAAAGGTCTTAAAGGATTCTTTTGAACGTTTTGCGAACTGATAAACATCCTCTCCGATTTTCGGCATTGATTTAAGAAAAGCTCCAAGCTCCTTTCTTAAATCCTGCATATATTTTGCTGAAAATGTCCGGCTTAAACGTGAGGATAGGGCGCCTACATTACGAGCAATAGACATATCATTGTCATTTAGTATAACCAGGAAATTTTTATGCATGTCTCCTGCCTGGTTAAGTCCTTCATAGGCAATCCCTGCTGTCATGGAGCCGTCTCCTATAACTGCAACTACCCTGGATGTTTTCTTTTTTAAACGCTTGGCGCAGGCCATGCCAAGACCCGCCGATATAGATGTGCTGCTGTGTCCGGTTGTAAAGGAATCGTAAGGGCTTTCTTTCATGCAGGTAAAGCCGCTGATGCCGTTGTGTTGCCTGAGTGTATGAAATTGTTTTCTGCGTCCTGTAAGCAGCTTGTGAGCGTATGCCTGGTGCCCGACATCCCAGACAATTTTATCATCAGGAGTATCAAAAACATAGTGAATGGCGATTGCAAGCTCAACAGCGCCGAGGCTTGAAGCCAGATGGCCTCCGTTTTTGGACACCACGTCAACTATAACTTTTCGAATTTCCGCCGCAACAGCAGGTAGATCGGATCGCGAAATCTGCTTTAAATCTGCGGGTGAATTAATGTTATTAAGAAAGCTCATATTTTCTTCTCTATCGTTTGATGATCTCGTAAAAAGTATAAAATTACGGTTTTTCTAATTTTATCAAGTTTATAACGGTCTTAAATAATTCGCAATTCCTAAATTCCTAAATTCGCAATCACCTGTAAAAAAAGTTCTTTTTACAGGTGCATCATCGTTTTCTTTTAATAATGTAACCGGCAATAGCGCGAAGCGGATCAGACCTGTTGTCAAAACCATCCAATGACTGCAATGCATTGCCTGCAAGTTTTTCAGCAAATTCTCTGGATTTGTTAATTCCCATAATAGAAGGGTAGGTGCTTTTTTTACGGTTTTTATCAGTGCCGACAGCCTTTCCCATTATCTTTGGATCACCTTCGACATTAAGGATGTCGTCTGTGACCTGAAAGGCAAGCCCGATATTTTTTGCATAAATCTCTAACTGTCTCATCTGCTCGATACCACCGTTTCCAATAATGGCGCCGCAATATATTGATGCTTCAATAATAGCCCCTGTCTTTAAGGAATGCATTTCTTCAAGTTCATTCAAAGTCAGCATAATCCCTTCAGAGGAAATATCCCTCATCTGTCCTTCAATCATTTCCTGATACCCGGCTGCACGTGAAATAGCATGAACAACGCTCAACCATTTTAAGGCATAATGTTCATTTTTTAACTCGATTGACGAAAGTATCTGAAATGCCAGTGTGAGGAGGGCATCGCCTGCAAGGATTGCGGTAGCCTCATCAAATGCGATATGACAGGTTGGTTTGCCCCTTCTAAAACCATCGTTATCAATAGCAGGAAGATCGTCGTGGATTAACGAATAGGTGTGGATCATCTCAATGGCACAGGCGGCCGGCAAAACATCATCTGCTTTCCCGCCCACAGCTTCGGTGGCGGCAATACACAAAACAGGTCTGATACGCTTCCCGCCCGCCATAAGAGAATATTTCATGGCAGATACAATCCTGCTCGAACTTAACCTATCCCGCAATATTTCATTAAGTGAGTTGTTTATATAGTTACTTTTCGAAACAAGATATGAATTTAGATCAAACATAACCTACATGATTTAGCATTACCGCGCCCTTGTCATTCCCGCGAAAGCGGGAATCCAGAGCGCATTTCTTAACTTTAGCTCACTTTAGGCACTTTAGCTCACTTGTAACTTATTCTTCCACGTCAGATATAAATGGTTTTTCGGAAATATTTCCTTCCTGATCTCGCAGTAACATCGTAATCCTTTTTTCTGTTTCATCCAGTTTTTCGGAACAGAATTTTGTCAGCCCGATCCCTTCTTCAAATTTTTTTATAGCCTTCTCAAGAGGCAAATCACCGGATTCAAGTTCTTGAACTATCTGTTCAAGCTGCTTCATAGCCTTTTCAAATGTAAGCTTAGCCATTATCCAATATCCTTTCTACGCGGCATATTAAAGAACCTTTTGCAACCATTACTTCAAGCTCCTGCCTCTTGCTTACCTGTTTTGCATCCATGACGACAACTGCGTCCGGAATCGTCCTGGTGATGCTATAACCACGAGCCAGGATTGAGAGAGGGCTTAAAGCATTAAGCCTGGCTGTAAGTTCTCGAAGTATAGAATGTTTACTGTCCAAATATATTCTTATATAAATTAGGAGGTTATCATTGTCTTGTTGAAGTTTACCATTAACCTTTTTTATCTGTATTAATGGATTATTTACCTGCATACTGTTAACACGCCAGACAAGCCGTTCCCGTCTCAAGCGCAAACTGTTTTCAAATAGCCTGATAAGCCTGGAGGTTAAGTCGTCTATTCTAAGCCTGAGGTCCTGAATTTTTTTCTTTGGATTAACCAGCCGCTTGGATGTTTCATTTATTTGTGTGCGAAAACGTTCAATCTTATTGAAAAAACAGGAGGTTAACAACCTTGTGATTTTAATGCATCTACGCGCAAGATCATCCTTTTTCTTAACCGCCAGCTCTGCGGCAGCAGATGGTGTCGGGGCTCTGAGGTCGGCAACAAAATCGGAAATTGTAAAATCGGTCTCATGCCCGACAGCCGAAATAATCGGAATCTTTGAGGCAAAAACAGCCCTGGCAACTGTTTCTGAATTAAATGCAGCAAGATCCTCTATAGATCCGCCTCCTCTGGCCAAGATGGCTATATCGGCGCTGTCCTTTGTATCTGCCCTGAGATTTAACAATTCAAAGGCTGATGCAATTTCCCTTTCAGCTCCATCTCCCTGAACCTTAACCGGTATGATCTCAATATGAAGGTTTGGAAAGCGTCTGTAAATTATTTTCAGGATATCATGGACAACCGAGCCGGTAGGAGAGGTTATAATGCTGATTTTTTTAGGTAAAAAGGGCAGGGGTTTCTTGTGTTTTTCATCGAAAAGCCCTTGTTCGGAAAGTTTGGCTTTGAGCTGTTCAAAAGAGATTTGTAGCGCGCCTATGCCTATTGGCTCCAAGTGCTCAAAGATTATCTGATAGTTGCCACGAGGTTCGTAAACACTTATTCTGCCAAGTCCTACCACGCTTAAACCATCTTTGGCATTAAATTTCAAATTCCGGTTCTGGCCGCGAAACATTACTGCATTTATCCGGGCATTTTCATCTTTTAATGTAAAATAGAAATGCTTGGAAACCGGCATACGGAAATTCGAAATTTCTCCGGCAATCCAGACAAATGGGAATTTTTCTTCAAGCAAAGATTTAATAGAAAAGGTCAGTTCGGATACAGTATATATCCGTTGTTGTATTTTCCCGTTATTAGAATTCACTATATATTATATCTATCACAGCTTGAGAAAACATTCAATAACTATAAACACACCTGAGAAACAAAGGTTCAGGGTTCATAGGTTCATGGGTTCAGGGGTTCAGCTCGAAACTTGAAACTCGCAACCAGCAAAAACCTCCGATTTCCGACCTCTGACTTCCGACCTCTGACTTCTGTTTCTTCATAACGTCCGATAAGGTATATTATGTAAACTTATGCGTCGAATCAGGCCAATCCTTATCAGGAGCCGTTTGAATCCGCAAAACTCTCTTCCCTTTCGGTCTTTCTATGCTTGTTCACAAAATCGCGTACCACAGGCATTATATAAATATTTTCAAGCGGCATTTTATTTAAAAGCTCTGCCAGAATTATATTTTTTTTAGAAACCGGCAGGTGTTTATCAATCATAAAAAGATTTTCGTTTTTAACCCTGCATAATCCGCTTTGAATATATTTGCCTGTTTTACGAAAATTTTTCTCCGATACTTTAACATTCAGTTTTTCAGCAATCTCTATCAGGTTTTGATATAATTGTTCAGGTTTCATTATTTTCATCAGGTGTTAAGTGTAAAGTGTTAGGTTGTGGTTTTTTGACTTTTTACGATGCCATCAATCTTGAAATAATTTAAGATTGTATTATTATGTTATTAATATAGTATTTATGAAATGTGTTAAGTTAAAGCAATTGTCTGTTTTATCAAGCCCTTAACACCTAACACCTAACACTTAACACCTAATACAATCAGGAGGCAACAATGCAATTTGTGTCAACAGATAAAACACAAACTCAGGTTATAGTTAATGAGTTTATTCGCAGTGTATATAACTGGATGGCCATTGGGCTGGGCCTTACTGGTTTTATCGCGTTTTATGTTTCAAACAGCCCGAATATGATAAGGCTTATTTATGGAAATCAGGTTTTGTTTTTTGGGCTGATAATCGGCGAATTAGCGCTTGTTTTTTATTTAAGCGCAAGGGTGCAAAAAATCCAGGCCTCAACAGCGACCGCCCTGTTTATACTTTATGCGACGTTAAACGGGGTCACTTTGTCCTTTATATTCCTTATTTATACCAGTTCATCCATTACATCGACATTTTTTATCTGCGCCGCGACCTTTGTTTCATGCAGCATATACGGTATGGTTACAAAACGTGATCTTACCTCGCTTGGCGGTTTCATGGCCATGGGGCTTATCGGAATTATCATAGCATCTGTTGTTAATATGTTTATCCGCAGCTCCGGGATGAGTATGATCATCAGCTATATAGGTGTCTTTGTTTTTGTCGGTTTAACCGCATATGACACACAAAAACTAAAGCGTATGGCCCTTACACAGCCTGCCGGTCTTGAGGCAGGAGTCGTCAGAAAAGGGGCGATCATGGGCGCTCTTGCATTATATCTGGACTTTATCAACCTGTTTCTTATGCTGCTTAGAATATTAGGAAGCAGGAGATAGCTTACAGGGATTCGCTTCGCTTAATTGCGAATTTAGGAATTAAGGAATTAAAGGTATTCTATTGATTTTAATCCCAGCATTTCTCAATCCCTCAATCTTTACCCAGTGAAATTGACGCAGTCACAGCGCAGCGTATTTCACTGGGGCCTCAATCCCTAAATTCCTTAATCCCTCAATTCCCCAATTCTTTCTTTACTATATCTGCTATCTGCTTACAGTACATGTTGGTTTCATCGATGCCCGGCCCCTCGACCATTATTCTACAAAGGGGCTGGGTGCCTGAATAACGAACAAGCACCCTGCCCTTTTTATCCAGACTTGTTTCAACCGATTTTATCACCTCATTGATAACAGGAATCGATCGGATATCAGGCTTGCTCTTTACTTCGACATTAATAAGAACCTGTGGAAATACGGTCATGCTTTTGCCGAGCTTTGAAACAGGTTTTGATTCCTTTTTAGCAGCTTCGATCAGCTTTATAGCAGCAAGAAGCCCATCACCTGTTGTATGATGATCCAAAAAGATCATGTGGCCTGATTCTTCACCCCCCAAGACAGCTTTGGATGAAATCATCTTTTCCGCAACATAACGGTCTCCCACATCCGCCGCAACATGCTCTACGCCTATATCTTTTAAAGCTAACTTAAGCCCGATATTGCTCATAACAGTACTTACAACCAGATTGTTTTTAAGCTCCCCTTTTTGCTTCATGGCCGTTGCACAGATGAAAAGTATCTGGTCGCCGGTTAAAACATTTCCTTTTTCATCGATTACAATAAGCCTGTCGCCGTCGCCGTCAAAGGCAAGACCTATATCAGCCCCTTTTTCAACAACCTTTTTACTTAGGATTTCCGGATGCTGGGACCCGCAGTTATCATTTATATTTTTTCCATCAGGATTGATGAAAATAGATTCTACATTCGCGCCAAGGTTTGCAAACAGTTTGGGCGCAACACGGTATGTAGCGCCATTTGAGCAATCGATAACGATCTTAATTCCTTTGAAAGGGTTGTCCTGCGCAATTGCGCTTTTAAGAAAAGCGCAGTAACTTTCTTCAGCATCATCAACTTTATAAACATTGCCTGTATCACGTATCTGTTTTGACGCTGAAATCGTTTCATCGCCTATCACAAGCCTTTCGATTTCATCCTCTTCTTTGTCTGAAAGCTTGAAGCCGTCTCCTTTAAATATCTTTATTCCATTATCATAAAAGGGATTATGGGATGCAGATATCACAATTCCGGCAACAGCATCGGTTGAAGTGGTCAAATAGGCTATGCCAGGAGTCGGCAGGACGCCGGCAAGGTGTGCATCTACACCCATTGAACAGATCCCGGAAACCAACGCATATTCCAACATATACCCGGATATCCTGGTATCCTTTCCAATGATTATACTGGATACACCTTTTTCTTTCTTAAAAAATGATGCGATTGCCCTGCCGACGGCCACGGCTGTTTCAGGTATCATCGGATATTCATTTGCTTTGCCTCTTATGCCGTCGGTGCCGAATAGTTTGCCCATTCTTTTGCCTCCGCTCCGCCAAAGCACTCTGGCGGATCAGGCTCAAATATAATTTTGAGTTTTTAATTTTTAATTATGAATGCCCGCCGTGCTCGCGCCCGTCGCGGCAGGAAGG
>JACNLL010000053.1 GCA_014381545.1 Candidatus Desulfaltia bathyphila
TAAACGGTAAGGGCCAAAATAAATTTTTAAAGCGAAATATTATACCTTAAACTTCGACAACGGCACCAATCACAAACAATAAGATACTGTTTGAAACCACGTATGAGTTCAGTAAGTTATATATCCTTTGTGCCTGTCCTTGGCACAAGTTGTGGAGTGCTGGTTAAAAAAGACAGATAAATCATTTCGCTTGAAAAATTGAATTTGGCTCCTTTACCGCCTTGACTTTGATAGAAATCAAGGGTGCGAAACTTGAGTAACTACTATATCAAATAATGCTTGATTTCTTCCGGAGGAATCCCGGACACGTTAAGAATTTGAGAGCTCTGCGGCGTTACAACCCTTACATCAACCTGAACATTGTTCGGCGCCTTGCTGTATCCGGTACATATTGACGCCGCAAAAACAATAATCTCTTTACTGCCTCCGTGCGGTACTACAACAGTGGGGCCGGGAAAATTATTTACCTTGATAACAGTATCTGCGTCCGGGTTGTAATATCTTTTTATTTGTTCATTGTCGCTTTTTGTGCGCCCGACTATCATCTTTGTGTTTTTGTTTAAACGCAGATGCCGGCCGTGCTTTAAAAGATGAAGTTCCTCTTCTGTAAATTCTTCCTGTTCAGCCGTCGTAGCCACTATGGCGAAGTCTGCATGATCAAATAGGTCCCTTAGACGCGCGGCATAACCTTTATCGGTTAGAAGACAGCCGCCTGCTGCGGAAGGATAATCGGCAATGCCGAATTCTCCGGCAATTTTTATCTGCATCTTGCGCGATCTTCCGCTAATATCGAGAAGAAGATCTCTGTCCACAAGCCCCTTTCTTTCAGGTATGGTAATCGGAAGCTTTGCGGCGCTCAATGGGCGCAATATAAAGCCGTCAAAGCCTGATTGTTTCTCAACATAACGAAGTGACGGTTTTGTCTGGGACATTGGACGCTGGCCGACCACTTCGCCGCTGAAAAGAAAATCAAATCCCCTTTCTTTCATTATAGCGCCTGCAAGCCTGAACATTAAGGCATGACAGTCCATGCAGGGATTCATATGCTTTCCGTATCCGCATGGAGGATTTTTCAGCATTTCAAGATAGATCCGGGTAATATTTTTAACTGTTATCGGTATCCCTGTTATCTGCGCGGCATGCAAAGCCCTTTCAGATGAAAAAAACGGGGTTTCAAAGGTTACCCATTCAACCTCTATCCCCTGTTTGCGCAAAATCAGCGCCGATAAAATACTATCAAGGCCGCCGGAGCAAAGACCCAGCGCCCACACTTTCCTTGGATGTAAAATCATGATATTGATTGCCTGAAATAGATTTAAATTCGATAAAGGTAATATAATGCGAATCAAAGCTCGTGCAAATAAAATTTGCAAAATACTAAAAACTACCTATCCGAATGTCAAGACCCAGCTAAACCACAAGAACCCATTTGAGCTTCTTGTATCGACAATATTGTCGGCCCAGTGTACAGACAGACAGGTAAACAGCGTAGCAAAAGATTTATTCAAAAAGCTGGCTACTCCATATGATTTTGCCGTCGCACGCAATGAGACTATTGAAAAATTAATCCGTCCAACCGGCTATTATCGAAACAAAGCCAAAAATATTAAAAACTGCTCCGCACTCCTTGTAGAAAAATACAAGGGCATAGTGCCTGAAACACTTGATGAACTTGTAAAGCTGCCGGGCGTGGGGCGTAAGACCGCCAATGTGGTTCTGGGCGTTGGATTTGGAATTCCGGGCATTGCCGTTGATACCCATGTCATGAGGATTTCAAAAAAGCTCGGGCTGACAAAAAATAATGATCCGGTAAAGATCGAATTCGATTTAATGAAGATAGTTCCAAAAAAAGAGTGGAGCGATTTTTCTCTGCGGCTTATTTGTTTTGGGAGAGCTATCTGTAAGGCAAGAAACCCTTTATGCACCTCTTGCCCCATGTATGAATTGTGCCTTTATATATAAACAGAAAAGTCCAGCAAATTTGGCGACTCTCTCTTTAAAAAGGACAGAAAGCGCTCGTGATTGGCTAATGTCCTGCAAGAAAGTTATCCATTTTGCGGATGATTTCTATGGCTG
This sequence comes from Candidatus Desulfaltia bathyphila, assembly GCA_014381545.1. Classification (GTDB taxonomy): domain Bacteria; phylum Desulfobacterota; class Desulfobacteria; order Desulfobacterales; family ETH-SRB1; genus Desulfaltia; species Desulfaltia bathyphila. The sequence goes on from JACNLL010000053.1 coordinate 2,077, forward strand.
CCAGCCTTGCGGCTATTTCCACGGGGTTTTTATTTATTTTTTCGATATAGTAATCTGCGCTCATGGACATTACAGCGCCCATAAGATTTGCCGGACCGCCCATAGCGCTTGACATCTGCAAGCTTTTGGACAGTAGAGTAAACATCGTCCAGTCAAGTTTCACCGGAGAGTTAAGAAGCTTGCCGTATTGTCTTACATCTCCCTTCCATATGATGGTTTGTTTTCGATCAACTACCATAACATCGGACAAAACAATCTCGGACTCCCAATAATTGCCGGAGGATCCCAAGCCTTCAAAAGCTCCACGCAATCCCCGGCCATATGTGTTTAATTCAATCGACGATATGGCGCCGCTGATCTTTAAGTCGGCCATTTCAGCATTCTTTTGTATTTTTGCCTCCGGAAGGTTCAGTTTATCCGAATGCTCCGGCAATACAATGACTTTCAGGCCTCTGCGAATGAATTCATCAATAAAGGCGTATCTGACTACATTTTTCAGATCACCATAAAGGGCGGCTTTCTGATAATCAGAAAGTCCGAATATCCATGGCTGTCTGACCTGTAGAAGCCCCTCATAATGCCCTCCTGAGATGGACGTGCGACTTACGTCGAAAGGTTCAACGGTAATCTCAACACTCCTTGATTTTTCAGATAGAACTATCGGTGAAGCAGGAAGTACGGTTTGCGGATGAGAACGGGTAACTCCCATCTTGGCGGCGGCACAGCCACTGAGATATAGAATTATAAACAGGTAAAAGAAGAGTTGAGAAATTTTATTTGAATGATACATCCCTTATAACGATACTCCGTTAGAGACCTTTGAAAAACATTAAGCTTCTTTTTAGAATATTTGCAGATCTGATCTTCTTTCCTTAACATGTGTAAGTGCTCTGTTTAAAAACTCCTCCATGCCGACCCCATATCTGACATTGCCATCCAATGTTCTAACCGAAAGAGCGCCTGATTCCTTTTCCTTTTTCCCGATAGTCAGTATAAGGGGAATTTTATTTACCTGAGCCTCTCGAATCTTTTTGTTCAGGCTTTCCGTCCTGCTGTCTAATTCTGCGCGCAGTCCTGCTTTTGCAAGAGTTGTCATTACTTCATTTGCATAAGGGATAAGGTCATCATTTATCGGCAGTATGATTACCTGCACCGGCGTCATCCATAATGGAAACTTCCCTGCAAAGTGTTCGATCAAAATACCGAAAAACCTCTCAATAGAACCGTAAATTACTCTGTGGATCATAAGGGGACGCTTCTTTTCATTCTTCTTGTCAATATATGTAAGATCGAACCTTTCAGGCAGCGCCATATCCAGTTGTATGGTTCCGCACTGCCAAGTGCGGCCAAGCGCGTCCTTAATGTGAACATCTATCTTTGGCCCGTAAAAAGCGCCGTCCCCTTCATTTATTTTATAATCCCTGCCGTAAATCTTGAGAGCAGACTTTAAGCCTTCTGTAGCAACCTCCCATTGTTTGTCCGTGCCGATAGATTTTTCAGGACGCGTTGAAAGCTCTATATGAAAACCAAGTCCGAAAGTACTGTAAATGCGTTCTACCAGTCTAAACACACCAAGGATTTCATCTTCGATCTGGGCCGGCGTCATGAAAATGTGCGCATCATCCTGATGAAGAGCCCTGACTCTAAACAGGCCTGATAAAACACCGCTCAATTCGTGCCGGTGAACAAGTCCGATTTCAGCGACACGGACCGGCAAATCTTTGTATGAACGGGGTTTTACGTCATAAAAAAGCATCCCGCCCGGGCAATTCATAGGTTTAATGACATATTCTGTTTCATCCACTATGGATGTGTACATATTTTCGCGGTAGTTTTCCCAGTGGCCGCTTTTTTCCCATAGGCTGCGGGAAAGCATGACAGGGGTCTTTATTTCAATATAACCCGCTGCTCTGTGTTCGGAGCGCCAGTAATCTATCAGAGATCTCCATATAACAAGCCCCTTTGGGTGAAAAAAAGGCATTCCAGGAGCTTCGTCATGAAAACTGAAGAGATCCATTGCCACGCCGATTTTTCGATGGTTCCTCTTTTTTGCCTCTTCCAGAAAATCCAGATATGCCTTCAGCTCTTTTTTGCTGAAAAAGGCGGTGCCGTAAATTCTCTGGAGTTGCTGCTTTGTCTGATCAGCGCGCCAGTAAGCGCCTGAAACCTTCATAAGCTTTACTGCTTTGATAAATCCTGTATGGGGAATATGGGGGCCGCGGCATAAATCTGTAAAATCTCCCTGTTCATACAGGGATATTGTCCCATCTTTTAGCTCTGAAATCATTTCCAGTTTATACGGCTCATTTATATAAAAATCCATTGCTTCGGATTTTGATACTTCTTTCCTTTTAAATGGAATCTTTGCCTTTATGATTTTTTTCATCTCAGCTTCAATTTTCGGGAAGTCCTCTTCAGAAACCGGCTTCATGTCAATATCGTAATAAAAACCGTTTTTCACAACAGGCCCTATCGTAAGCTTTGCTTCCGGGAAAATATGTAAAATCGCCTGAGCCATGACGTGCGCAGCGCTGTGACGAATAATTTCAAGCCCCTCACTATCTTTGCCGGTTATTAACCTTACAGGCGCGTCGCGGGTAATTTTCGTGCTTAAATCAACAATGACCGAATCCAGCTCCATGGCTACGCAATTTCGCACAAAATCTTCCGAAATGCTCATCGCCACCTCAAAACCGGTGGGTATGTTGTCAAAGCTCTTTATATTACCATCAGGAAATGTTATGTTTATCATAATATGCTCTCAACAATATTTTTACCGCTAACCCAAAGATAAAAAAATCCTTCGTGCTTCGTGGTAATTAATAATAAAAGCGCCTAACTTAATGCCATTGAATAAAGGTATTAAGTTAGTCTTTTGAAACAAATCGACTTCAAACGAGCTTCAGGTATAATTAAATTTTATACTGGAAACTGTTTAAGTGGATTAGGGATCGTTATGAAAGAACCATAAGCGATTTTATTTAAAAATGAAACATTTTATTAAAACAAAAACCTTTATTAATAGCCCCGGCAGGTTCTTTCATTACGAACCGTTATCCGCGAGTTTTTTCAGTAGAAAATTTAATTATACCTGAAGCGGTAATATTTTTAAAAATCTAAAGCATTACGAATGAAATATAAATATTTATGAAAATCAGCCCTGCAGGTCAAGGATAAAAATGAAAAATTACGACAGCTTAAATTATCAAATTATAAATACTCCATCTAAGCTCGAAGATATCGCTCTTCTCTTGAAAAAGGAAAAAACCATTGCTGTTGATCTGGAAGCAGACTCTATGTTCCATTTTAAGGAAAAAGTATGTCTTGTTCAGATAGCGGCAAAAAGAATAAATGTAGTCATAGATACTTTGCAGATCAAAGACCTTTCTTTGCTTAAACCCTTCTTTGAAAATCGTGATATAAAAAAAATATTCCACGGGGCAGATTATGATGTTCGCTCTCTATACAGGGATTTTCGCATAAAAATAAACAATCTGTTTGATACCCAGCTTGCATGCATGTTCCTTGGCATCAAGGGAACCGGCCTTGACGCGGTTCTTCAGCAAAGGTTCAATGTAAAGCTTAATAAAAGATTTCAGAAAAAAGACTGGTCAAAAAGGCCCCTGCCCGATGAAATGGTAAGATATGCTGCCTGCGATGTAATCTATCTTCTCCCTTTAGCCTCAATACTCGAAAAAGAGCTTGCTGAAAAAGGACGTCTTTCCTGGGTATATGAAGAATGCGCAATTTTAAGCAAAGTAAGACCTCCTGCATTAAATAGCGACCCATTATATTTAAAGCTTAAAGGAGCGGGGCGGTTAAACCGGAGATACCTTGCTGTTCTTGAACATCTTCTTCAGTCTCGCCGAAAAATTGCAAAAAAGAAAGATAAACCCCTGTTTAAGATTTTCTCTAATAACTCAATGATAAAACTTGCTGAGGCACAACCGGTAAATTTGCAGCAATTAAAAAAATCAAATACATTAAGTGCCAGGCAAATCGACATGTATGGTAATGTCCTAGTAGAGGCAATAAATAAGGCTTTGAATATACCTGAAAACAAGCTTCCGGTTTATCCCCGCGGCAAGGCTCCTGTAAAAAAACCTGAAGTTGAGGAAAGGGCAAAAGGTCTTAAAAACTGGAGAGATAAAAAGGCTAAAATTCTTGAAATAAATCCTTCGCTGGTGTTAACCAACGCAATGATAAACACTCTTGCCATCCACAACCCGCTCGATAAAAGCGACGTTGAAAGAATTAAGGAGCTAAAGAACTGGCAAAAAAAGGAATTCGGAGAAGATATAACCGGGGTTTTAAGAAAGATAAAATAGACCGCCTCACAGCGCAAATACCGTTTTATAAACCATAAACAGAAAAACCGTCCAAACCAGAACGAATATCATGGGCTTTATAAGCAGCTTGTAGGTTCCAGCCAGGTCGGCATGAAAGTAGTCCTTGCTCACAAGGAGACACAGATGAACAGGACTCATCATCATCCCCATATAACCAAAGCCATAGGCAAGAGTAGAGTAGGCAAGCATCTCAGCGCCCTGAATCTGCCCATGAAGAAGAACAATGATAAGAGGATAGGAACTGCCGACAAATCCCAGGGCGATCCCCATAACCAGGCCGGAGATGAATGGCAGAGCAGCCACCACAAAAACAGTGGGTATGTGATAACGGATCAGCTCTTCCTGTATTTCGCCAATCATGTGAGTCTCTATCAAAATACCTTTAAACGCCATAATTCCAAATATGATCAGGGCCATGTTGACAGTGAATCGATGGAATAAGGCTTTCTTTATAAGCAGTGCCGGCAGATTATTTGTTTTTATTACCCAGCCCTGGGCCAGAATGAGACCTATCAGGAAATTAAGATATTTGGGCCAGGCAAATGGGAAGCGTATATAGTCTATTATAAAGTCAAGGCCGAACATGGTGAAGATGACCAGCCCAAAAGGGATGATCTCATAAAGAAATCTTTTGACATCTTTCCGGGACGGGGTTGTTTTTGATTTTTCCTTTGGACAAGCCGACAAAAGAAAGATGTTGCCGCTAACCAACACGCCAAGACACAAAGGAAATTGTGCCGCAATAAGCTGCCAGGGTTCCACGTTTAAAAGGCTTATTGCCAGAATCAGCCCGGGATATAATGGCCACCAGTACTCCCAAACGTGTCTGAACCAGTAGTTTATTGCTGTTTTAAGTTCAGCCGACAGCCCGCTTTCTGCGGCGCTTGATTCCACCATGGGCGCTGAAAAGAGGGCTCCGCCCGGCATGGGAAGAAGCCCGATTATAACCGGCAAACTGGCCAAGGTAAAACGATTGCCAAAAGATATTGCCTTGAATGTATCGACAATACGCTCCATCTGCCGGCTTTCCTTAAGAAGATGGCTTAAGACGATAATTTCCACTATAATTACGGCCAACCACAGACCTTCACCGGACAGCGACTTAACAAGAACAAGACGAACCGTTTCAACGGGTCCTCGCCCCATCCAGAGCCCTACCGCGGCAGCAGCGGAAAAGAGGCAGATATAAAGAGATATCTTGTATCTGCTGAGAACAAGAATAAAGACAAAAACCGCTATAATTTTGACAAGCGCTGGAAGTTCGAGCAGCATATTAATGGGGCCTTAAATAAGAAAATCTTGTAACACCTATTTTATATTCACCGCAGAGCCGCAGAGGACGCAAAGAAGTTTATTTTTTAAATTGTCGTGAGAGGCGACAATTTAAAAGCTAAGCTGTCTGATATAAATGCAATATATCCTCGATATGACAATTTTACTAATGAGTTTCTTTTTGTTTTCCGTCCTCTCAACGGAAAACAAAAAACTTTTCATCTTTGCGTTCTTTGCGTCTCGGCGGTGAGATATATATTTTTCTTGTTTATCCTGTTATCCTGTCTGATTTTTTCAAAGAGCTAAAGTGTTACAGAATCTTTAACTTTTGTCGCTTTTTTAAACTCATTTACCTTATTTGCAAGGATCGAAACAAGATCGGGATTATCAAGGTTATCTTCGATAAGACGTTCAAAAGCGCTTCCGATTACTACTCCATCTGCAACGGAAGCAATGGCAGCCACATCATCAGCCGTGGAAATTCCGAAACCGACGCAGATGGGCAGCCTTGTTGCTGAGCGAAGCAATTTGATTTTATCCTTTATATCCTCTGTGTCCAGACCGTCGCTTCCTGTAACTCCGGTTTTGGAAACAAGATATATAAATCCGGATGCAGACTGCGCAATTTGAGCCATCCGCGCTAATGGAGTTGTGGGAGCAACAAGGCGGATTAAGGCCAGCTCATTCCCTGACCATTGCGAAGTCATTTCATCAGATTCCTCAGGCGGAAGATCAACCACCAGCACTCCATCGGCTCCTGCTGCCAGCGCATCTTTGTAAAAGGCTTTAGCTCCGTATGCGTATATAGGATTGTAATAACTGAAAAGGATAATCGGCATAGATGTCTCTTCCCGCAGCCTGCCGGTTATTTCAAGAACAGCTCTAAGATTTATTCCCTCCTTTAAAGCCCTTGCCGACGATCGCTGAATAACAGGCCCGTCAGCTGTTGGATCTGAAAACGAAACTCCAAGCTCTAAAATATCCAGGCCACTTTTGCACATGGCTTTAATTATGCTAAAAGAATCTGAGATGTTTGGATCGCCTGCGGTAATAAATCCAACCAGAGCCTTTTCTTTTTTTTGTCTGAGGGTTTCAAATGTTTTATCAATGCGATTTATCATTGTTTATGCTCCTGATTTATCAGGTTTTATAGGTATAAAGAGACAATGCCGAGATCCTTATCCCCTCTTCCAGATAGATTTACTACAATAATTTCGTTTTGCGGCCTGCGTGCTGCTTCTACCATGGCCCAGGCAATAGCATGTGAACTTTCCAGGGCTGGAATAATTCCCTCCAGAACGCAAAGAGTCTTAAATGCTTCTAATGCCTGTTCATCATCTATGGAAACATATTGCACCCTGTTTAAATCCTTTAACAACGAATGTTCGGGCCCAACTCCGGGATAATCAAGTCCGGCTGCGATCGAATGGGCTTCCTGAATTTGGCCGTTCTCATCCTGAAGCAGGTAAGACTTGGAACCATGCAAAACCCCTATTGAACCTTCTCCAAGGGTTGCCGCATGTTTTTTTGTTTTAATTCCCTTTCCTGCTGCTTCAACTCCAACCATTTCCAAAGGATCGTCCATAAAAGCATAAAAAAGCCCCATGGCATTGCTTCCTCCACCAACGCAGGCAATCAGCACTGCCGGGAGTCCGCCGGTTCTTCTGAGAATCTGCTCCCGTGTTTCATTCCCGATTACTCTTTGAAATTCCCTGACCATCACAGGATAGGGGTGGGGTCCTGCAACCGATCCTATTACATAAAAGGTATCCCGAACCGCCTTAACCCAGAAACGCATCGCCTCATTCATCGCATCTTTAAGGGTCATCGTTCCTGAAGTTACAGGTATAACTTCCGCTCCCAGAAGTTTCATCCGCTGGACATTTGCAGACTGTCTTTGTATGTCTTCTGTCCCCATAAATATTCGGCACTCCATTCCAAAAAGGGCGGCTGCCGTTGCCGTAGCCACGCCGTGCTGACCTGCGCCTGTTTCGGCAATAAGCTTTTTTTTGCCCATCCGTCGAGCCAGAAGGGCCTGGCCCAACGTATTGTTGATTTTATGAGCTCCGGTATGGACAAGATCCTCCCGCTTTAGATATATAAATGCGCCGTCAAGGTGTTCGCTCAATCGTTTAGCGTAGAAAAGCGGCGTTGGACGGCCCGCATAATTGCGAAGCAATCTTTTGAATTCGTCCTGAAAACCCGGATCCGGGACTATTTTGTTATAGGCTTCATCCAATTCTAATAAAGCCGGCATCAGGGTTTCTCCAACGTAACGTCCCCCGTAGAGGCCAAAATGGCCTCTTGAATCAGGGTATTCTCCTGCTTTGAATTGTTTACTATTTTGAATAGGTTTTTCTTTGTTGCCCATTAAAAAATTCTCCTTATATCTTTTCTGTCTATTTTATCGAAACGCCGTGATAAAGCCTCCATAAATGATTTTACCTTGCCGGAGTCCTTTCTTCCGGGACATGACTCAACGCCTGAACTTACATCCACGGCATCCGGGGCACTCTCAGTTACGGCGCGACAGATATTTTCGGGCGCAAGCCCTCCGGCCAGGATAAAAGGGTATTGTTCGCCGAAACCGTATGCTTTCTCCCAATCCCATTGAAGCGCATTGCCGCCAGGGAGTATGCCTTTGCCGCATTCCACAAGATATGCTGATGCCCGGTAATTTTCGGCCTCCTCAAGCGATGGTCTGCATTCGGCAAACAAGGCTTTAATCACAAGAATATTTTCTTGAACAAGCCGGCTGACCAGCTCAGGTGATTCGCTGCCGTGCAATTGAACACAATCCAGATAACAATAATTTACTTTTTGCATTATCTTGTCAAATGTTTCATTCACAAACACACCTACTGTTTTCACCTTACCTGATACAGCCATGCATATTTTTTTTGCCTGATCTTCGGTTACATGCCTCGGGCTTTTGGGGAAAAAGACACATCCAATTGCATCAACTCCGAGCGCCGCGCATTCCAATGCTTCTTCAACACGTGTCAAGCCGCATACCTTAACCTGAGGTTTGTAGCCATTTTCTATTTTTTGTTTTAGGCTCATCGTTTCCCCATAAGACTCATCAGAAAATCCCTTGGGTTTAACGCGCGCATAAGGCTTTCCCCGATTAGAAAGTTCCAGATTCCAGCTTTCTGTATCTTTTCTATATCTTCGCGCGTCCTGATTCCGCTTGCAGCCACAGCAACCTGATCCGGTTTGAGAAGGGAAGCCATGTTAATTGTCGTATTGATATCGGTTTTAAATGTGCTCAAATCACGATTATTAATGCCGATAAGCCTGGCTCCCGCGTTAGTGGCAAGTTCAAAGTCCTCTTTTGTATTGATTTCAACAAGGGCATCCATATTTAGTTCATTACAGAGATTGAGATAATCTTTCAGCTGATTTTGCGAAAGAATACGGGCAATAAGAAGAACTGCATCAGCGCCTATCACTGCAGATTCATAAATCTGATACGCAGAAATCAAAAAGTCTTTTCGAAGAACCGGAATGGTTACAGCCTGCCGCGCTGTTTTAAAGTCTTTTATACTGCCTTTAAAATAAGTCCTGTCCGTAAGAACCGACAAGGCTGCCGCTCCTCCGCGCTCATATTCCGAAGCGTATATGGCAGGATTGATATCTCTGCGTATTTCCCCTTTAGAGGGAGAGGCCCGTTTGATTTCAGCGATAATATTTATTCCCGAAGGTCCGGGCTGCTCAAGTTTTTTAAAAAACATGCGCCTTTTTTGAGGCACAGCCGCTTTATCACGGAGCAGGCTTTCCGGTAAACTCCTTCTTGCCGCAGCAACTTCCTCTTTTTTATCAGCTATGATTTTCGTTAAGAAATCCTTATTCATTTACTTTTCATTCCTGTTTAGCCGTAATGTTTTAGCCTTATGCAACAAATTATATGCAATCGAGCTTCAAGTGTGATTAAATTTAAAGCAGGAAACTGTTTGAAGGAATTAGAGATCGTTAAGAAAGAACCTGACACAAAATGTTATTTTTGCCTGATTGTTTGCTTAAACCATCATTATTTTTTACAGTTATGGTGGGTTCTTTTTTTATGATCTCTTATTCGTGAGTTTTTCCTGGTTTAAATTTGATTATACTTGAAGCGTATTTATTTTCAAAGAGCTAAAGTGTTACGTTTACCCAAATATGGTTATGGTTTTTCAGACAAAAAGTTTCATCCATTTTCCTGAGTATATCTTGCCAGTTTTTCAAGTTTTTCCGCAGCAGCCCCGCTGTCAATGGAGGTTTCAGCAAGACTGATGCCTTCTTTAAAATCTTTGGCTTTTCCGGCAGCAACAAGAGCAGCCGAAGCATTCAGCACAACTACATCCCTTTTCGGGCCCTTTTCGCCGGCAAGGATTTTTCGAGTTATGCCGGCATTTTCTTCAGAGTCTCCGCCTGCAAGATTTTTGGGATTTGCTTTGCCTCCGAAAAAATGTTCAGGGGTTATATCATACGTGCGGATAAGATCGTCTTTAAGCTCGGAAATGCGGGTTGGCGCGCAAACCGAGATTTCATCCAGCCCATCATGACCGTGCACGATAAATGCCCTCTTTGTGCCTAACAACCGAAGGGCGTGCGCAAACATTTCAGTTAGTTCGGGGGCATACACGCCAAGTAGCTGGCAATTGGCTCCGGCGGGATTTGTTAGAGGCCCAAGCATGTTGAAAATGCTGCGTATTCCAATCTCCTTTCTTGCTTTGGCTGCATATCGCATTGCCCCGTGATAAAGGGGAGCATAAAGAAAACCAATTCCGATCTCTTCAATGGCCTCTTCCACTATTTCCGGATTTATATCCAGTTTTACTCCCATTGCTTCAAGAAGATCGGCGCTGCCGCACTTGCTTGAAACAGAGCGGTTCCCATGCTTGGCCACAGTTACTCCGCAGCCTGCGACTATAAAAGCGGTAGTGGTTGAAATATTAAAGGTTTGAGCAGCGTCTCCGCCCGTGCCGCATGTGTCCACAACAGTCTGGGAAGATACTTGAATGCGTAAAGCCTTTCTTCGCATAGCCTTGGCTGCTCCGGCCAGCTCCTCAAATGTTTCACCCTTTGTGGCAAGAGCCGCCATAAAGGCTCCGATCTGCGCATCGGTTATACTGCCCGAAAAAATTTCAGTAATCATTTCAGACATTTCGTTTCCGCTTAAATTTTTCCTGTGGACGATTTTATTTAGATTTTCCCGAAACATAGCACTTATTCTCCTTTTGTTGCAAAAAATTTCTTAGAATCCGCTTACCCAGTGGAGTCATGATTGATTCCGGATGAAACTGAATCCCTTCCGTGCAATGCTCGCGATGCCTTATCCCCATAATTTCGCCGTCCTCAGACTCCGAGGTGATTTCAAAACATTCAGGCAGATCATCCCTGGACACGGACAAAGAGTGATAGCGCATGGCCTTAAAAGGTTTGCTGATGCCCTGATACAGCGTTTTCCCATCAGCATGAATTAAGGAGGTTTTGCCATGCATGAGCCTCTTTGCTGAAACCACCCTGCCTCCAAAGGCCACGGCAATGGCCTGATGCCCGAGACATACGCCAAGAATCGGGATGTGTCCAGAAAAATGCTTTATTACCGAAAGGGTTATTCCAGCCGATTCCGGCCTGCCCGGGCCAGGCGATATTATGATACCGGAAGGATTCCAGGAGACAATATCTGAAATAGAGGCTGCGTCGTTTCGCATGACCTTAACCGGAGAACCTAACTGCTCAACATATTGAACCAGGTTGTAAGTAAATGAATCATAGTTATCAATCATCAGGATCATCTCTTTTCTCCTTGCAAAAGCTCCAAAGCCTTCTGTATCGCCATCGCTTTATTGACGGTTTCCACCCGTTCCCGCTCAGGGTCCGAATCCGCGACTATTCCTGCTCCCGCGCGAACCGTAAGCCGTCCGTTTTCAATACAGGCGGTCCGGATAGTGATCGCCATGTCCATATTTCCATGAAACGAAATATAGCCCACAGCCCCTCCGTAAGGGCCTCTTGGTTCTTTTTCCAGTTCTGCGATAATTTCCATGGCTCTGACCTTTGGGGCACCTGACAGGGTGCCCGCAGGAAATGTAGCGGCAAGAAGATCCCACGCATCACAATCGGATCGCAGATCACAGCATATATTGGAAACAAGATGCATTACATGAGAATATCGTTCAACAACCATTAACTCGGTTACCTGCACGGTTCCTACCTCTGCTACCCGTCCAAGATCATTTCGCCCCAGATCGACCAGCATAAGGTGTTCCGCCCGTTCCTTTTCATCGGCAAGAAGTTCGTCGGCAAGCGTTCTGTCCTCTTGTTCATTTTTTCCTCTCGGGCGTGTGCCGGCAATTGGTCGAAGAGTAGCAATGCCGTTTTCCAGCCGAACCATTGTTTCCGGCGAAGAGCCGACAAGAGCCACATCATCTATATGCATAAAATACAGATAAGGGGACGGGTTGATATATCGCTGAGCGCGATAGAGTGTCCATAGATCAGGAGGCGCATCGCAAACAAAGGGCTGAGATATAACCGCCTGAATCACATCCCCTGCCCTGATATATTCCTTTATCCTTTTTACGTAAGACCGATAGGTGTCGGGCTCCTGCTGAGGGGTCAGATTATACCTCTTTTGACATGCATTGTCATTGTTTTCGGGTAATTGTCTGTCGATTGCCCGTAACATGGATTGGATACGTATCTTCGCTGATTCAAAGACTTTTTCAACAGCCTGATCGGTTTTCTGATTGTTTTCCCGATCTTCATCCAGAAAGGTTATTACAATACAAAGCAATGTGTTTCGAATATTATCAAAAATAAGCAGCTCATCAGGCACTATAAAATTTGCAAGCGGCTTTTCTTTTGGCCACTGATTCGGAACAGTTTCGATAAAGGAAACCATTTCATAAGCCAGGTACCCGACCATCCCTCCCCAAAACCTTGGCAGTTCAGGCATGTCAGCCGGATTAAACCTGCTCATAAAGTCCCTTAGAACTGTTAGCGGCTCTCCATTATGAGGAATCTTATTGACGTAACCCTTGTTTTGAATTTCCACAAATTCCGAGTATATGCGGATATGAAATCGGGCGGAAGCGCTCAAAAAACTGTATCTTCCCCAACGTTCCCCTCCTTCGACACTTTCTAATAAAAAAACAGGGCCTTTATTATTATAGATTTTTTTAAGCAAAGAAACCGGAGTCTCCGTATCTGCCAGTATTTCGGCGCAAACCGGTATCACATTATTTTTCCCGGCTAAAATACGGAATTGATCTTTGTCGGGGAATTGTTTTATAAGCATATATATTTCCTCTGCCTGAAACGATTAACAGGTTAATGGAATAAAAAAAGACCGTGAAAATTTCCACAGCCTTTTTAAAACAAAAAGACCGCAGGCTTTGAGTTTCCTGCGGTCCTTAAAACTTTTAACTAAAATCAGGTTGGTGAAGTTCCACAGGCAAACTCGTTGATATAAGCCCGCCACCACCAGAATATAGATAACTGATCTTTAATTTTATGATTTTCGATTGTTTTCATTTGTAAAATTTCCTATAAGATTTTGATTTAATAATTGTTTTGCTTTATATTTGTCAAGCTTTTTTTATTTAGGAGAAAATTTCAGATATGGCAGCAAAAACACTAAACACGGAGAGAGACCTTTGCAAAATTGAACTTTTTTCAAAGGTCTCTGGGAATAAAATCTGTTTGGACGAAAAGGCGGGAATTGAAGTCGTCAGGCAGATCGGCAAACTCCTTTGCCGGCAAAATGCCGGCATTGCGATTGCAGAAAGTTGTACAGGCGGCCTTATATCCCATATGATTACAAATATGCCGGGAAGCTCGGACTATTTTCTTTTATCATGTGTAACCTATTCAAATGAAACCAAAATAAATTTGCTTGGAGTATCACCCGAAACAATAAAACAATACGGAGCAGTGCATGAGGAGACCGCAAAAGAGATGGCTCAAGGGGTGCGACGGATTGCAGGCGCAACTTATGGACTTTCGACAAGCGGCATTGCCGGGCCGGGCGGGGCAACAGATGATAAGCCTGTAGGAACCGTATGTATCGGGCTTGCCACGCCCAAATATGTAAAAGGGTATTGTTTCAACTTTGCCGGTAATGACAGACTTACGAATAAAAAAATATTTGCCATGAAAGCCCTTGATCTGTTGAGAACAGAACTTCTGGAGCAAAATTGATGGCGTCGTAAAAAGTCAAATTCATCAGGTGTTAAGTGTTAGTTCCTTATTAATAAATTTTGTGTTTTTTATGGCAGAAAAAATATATATCTCACCGCTAAGACGCAAAGAACGCAAAGGTTAAAGATTTTTTTGTTTTCCGTTGAGAGGACGGAAAACAAAAAGAAACGCATTATTAAGATTATCATTCGAAGATATATTGTATTTACTTAAACAGCTTAGTTTTTAAATTGTCGCCTCTCACGACAATTTAAAAAAAATAAACTTCTTTGCGTGCTCTGCGGCTTTGCGGTGAATAAAAAAGATGAAAATATGACAATTAAAAAAGGGCAAACGCTGGAGCTTAGAATTTCTGATATTGCCTTTGGCGGAAAGGGGCTTGCGCGGGTTGACGGCATGGCTGTTTTTGTTGACGGGGCAGCCCCTTTAGACCTGGTTGATGCCCGCATAATCAAAAAGAAAAAAAGCTATGCAGAGGCCCGAATAGTATCAATAAAGGAGCCGTCTCCCTATAGAATAGATCCGCCATGTATGTACAGCGGCTATTGTGGCGGATGTAAATGGCAATTTTTAGCTTATGACAGGCAGCTTGAGTTCAAACAAAAGCATGTCATCGATTCTATTGAACATATAGGACTCATACATGATCCTGTGGTGCATAAAACAATCCCTTCCAGCCGGATTTTTGAGTACAGGAACAAGATGGAGTTTACATGTTCCGACCGGAAATGGCTGCTGCCTGACGAAATGGATAAAAAGGATATTGCTGCAGGCTTTGCCATTGGTCTTCATGTGCCCGGCACATTTAACAAGGTGCTTGATACAAGGAAATGTCTGCTTCAGCCAAAATTAGGCAATAATATCCTCGAAGATGTTAGAAATTATATTAAAAACTCCAAAATCCCTGTATATGGTCTTCGCAGCCATACCGGGTTCTGGCGTTTTCTTATGCTGAGGCATTCCTCTGCCTATGACCAATGGATGGTTAACATCATAACTTCAGAAGAAGACAAAAAAATTCTGCAACCTCTTGCCGATCTCTTGATGGACAAATATCCGGAAATAGTCTCGGTTGTAAATAACATTACTGCTCGCAAGGCCGGTGTAGCCATTGGAGAATACGAGATCCTGCTTGCCGGAGCCTCCTGCATAAAAGACAAAATCGGTTCTTGTGAATTCGAGATATCTGCAAATTCGTTTTTTCAAACCAACACGCGGGGCGCGGAGCAGCTTTTTCAGACAGTCAGGGAATATGCCGGACTCAGCGGCGAAGAAATGGTTGTGGATCTATACAGCGGCACAGGGGCGATATCTATCTTTCTTGCAGACAGTGCAAAAGAGATAATCGGCATCGAGATGATTGCATCTTCCGTGACTAATGCGCAAAATAACTGCAAAAAAAATACGATATCAAATTGCCGGTTTATCCATGGCAACATAAAGGACCGCCTGCCTCAGGTTGCGGCAACACCTGATGTTATGATAATCGATCCTCCAAGAGTAGGTATGCACAAGGATGTAGTAAAGCATGTTCTTGAAATGGCGCCTGAAAAAATCGTTTATGTATCCTGCAATCCCGCAACCATGGCAAGGGATCTTGGGTTGATAAAGGATAAATATAATCTGCTGGAAGTACAGCCGGTTGATATGTTCCCTCACACATATCATATAGAATCGGTGGCAAAGCTTGTAAAAAGATGAGAGGATACAACTGCAATGGCCATTGAAATGAGGCCGATAGGTTTTGTGCGACATGAATTTGAAAAGGTTCCCAGGCATTGGTCTGTTTCAGATGTTAAAGGGAGGCTAATCATTAATGATGAATATCTTGAGGGACTCTGCGATATCAAGGCCGATCAGCACATTGTCGTAATTTTCCATTTACATAAAAGCCCGGCATTTATCCCGCGGTATCTCAAGCAAAACCCTCCGCATCGCAAAGAAATAATGGGGGTTTTCAGCTGCTGCTCGCCACGAAGGCCAAACCCGATCGGCATGTCGGTTCTAAAAGTACTTGAAGTAAAAGGCAACGTCATTTATGTTAAAGGTCTGGATATGTATAACAACACCCCCATTTTGGATATCAAACCACATATAATGCTCAATTGATAGTTGTCAGGGGACAGGGGTCAAATTGAAAAGGCAAACAGATCTTCCTTTAAAATTTAAAAAGGCCGAAGAGGCTCAGGCATCTTCCGCAGGTCTTGCTTTATTGGGTGAATTTTGCATCGGCCTTGGCGTGCTGGATTGGGTTGACGCTTATATGCCGAAATCGGGCAGGGGCACACATTTTAAGGCCAGCGAATATCTTTTCCCATTGGTATTAATGCTAAATGGCGGGGGCCGCAGCCTGGAAGATATAAGGATTATACGGCATAATTCTATGCTGAGGGATATATTGCCGCTGAAAAGAGTTCCCTCGCCTGATGCAATCGGGGACTGGTTAAGAAGAACGGCTGATAGCGGAAGGCTGTCCGGGCTTGAGAAGACAAACAGAAAATTTTTAAAGCGAGCGCTGGAATATGATGATATAAAAAACTATACGTTAAATATAGATGCCACCGTAATAGAGGCTGAAAAAGAATCGGCAAAGCCGACATATAAAGGATTTAAAGGCTACACGCCTATTATCGGCCATCTGGCGGAAAACGGTTTGATAGTTAGCGAAGAGTTCCGTGAAGGAAATGTGGACCCTGCTTTAAAAAATCTTGAGTTTTTCAGGCATTGTATAGACCGGATGCCGGCAGGCAAAAGCATAAGGCGGCTAAGAGCCTGCCCCCCTTCTTGCCAGGTCGATATAATAGACTTTTGTAACAAAAAAGGTGTTGAGTTTGCCATAGGCGGCAATTTTGATGAGGCTATGCTGCGGGCAATCGGCTTTATCCCCGAATCTGACTGGAAACCTCACAGGGAAGGATATATAGCGGAAACAGCCTTCTCATTTATCGGAACAAAGAAGACTTTTCGAACAATAGTATTGCAAAAGAACTATCAGAAAAAACTGTTCAATAAAGAGGATGTCAAATCGAAATATTCGGCAATAGCCACAAACATCAAGGGCTCTGCCAAAGATGTTTTTAAATGGTATAATCAGGAATGTGCAAGCAGCAATAATCGCATTAATGATCTGAAAGTTTGTTTTGGCATGGAAAGAATGCCTTGCGGCCAAGCCGGCGCAAACGCTGTTTTTTTTAGAATCGGCGTAATATCTTACAACATCAACCGATTGTTTTTACTCAAAACTTCAGGCAAATCATCGCATAAGCGCCGGATACATTCACTGATACCTTTCAAAAAACGGTAACGTGTTAGCTAGTTAAGGTACTTACTATTATATGATGCAGGACGCCATGAGCGTCTATACGGGCTTTCCTTGGCAACAGTACAAAAACGCGACAAAGGCATGAGAAACTTATAATCTGAAGAACATCCCAGAGGCTCGTTGTGGATATGCTCAACGCAAAGTATGGTTTTTCATTGACCGGTGATGATATTGCTTCTCTGGGACAACGGGTCCTTAAAATGGGAAAGGAACGTCCATGCAGGATGATTTCATCTCCGCCCTGACCCTGGAGGTCAAAGAGGAGGTTATTCAGAATTATCTTTATGAAAGGCGGTTGGTAGAAGAACAGATTCACTATGCTGAGGAATTGGCGGATCATGCCGCCCAACTGCAGGAGATGCTCTTTGGTCGCTTTGCGCGCATGTATGATTTGCTCTTTGAGACCGGGTTTATTAACAAATTCGTGAACATTCTTGGGTTGAAGGAACCTCCTTTTAGTGATCGGATCGGCAAAGACTCAAAATACCGAAAAGATGTCCGGCTTATCAAGGTACACGGCCTAACCGACCGGACCAGATTCAAGAAGCTAACCTTAGAGGCATACCGAAGACTGGTTACACGGAATGATAACTATAAGGAAGCTCACGAAGATCTTAAAGAGGAATGCAAGGCTGTAAACACCAATCTGGCAAAATTTGAAAAAAACCACGATCTGCTTACCATTCTGAACTTCTTGAAGAGTATGGATGTTGGAGAGACTGTAAAAAAGCACTTTATGGGCGAAAATTTTACTCCCGAAGAACTTGGCGCAGTTGAAAAAAGCCTTCATTTTAAACCCGTCCGAATCGAGCAATTCAATCTCATCGAGCCACCGCAGCTTCCCGATCCGGATACTGTTCAGAGAGAGCTTGGCGCTCTGGCAAACTCAGTCTATGCTAAATGCAGCAACAAGATAAAAGAGCTGATCAAATAAAACCATATCACACTGAGATCTTTGCATAACCGCTGTTTTGCAAAGGTCTCACACCCATACGCCGGGGATAACGGTATTGCAAAACTTGCATTTATTTCCTGCAAGATTATAAATGGGAATTAAATACCCTTTTCTTTCAACCAATAATTTTCTGCAATTATGGCAATAGGTATTATTGCCTTCATGACCGGGCACATTGCCCACATATACATAACGGATCCCCTCATGCATGGCCAATTCACGGAAGCGTGTCAAGGTAGATATCGGAGTCGGCGACAGCCTGTCTAATTTGTATCTGGGGAAAAATCGTAAAAAATGCAACGGATAATCAGGGCCGAGATTTTTGAGTATCCATCCGCACATCCTTTTAGCCATATCAGTATCATCGACATATCCCGGAACCACCAGGTTTGTCACCTCAAAATGAACCCCCTGTTCATGCAGAGTCTTAAATGTGTTTAAGACCGGCTCCAGCCGCCCGCCGTTTAATTTTCTGTAAACCACGTCGCTGTATGCTTTCAGGTTGACATTGGCTGCATCCAGAACCTTGCACAGCTCCAGCAGCGGTTTCCGGTTAATGTAGCCGTTTGAAATCCACAGATTATACAGCCCATTTTCACGGACCATACGGGCAATGTCGATCATGTATTCAAAAAATGTGGTTGGCTCGGAATATGTATATGCTATTGATTTGGCCCCGGCACGCTTTGCCTCAATCACAACCTCCGGCGGGAAAAGCTCAACATGGCGCACCTGCCAGGGTTTTACCTGGGAAATTTCCCAGTTTTGACAGTTCAAACAGCGGAAATTGCAACCTGTGGCAGCAAGGGAAAATGCCCTTGATTTTGGTTTAAAATGGAAAAGAGGTTTTTTCTCTATGGGATCGACATGCACGCTGCAGGGGTTACCGTAGGCCAGGCTGTATAATGTTCCATCAATATTAACTTTACTGCGGCAGACGCTTAAATCACCCGGCGCCAGAACGCATCTATTGGGGCAAATGCCGCATGCCACCCTGTTTTCTTTTAACTTTGTATAAAAAAGACCTTCGTGAGACCATTTCCATAGTTTTGCAGGCGCATCCCCTTTAAAAATCTTGCCGCGGATATCAAAAAATCGGGAAGCCTCGCTATCTGTTCCCGTAAGAGGCCAAAAGGGACGAAAAGGCATGGTGGTTGAAAGAACGGCCGCACTACAATATAGAAATTGACGTCTGCTTATTTTTTTCATGTCCTGTCGCCATAATAGTTAAGCTTGTTAGTTTCAGGCCGATTAATCCTGCCGTGGCCCATACAATGCCAAGATATGGAATAAGCGCCACGCTGGTGAACAGGGTGCCGAAGGCCGCGCCTATCAGATCGGCGGAAAAGGCTCGTGTCACCACACTATTATCACCACCCCTTAAACGAAGAGCAACCGGAAATTGGAAACCGCATATCAAAGAAATCACAAATCCAAACACAAGGAAAGAGGCAACCGGCAACCGGTCTCCGCCATACTTCATGGCCAGGATAAAAAGCCCCAAAAGGCTGATCAGCAGGCTGTCTGTAATTATCAGCATCTGTTTCCCACGGCCACGCAGTTTTTCACCAAACCAGGCGCCGGGCAACAGACCGGCTAAAAAAACGGTTATGATCAGGCCTATCTGAAAATAAATATAACCGAAAAAAATCTGAAAAGCAAAGATAACCAGGATTTCGCTGCCCATGGTCATGCAGCCGGTTGAAAAGAGAACAAACTCTTCTGCCCTGATACGAAACATATATACTAAAAGCAAAATTGCCAGGCCGACGATGAATCGATTCGGAGATGTGGAGAATTTTGAAAACCACTGTGAAAACACCAATCGCATCAACTGGGGGGATTCGTCGATGTTTTTAGGGGCGGCGGGATCGAGCAGATTGTTTAATCCTGCTATTCTTCCATTTGTCATATTGCCGTAATAAAAGCCGCTGATATAAGAGGTCTGAATCCCTTTTTCGAGAAGACAAGCAGGAATATCTGTCCTGATCGGGCGGTTGCCGCACAAAAAAAAGATTCTTTGCCCCGGCAGCAGCAAAACATGGTCAAAATGCTCTGACACGGTATTATACAGGGAAGAGATCTTCCGGCGCTGGGTTTCGGCAAGGTAGCTGTCAAACCCCTGCACTGAAAAACTTAATATTCCTGAGGCTGTAAGATGTTGCTTTGCCAGAGCAAAAAAGCGGTCTGTAAAAAACCGGTTTATTTGAAAGGTTTCAGGTTCAGGCAGATTAACTATTATAGCATCATAGATTTCATCAGTTTTCATCAGATATGCTCTGGCATCTTGATGAATGACGTGTAAACCCGGAATATCCTTTATCAGGCCGAACCTGAACAAAGCAGAGCTAACCTCTGGATCAAGCTCAACGTAATCTATGCGTGCAGGCCGGTATTTTTGCAATTCTTCCAACATCCCGCCTTGAGCCGAAATTATCAGAATTTTTTGTGGATTGGTTGATTGTGACAAAGGATAATGAATCGTTTCTTCCGCCATGGTCAGGTTCTGGTTGCTAAACACAGGTGTGCCGTCCATAAACAGAGTGAACTGCTCCTTATCTTTATAGACGGTTATGCGGCCGTATCGGGATTCGCGATAATATACTGGTTCGCCTTTGAAGGTGGCAAGTGATGCAGGCTCCATAAAAATACCGGTTAGAAGAAGTGTAAGAGCCAGCCCCGTGCCGATAAAAGCGGCAGGATGATGCCGTCGTATGGAGGTAAACAGAAAACAGGTTGCCGCCAACAGCGGCAGGTTGGCCAGAAAAACCGCTTGCAGAGGAGTTACAAGATACACCAGTATAAATGAAAACAGGGCGCCGCCCGCCACATCACCGATATTGTCTGTCATATATATAAGCGCCCCGGGATAATCCGGCTTTTCAAGCCTGAGCACAAAGAGGCTATACGGAAGGACAAAGCCTAACAGCAGTCCATAAGGGGCAATTGTAATAAAAGTATATGCCAGGGTGGGATAAAATCCGACTGAACTGCCGTGAATAAAAAAATAATCACGCAGCACGCGGATAGCCATGATTTGTAAAGCCGGAAGACAGGCCAGACAAAAGGAAAGCCAACCAAGCCGGTTGGCTGTAGCTTGCCAAAAGCCTTTAATTGCCAGATGAGCCAGAAGGGTGCCGATCCCGCCGATAATAAGCCAGTTGAAAAGAACCAGAGCAATGACAAACTCGTTTCCCTGGAATTGAGCCAGAAATTCGCGGATGATCAATAGTTGAGTTACCACAGAAGAAATGCCTGTGGCGATGACAACCAGAGTTATGGCTCGTTCACTTTTTCTCTTCAAAATATTGAACCTGGTAAGTCGATATCTTCAGCCGGGTGTTTTTCCATGCATCAGCCGACAGGCCGGCCTTTACGCACAAATGGGAAAGAAAGTTTTCCGGCCGTGGAAGCTGTTCCCAGACCTGGGGTAAAAATGTGGCTCCGGCCCGCCCTTTTTTAAGAATAACTCCGTCAACATTGACCCTCAGCTTTGATATCAAATCCACGCTATCAATGTATTCGAGAGGCTGCGGATTAGTCAGGATGCTGATTTCTATGTCCACATCTTCTATTTCTTCAACAGTTACAGGAGAGAAACGAGGATCATGAAATGCAGCATTGACAGCATTGCGCTTTACCCCGTCAACAATCGATTCTTCCGCTGCCAGGCTTCCGATGCAACCACGCAAATTACCGGCAATCTTAAGGGTTACAAAGGTGCCGCGGCGAGCCTTAAGCACTTCGTCCTTAACGGCGGCAGCCACCAAATCCGATTCTTTACCGGAAATTTTCAATCCCAGTCTTTGCATAATGGTTTGCCTGGCGAGTTTAACCAGAGCCTGTCCAAGTTGCGGATTAATTTGCTGAGAATTATGTTTTTTTTGCATAGATGACTCTCCATAAAATGCGATTGCCGCATAACCGACAACCTGTGAATGTCCTCCGGCAGTGTCCCCGCTGTTTGAATAATGAAGAAGAACCGGTTCCCAGCCATAGCGAGTAGCCATGTTGAGCGCAATAAGAATCGGTATCTTGCCGCAAGCGCGATTATCTTTTTTTAAAAGATCCTTTGATTGAAGATTTAAAATCATACTTATGGTTTCTTTATCTCTCTCCACGGCTTCCTGATATGGAAGAAAGTGAGACAGATCAGAACTGACAACCAGCAGAGTGTTTTGGTCGAGCATTGGATCTATGGCCGCAGCAAGCTGCTTGACATCACCCCTGCCCACGACGATCGGTATAACCTCGAATTTATTCAGATAGCGCTGAAGAAACGGCAGAACAACCTCCAATGAATGTTCAACCCTGTCAGAGGCTGGAATAGATTGAAACAGATCGGAACTTGCGCGCAATTTTACTGCATCATTATTCAGCCTGACAAGACCGAGCGGGGTTTCATAGGCCTCTGCATTGCTGATTGCCCCGTTATTAAAACCGACCCTATGATCCGGCCCTATTAAAATAACCCTGTCAAACAGATTTTTTCTTAATACCAGAGAGGCATGAGCTGCCGTAAGCCCGGAATAAATATACCCTGCATGAGGCAGTATCAGGGCCTTAATCTGCTTATTAGGAGGGATTTGAATAGGGGTCTGTTTTGCCTGAAAAGTCAAGCTGTCAATAGTCTGCTCCAATTCAGACCGTGAAGCTGGATAGAAGGACCCCGCCCACACAGCCTTACGGATACCGGCAGCACAGGCGTTTTGGGCTGGCGGTATAAATACAAAATAGCCAGCCAAAAGAATTGATAATATATAACTGAAAAACTGTTTCATATTATGGTAGGCACGGACAGATTTGAACTGTCGACTTCTACCGTGTCAGGGTAGCGCTCTCCCCCTGAGCTACGTGCCTATTTTAGAGGTAGCCGATATCACCTATTAATTATCCTGTCAAGGTGAGACCTTTGAAAAACGCCCCTTTTTGCCTCCGCCAGAGTGCTTTGGCGGACAACATTTAAAATTAACAATTTGCTATGTATTTCTTCGACTATTTCCGGAAGCATTCTGAATGAAGTTCATGCCTATGTAAGTGTAATGAAGACCGGATAATATGGTTATCCCTGCGGTAAGCCAGTATAAAATCCATTTAATCATATCAGCTCCGGAAATTTTTGGGTCAAGCAGCAGAAAAAAAACGGTCAAAATCTGGCAAACAGTTGTGCATTTACTGGTCATCCTTGGTCTGATTTCAATACTTATATCTGCCATGGCAAAAATGGCAATGCCTAACACTATCAAAATGTCGCGGCTTATTACAATAACGGCAAGCCATGCGGGAACGATTTTAATAACAGCCAGCACAATGAAAGCGCTGGTCAAAAGCAGCTTGTCTGCCAGCGGATCAAGATAAGCCCCCAATAGCGTCCGCTGATCTAAATACCTCGCAAAAAGTCCGTCAAGGCCGTCGCTTATTGCGGCAATAGTAAATACTAAAAGTGCAAAGTGAAACATATCTTTCAGCAGGAAAATAATAAAAAGAGGTATAAGCAATATCCTGATGATAGTTAAAATATTGGGAATGTTAATTGCATTTTTTTGTTTCAACTCAACTAATTATCCTATTCTGACGGTATAAGTTCAATCCTTAAACGATTTTGCGACACTTCATATATATTAATGCCAAACGAATCAAAGGCCTTAAGCATTAGAGCATCTGCAAGCTCCTTGGCATTTCCTTGAAAATCAACGGAAAGTACAGCTTCATCAAGCCTCATCTCTTTAAGCTGAACACGATTTACGCCTGATATATCATTTAAGATTTTGCGAAACTGTACAAAGTTTGCAAAATTAGCTGTTCCCTTAACAACGAGTTCAATATTAACAAGCTTCTTTATTTCTTTCCGCCATTCCTCAAGTATTTGCGAAGAGAGGTCTTTGCCGGCAAGGGCTCCTGCATCTGAAAGCGCAGCCCTGCCGCCTGCAACCTCATCCACATTGGTAGAGACAGCTGTTTGCAAGGCAAAGGCAATTTCTTCGCCGGTGTCTGCCCTGAATGCCCGTACCGTTACAGCCCCTTTGAATGACTTTATATTTTTGCCCATAATATTAGGCGCTTTACTTGCAATAGCTTTGCCGACTATTACCACATCCGCATTAACTCGGACTCCGAGTTCAACAGCTTCCTGATGATCTAATTCAGGCTCTAAGCTTAAAATCTCAACAGCTTCCTGATGATCTAATTCGTCTAAAGTTTCATTTCTCAAATTTTGCGCCAGATTTTTATAATTAATTATCAAAAAACCCTTTTTCATCATTACGCCGGCCATGCTGTTTTCCGCAACGCTTTTAACTGCAGACATACCTTCTCCCCACCAGTATTGGGGCAAACTATCTTCAGTGCTTTGTTCTGCAATGAAAAAGAGAACCCGCGGCATAGACTTTTTGCCTATCATAATTCCTGCAATTGAAAGCTGCTGCTGAACCTTCTCAATCGAAACAGTTGCCTGAACCATTACCCTGTAAGTATTTCCGGACAACGCTTCTGTCAGCACCTTGTATCCTTGAACAAATTCTTCGGTATTACTATATAGAATGTTATTTATAACTTGAAAATTCTGAACCAGAGACTCAAGCGGCAGAAAATCTTTTACAACATTTTCTATCGCTGAGACCAGACTGTTGGAAATTGCCCGGTTCCGCGCAACAGCGACATTATCAGCGTATATTCTACCTGTTCCTATGACCAAAACCACGCTGTGCGTAGCATGTAACTGCTCTTCAGCCTGAACGCCCACTGACAGCGCTAATAGAAAAAGAACAAACAGCGATATTTGTTTTGCTGATCTCATTTTTAATACTTCCGGGCCAGCGCGTAATCGGCAATATTTATAAGTAGTTCCCTTGTTTCTGAAGGCTTAAAAACCCCGACAAGAGCCTTCTTTGCTTTGGCAATATGTTTTGCCGCCAACTCTTCAGTATATTTAAGCCCCTTGTATTTATTTAACAGTTCTAATAAGATTTCAAACTCGTCAGCGGAAAAATCCTTATTTTTTATTATTTTCTCCATCATGGCCAGATCTTTTGAATCAGCCTTTGAATCAGCCTTCTTTAATGCATATATGAGCGGTAGAGTCAACTTTCCCTCTTTAAGGTCCGCGCCTGCCTCCTTTCCAAGAATACCGGCATTAGATGTGTAATCGAGAAGATCATCAATCATCTGGAAAGCAATCCCAAAGTTGAAACCATAATCTGATATGGCTTTTTCTTCTTTTTCCGTGGCATCTGCGATAACGGCGCTTACCTGACACGCGCCCTTAAAAAGGATAGCTGTCTTATTCTGGATAATTTCCATATACTCTTCTTCAGATAGATCCAGCTGCCCCTTTCTCATAAGCTGGTGGATCTCCCCCTGAGACATATTTTCTGTAATTTCCGAAATAATTTTGATGACATTAAGGTGTCCTGTATCAGCCGCAATTGAAAGAGCCCGCGCAAGAAGGAAATCGCCCACAAGAACCGCTATCGAATTGCCCCATATTGAATGGGCTACAGGTTTGCCCCTGCGAAGTGTTGCCTCGTCCACAAGATCGTCATGCAAAAGTGTAGCAGCATGAAGATATTCAAACATAATCGAAAAGGTCTTGTCGAAGTTGCTCTTATAACCGCATATTCTGGCGGAAAGTACCATAAGCAAAGGCCTTAGTCTCTTGCCGCCGGCAAACAGTATATGACTCGCTGTCTGAGAAACCACATCAAGATACGGATTTAAATTCTGCTTAAGGGCAATCTCAATATCTTCAAGGTCGTGTTTTGCTGAAGCTAATATCCTGTTTTTGAGGTCGCTCATACAGCTTCTCCTATAAGGTCATATTCAAGAGCATCTGTAATTTTTGCGTGAGCAAAGCAACCCGCCTGTAACCTGCCGGAATTTATATATGTAACGCCGTCTACCTCAGGAGCCTGAAAAGCGCTGCGACCCGAAAAGATGTTATCCTTCCTCTTTTCTTCCACCAAAATCTTTACAACCTCGTTGATACGCTTACGGTTATTTCCCAAAGATATTTTTGCCTGGCTGGACATAAGCAAATCATAGCGCTCCCTTGCGGTCTTTTCGGAAACATGTCCGGAAAGCCTGTGGCACGGAAGGTCTTTGGAATCTGAATAAATAAAAGCTCCAAGATGATCAAAACCTATTTCCTGTATGAATTTTAGAAGCTGCTGAAAGTCTTTGTCTGTTTCTCCGGGAAAACCCACAATAACAGTAGTCCTGATTGCTGCATCAGGGTCAAGTGATCGTATTTTCGCTATAAGCCTGCACAGGTCGTCATGCGAATATTTACGACCCATCTTTTTTAGAACAGATCGGCTTGCATGCTGAATCGGGATATCAAAATATGAGCATATATTGCTGTGCGTAGCAACCGTTTTTATAAAAGAGTCGGTTATACTTTCCGGATGCCCGTACAGGATTCTGATCCATACATTCTGCGATATGTTTGCGATACTCTCAATAAGCATGCTCAAATCAACGGCTGGAGTCAAATCCTTACCATAACATGTTGAATCCTGAGCAACCAGTATCAATTCCTTTATACCCGACAGAATCAAAGAACGGGCTTCGGCAATGATATCTTCAAAAGGACGGCTTCTGTATTTCCCGCGAAGCCTGGGAATGATGCAATATGTGCAGCCCTTATCGCATCCTTCCGCAACTCTTAGATAGGCTATGTATGGAGAACTATGTATCCTCGGCATATTCTGCGGTTGAAGAGGCGCCAGGTTCGGATCCGGCAAAAGACATCTTGAAATATCGGTTAAGCCGCCGGCAGCAGCGTGTACAATCTCATCAAAAGCCCCTGTACCAAGGAAAAAATCAACTTCCGGAAGAACAGATACTATCTCCTCTCTGAAACGTTCTGGAAGGCATCCGGTAACAATCAGTTTCTTGCAGTTATTGCTTTGTTTAAGCTTTGCCAGTTCAAGTATGGTGTCAATCGATTCATTAATTGCAGGTTCGATAAAACTGCAGGTATTGACGATTATTATATGTGCTTTTTCAGGATTCTGTGTGGTTGACCAGCCGGCCTTTGCAAGCAGGCCCAACATTACTTCGCTGTCAACAAGATTTCTTACACAGCCCAGACTCACTAAATGCAGTTTCATTATAGTATATTATAGTGCCTAAAGTGAGCTCACTTTAATCTCTTTATCTCATCTATAATTAAAGGCACAATCTCAAAAAGATCGCCGACGATTCCATAATCGGCCTTAGAAAATATCGGCGCATCCGGGTCCTTGTTTATCGCCACAATAACCTTGGATGACGACATGCCGGCAAAGTGCTGGATGGCTCCGGATATTCCGCAGGCTATATACAGGTTTGGAGAAACAACCTTTCCAGTCTGCCCGACTTGATCTGAAATGGGGCGCCATCCCTCATCAACCGCTGATCGTGATGCGCCGACGGCGCCGGCAAGCAGGTCGGCAAGCTCTTCAATAACAGAAAAATCGCTGCCGCCAATGCCTCTGCCGCCTGAAACAATCACATCAGCTTCAGTAAGCTCAACCTTGCCGGTTTCCATCTTCTTTTCGATAAAGGTAATATCGGTCTTCCCGACATCCACATCAAGTTTTTCAACTAATCCGGCCCCCGCAGCCTTTACAATACTCATAGAGTTAGGCCGAATCGCCGCTATCTGCGGATTCCCGTCAAGAGCCACATCAGCTAAGATTTTACCGCCATACATTGGACGGGTTACTACAAGATTGCCGTTTTCAACTTGAACAGCCACACAATCCATGGCCAGAGGCGCATTTATTCGCGCTGCAATGCGCGCCGACAGTTCCTTTCCCTGCGTTGATGCGCCTAAAATCACAACACAAGGGTTTTCTTTATCAATAATATCGGCGATTACATTGGTATAGGCATCATTTACATATTCACGAAGATCCTGGTTGTCAGCTACCAGTATTCTGTCAGCGCCATATTCCCCAAGCTCTTTTGAGATATCTTCACCAGCTCCCAAAACAACGACTGTAAGGGGGCAGCCAATGCTGTCGGCAATACGCCTGCCCTCACTTAAAACTTCGTAGGTAATTTTTCGAAAAGCAGCGTCCGACTGTTCCGCTATTGCAAGCACACATTGCTGTGACATAATTCTCTCCTCAATTATATTACTTTTGATTCTTCGTGCAAAATTTTGACAAGGGCTGCGGCCTTTGCTTGAGCTGACTCTCCCTCAATAATCGTGCCGCCCTCCCTTTCCGGAGGATATTTCATCGCCGTTATCCTTGTCATCGGCTTACCCGCCTTTTCAGCATCCAGTCCGATATCTGCAAGGGTTTTTATGTCAAGAGGCTTCTTTTTTGCTTTCATGATGCCCGGAAGAGAAGCATAGCGAGGCTCGTTAAGTCCGCGCTGCGTGGTAAAAAGGGCAGGCAACGGAGCCTCAAGCATTACGATTCCTCCTTCGACTGTACGGGAACACCTGATTTTTCCGTTTGTGATTTCCGCTTTTATTACCATAGAAACATCTGGAATCTTTAAATATTCGGCAACTGCTACAGCAACCTGAAAATTATCATCATCAACGGCTCTCTGGCCGGCTATGATCAGGTCAAAGGGAATGTCCTTTAGGGCTGCGGCCAAAATACGCGCTATGCCAAGGCTATCACATCCTTCTGCCGCAGAGTCCTGTATCAACACACCGCTGTCCGCTCCCATTGCCAGAGCGGTTCTTATTGACTCTATTGTTTTTTCACGTCCCACGGAAAGAATTGTGACAGAGCCTCCGTTGGCTTCCTTTAGCCGGATAGCCTCCTCCACTGCAAATTCGTCATAGGGATTGATGACCATCTTAATATCATCTGTCTTGATTGACACCCCGTCATCTGCGATCTCTATAAACGACTCTGTCGACGGTACCTGCTTCAGCAATACAATAATGTTCACTTTCCTATATCCTTTCTTGTTTGATGGCGTCGTAAAAAGTCCCATCTACTGCGTTGCAGTACTTTTTCAGACTCTTAACATACTACATGTATGCCTTCGATCCTGAAAAATCACTACGCCTTGTATATGAAACTTTTTACTTAGCCATCTTGTTTGGTTATATTTTAACATTATGCAACGAACCATCTGATGCAAAAAAACCTGAAATGTCCCTTTTTTATCTGTTCTTAAAACAGAAAAAATTATAATAGCATTATTTTGTTGTCAACACAAATCCCTGTGAACAATGATCAGACAATGATCCGTCTTTCTCCCGCACAACTATCAGGCATTCAACTCCATCTATAGTATTGACGAGCTGGAGCCCTTTTTCAACACCCATAACCATAAGCGCGGTTGCAAGACCATCTGCAAATGCGCATTTGTCTGCAAGAACTGAAGCGCTTACAACGCGGTTGGAAACAGGATAGCCTGTTTTTGGATTAAATATATGTGAATAGCTTTTGTCGTATATTTCAAAAAAATTTCTGTAATCACCGCTCGTTGCAAGAGCTCTGTTATGTGAGGCCACAATCTTATGCGCCTGATCAAAAGGGGCATCTTTATCAGGCCTGTTGATTCCGACCCTCCAAAGCTTGCCATCTTCCCTGAAGCCCGAAGCATATACCTCGCCACCGATCTCCACGATAAAGTTTTGTATCCCGCTTGTTTTAATTAGTTCCGCAATTTGATCAACAGCATACCCTTTTGCTATGGATGCAAGATCAACAGATATTGGAACCTTTCTTTTAACAAGATATCTGTTTTCAACAATATCAATATGCTCGAAACAAATCTCAGGTAAAAGTCTGTCTATCTCTTTCTTTTTCGGAATATCTCTTTTTTTTTCCTTGTTGCCAAAGCCCCACAGATTAACAAGGGGCATTATAGTACCGTCCCATGCGCCGTTTGACAGTTTATAAAGATTTTCAGCAACTATCATGACACTCAGAAAATCATCCGAAGCACAAAATCTTTCGCCCACACAGCTCAATCTGTTAAACCTGCTGATTTCGCTGTCCTTTATAAATGTGGACATGCTCTGGTTTATCTCTTTAAGCCGGGTGTCAATTTTTTCTTTAAGTTCTTCAGATTTTACAGAATATCCGGTTACAACCTTTACATGATAGGTTGTGCCCATTGTTTTTCCTGAAATAAGCGTTTCTTGCGTTACCCCGTAGCCGGCAGGCCACAAGAACCAGATAACCAGGAAAATTAATTGTACGGCTGTTTTCATACTAATAGAAAAACTTCTTTTAACAGATTCGAGGCAACTGTTCACCCGTTAACATATCAACAATTCTGCTGCCGCCAATACGGGTTTGCATGAATACTTTACCCGGCGAATCGGAAACCACCTCGCCGATAATACATGAATCCCTGCCGAATTCATCCTCCTTCATAGCTGACAGTACTATTTCCGCATCATCCGGGCCCACAAAAGCAAGGAGCTTCCCTTCATTGGCTATATAAAGAGGATCAAAACCCAGAAGTTCACAAATTCCCGCAGCCTCATCCTTAACCGGTATCTTATCTTCGTATATCCTCATACCTACCTTTGAACTCAAGGCAATTTCATTGAGGGCGGTTCCAACGCCTCCGCGGGTAGGATCACGCAGCACATGAACATTATTGCTTGCAGACAACATTAATCCAACCATATTATTTAATGGAGCAGTATCGCTTGTAAGCGAGGAGACAAAGCTCATCCCCTCTCTCTGGGTTAAAACCGTAATGCCGTGTTCCGCTATACTTCCACTCAGAATGATCTTATCCCCTGGACATGCTCTGTTGCTTGCGATGTTAACATGTTCATTTATTATTCCGATCCCTGAAGTATTTATAAAAATCTTGTCAGCAGCTCCCTTTGGGACCACCTTGGTATCTCCGGTTACAACCTTTACATTGGCTTTTGCTGCGGCAGAGGCCATTTTTTTAAGTATTATCTTAAGATCTGCGATGGAAAAGCCCTCTTCAATTATCAGCCCGACACTAAGATAAACAGGGGTTGCGCCACACATGGCAATGTCGTTTATTGTTCCGTTTATTGCCAGATTTCCGATATTGCCGCCAGGGAAAAAAATTGGATCGACAACGTATGTGTCCGTGGAAAATGCAAACCGCTTTCCTTCAAGATCAAATATTGCGCCGTCATCAAGTCTGGAAAGTATTGGATTGTCAAATATTGGAAGCATAAGGTCGGCAGTCAGGCTATGCGATATTTTCCCTCCGCTTCCATGATCTAAAAGAATTTTGTCTTTTTTCATTTATCTTATCCTTTTCTTATTATTTGGTGCCAATCCAAAAAATTATGGCAGAAAAAAAGGTGAACGTAAAGAATATATTCTATGACAATAAAACCACTTGAAATGGACAATATGGTATGATAGTTTTTTTATATGGTGGGTGTAGCTCAGTCGGTAGAGCACCAGGTTGTGGCCCTGGGGGTCGAGGGTTCAAGCCCCTTCACTCACCCCATTTTTATGATACCTTTTCAAAATGCTCAATTTTAGGAGACCTTTGAAAAGGTATATCATTTTGCGCCCGTAGCTCAGCTGGATAGAGCGCCGGACTTCGAATCCGTAGGCCGCAGGTTCGAATCCTGCCGGGCGTACCAGAAAAATGAGTAACTATTCAGCCACCGATCTACGCTGATCATCACTGATATTTCTATGGTTAATTTTACCCTTATACAAAAGCGTAACCGTTCACGGTTTACAGTTGTCGGTTCACGGTTGAAAAAACTGTGAACTGTGAACCGACAACCGTGAACGGTTACACGATAGCTTTGCGATATATTCCCATATTGGATATCCATGGTCGGAAATATGTAACTTCTTCGGGCAACGATTCGTGGATGCCGATAACCAATATCCCTCCATTAAGAAGGCTGTCGAAAATCCTCCCTAAAACCTCTTTTTGCAGGCCAATATCAAAATAGGTAAAGGCCAGATTACGGCATAATACCATATGAAAAAGACCGTCAGGCGCTGCCAGCCTGATATCCTGTGAAATGAAATTCACCTTTTCCCTAAATTCCGGGTAAAGGCAATACTGCTTGCCTGTCCGGTTAAATGCCTGAGAAAGCCATTTTTCAGGCAAATCCTTTACGCTGGATTGGAAATAGCATGCTCTTTCCGCACGTCCAAGCAGGTTGCTATCTATTTCAGTGCCTGTAATTTGAATATCGATGTCAGGATAATACGGTGAAAGGACAAATTGCCAGACCAGTGCGATGGTATAAGCCTCCTCTCCTGAAGCAGATCCCGCGCTCCAGCACCTGATTGTATTATTGCCGCTGTTAACAGCCAGTTGCGCCAATGCTGGAAACACTTTGTTACCTATACAGTCAAACACGCCTTTGTCACGGTAAAACCGCGAAATAGAAATGCGGCACAGGCTATCGAGATAAATCCATTCATCCGGATGAACCTGTAAATATTCACGGTAGGCCTCCAGATCGTTGAGCCGCAACTCACTTATACGCCGGTTGATACGTTTACAAACCTGCCTTCGCACCTTGCGGAAACCCGGCCATCTCATGCGCAGGCGTGGTAAAGCCCACTGCAGGAACTGAATGCATTTGGCATCTTTCATAATTATATTATACAGCTCCAAGACAATTATGTTAAATGATTTCTCATTTTTTTACGAGTTCATCAAAATTACCTAACTCTTAAAAATTTGACATCAAGACTACCACTTGATAATATTGCAATTATTTTAAAAAACTGTTTGTTTGCTAATTTGTTGCACAACAATCATAAAATCTGTGGGAATAGTCAGAAACTATATAATAACTGGTTACCATCGCGGTAACCTGCGGCTCGACTGGTTTGTTAGCTCCGCGTTATGCCAACCAGAAAATAACACTTGCATGTACCATAATATGTGCAATATAATGTACAAAATACATACTTAATGAGGTGTAATATGCAAAAATTAAAAATTGATCAAGATATCAGGCCCATGTCAGAAGTCAGAAATGGCATGGCAAGCTTCATAAAGCATGTTCACGACACTAAAAGACCGGTGATAATTACAAAACGCGGGAAAGGCGTTGCAGTCCTTTTAAGTGCAAATGAATTTGAAGCCATGCAAGAGAAAATCGAGCTTCTATCAGATATTCAAACCTCTCTCAATCAACTGGGAAAAGGAGCAGGAATCAGCCATAAAGACGCAAAAAAGAAACTATTAAAACGAGTCCCAAAATGAGAATAATCTGGTCTCCTCTTGCTGTCGATAGAGCATCGGAAATAGCCGATTATATTGCCCAGGACAAACCATCAGCGGCAGAGAAATGGATTGATACGGTATTTTCTAAAGTTGAGTGCCTAAAATCGTCTCCTGAAATCGGCCGGATTATCCCCGAAATTAATGATAGCCAATTTAGAGAACTAATTTACGGCAATTACCGCATCATTTATCGTATCGAAACCAAACAAATATCCATTCTCACGATTCGACATGGCAGACAAATATTACCAATAAATGAAATTAAGACATAGCTGGAAACTGATCTACCAACTGCAGACTTTGCCAAGAAGTATTGATTCCTGGAGATCAGTTAGTTATCTCAATCTTCCGGCACATTGTGATATTGGCAAGATATCTGTAATGTAAAAGGTGAAGATGGTATGAGTGAATATGAATTGATCAAAAACGAAGAAATTCAAAACAGAATTTATACCCTCCGCGATGTCCAGGCAATGCTGGACAGGGATTTAGCCATTTTTTATGGTGTAAAACCAATCAGACTAAGAGAGCAGGTAAAAAGAAATATCAAACGTTTTCCCTCCGATTTCATGTTTCAACTTACGGAAGAAGAAGTCGATCTTATGGTATCGCAAAATGCGATACCATCAAGGCAGCATCTGGGTGGTTCACTTCCCTTTGTTTTTACAGAACAGGGTATAGACGACAAAAAGGTCTTGGGAAAAAATGGTTTGCCTTCTCAAAGCTTGAGAAAGAGGCTTTCAGGCTTATGGAAAGACTGGAGAGGAAATGAATGGCGGGACATTGGGTACATCCTTGACAAATTGGACAAAACGGCTGGTGTGAATTCGAGGGAGTTATGGATCGCAACAACACAAACTCGATGAGGGAATTAGTGGCGGATTCAGTTATTTCCTTTTTATTGCCTGTGTAAAAAGCCTTAGGGGTCGGGCCATAGGAACATATTGATATTGTGAACAAATCATTTAAATGTAGCG
>JACNLL010000043.1 GCA_014381545.1 Candidatus Desulfaltia bathyphila
AGTGTCCACGATGTCATGGCACTTTTAAGTGTCTACGATGTCGTGGCACTCAACACTTAATCCTTTAACTATGTTGCTGCTCAGCCGTTAACATGTTGAGTAATTTCTTTCAAGATGTTTTTGGTCTCCAATAATAGACCTGCTGCAGTGCGTTTTGACAGTTTTGCTTTTAGCACATGGTCCGGCGTAAAACTAAAACAATCGCTCCGATTAACAATCATATCAACAATGCCAAAGGGATATTTCTGGTGAGCCTCTGAAAAATAAAGAATGAGTTGCTGTCCGGTCAGGTCAAGCTGTTTTATCCCGGCTTTTATAGAAAATACTTTAAGCATGATCTTTAATAAAAGATTGTTTGCCTCTTGCGGCAAGGCTCCAAAGCGGTCAATCAGCTCTTTCTTAAAATCTGAGATCTCGCAGAGCTCTGTCATCTTTGCAAGGCGGCGATAAGCTGAAAGCCGCTGGTTGATATCGGAAATATAAAATTCGGGAATAAAGCTTGACAAAGATATATTAATCTCAGGTTCAAGGTCTTCCTGAACCGGCTTACCTTTAAGCTCAGATATCGCGTTTTCCATGAGCTTTAGAAATATGTCATAACCTACCGCAGCTATATGGCCGGACTGGGATGCGCCCAAAATTGTGCCTCCTCCCCTTATCTTTAAATCACTCATGGCTATTTGAAAGCCGGCCCCAAGGTCGCTGTGCTCCATTAATACCTTCAGACGTTTCTGAGCGTCCTTGCCTAAAGCTGTCTCATCAGGAATAAAGAGGTATGCATAGGCCTGTTCATCAGCCCTGCCTACACGGCCTCGCAACTGGTAAATCTGCGCCAATCCGAATCTGTCCGCCCGATTAATAAGAATGGTATTAGCTGAAGGAATATCGAGGCCGGACTCAATTATCGTTGTGCAAACAAGCATGTCGATCTCTTTATTAAAAAACCGCAGCATCACAAGCTCAAGCTCATCTTCCGTAAGACGGCCATGCGCCACATCAAGCCTGACTTCAGGCACCAGTTTCTGCAAATAGTTTGCCATTGCCCATATATTATGAA
Organism: Candidatus Desulfaltia bathyphila; assembly: GCA_014381545.1. Taxonomy (GTDB): domain Bacteria; phylum Desulfobacterota; class Desulfobacteria; order Desulfobacterales; family ETH-SRB1; genus Desulfaltia; species Desulfaltia bathyphila. The sequence continues at coordinate 1,058 of JACNLL010000043.1, forward strand.
TATCATTATGAACAAAATATATCTGGCCCTTTCTTTTCAACTCATTCCTTATTGCTTCCGAAATAACCGCCCCGTCAAACTCAGAAATGTATGTGATAATTGACTGGCGATGCTCGGGCGGTGTCGAAATAATGCTCATATCACGCACTCCCATCATGGACATGTAAAGAGTGCGTGGTATCGGGGTTGCCGTCAAGGTCAGAACATCTATCATACGCCTGATTTCTTTCAGTTTCTCCTTGTGTTTAACGCCAAAGCGCTGCTCTTCATCAAGAACAACAAGCCCCAAATCTTTAAAAGCAACATCTTTCTGGATAAGCCTGTGGGTTCCTATGACTATATCTATCTTTCCGGCTTTAAGTCCATCTATAATTGCACGTTGCTCACGGACGGAACGGAATCTGCTTAAACACGCAATATTGACTGGATAACGCTTAAAACGGTTTGCAAATGTCTCAAAATGCTGCTCCGCAAGCACCGTTGTAGGAACCAGGATTGCAACCTGTTTTCCGTTATCAACAGCCGTAAAGGATGCTCGAAGGGCTACCTCTGTCTTGCCGTATCCAACATCGCCGCATACAAGCCTGTCCATCGAGGTCGGCTCCTCCATATCATGCAGCACATCATCAATTGCCTTTAGCTGGTCAGGCGTTTCTTCATACGAAAAACCAGCCTCAAAATCCTGCGAATCACAGTCTGTTGCCTTAAAAGCATAGCCTTTCTTTACCTTTCGCTCAGAATAGAGTTTAAGGAGTCTTCCCGCGATCTTCTCAACCGATTTTTTAACCCTTTCCTTAACCCGCTGCCATGATTTGCCGCCCAACTTGTCAAGAACAGGTATTACTCCGTCCAGCCCCATATACTTTTGCACCATACTCATTCGATCTACAGGAAGATAGAGCTTATCATCGTCTTTATAGATAATAAGCAGAAAATCGTTGTCTGTTCCGTCTATCTTGAGCTTTAGCAGGCCGTCAAAGCGACCAATTCCATGTTCAACATGAACAACAGGTTCGCCTTTCTTCAAGTCTGTAAATTCAAGCATCCCGGCTTGAACCTTTGTTTTTTGTCTTGAAATCCTTTTTCTGTGGCGCTTTACGCCGAATATTTCCTCCTCTGTAATTATAGCCAAAAATTCATCCGGCCAGACAAAACCGGATGAAACCCGGCCAAGGCATACGGCCACAGGCCCTTTACTGCCTTTAGCAGCCGGGAACTCTTTAATAATTCTAAGTTTAATACCGTACGGCGCCAGAAGAGATTTAATACGGCCTGCCTGCAACCTGGCGCTACAAACAATAAGAGCGGAATATCCAGCCTGTTTTTTGTCATTAATCCAGTTTACAAGAGGCAGAAGAAGGTTCTCTTTTTTCATATGAGCCTTAAGTTCAGCTCTAACAGCAGAGTTATCTTCAATATTAAAATTTAGCCGCAAAAAAGGTTGCCTCTTGCCCCAACCCTCTCTTGACACAGGAAGCATTTTAACTGTCAGCGGCTTCCTCTCGGACAGCATCTCCTTTGCCCTTGGCCATTTAATGTAAAAAGTGTCAGGCTCAACACACAGTCTGGCCTCTTTGCAGGCGGCAAGATAGTTCTTTATCGCCTGTTCCTGAAATTGATTGGCCGCCTCTTCCAGTTCTTTTGGTTCTATAAGAACAAAAAGGGCCTTGTCGGGAACATAATCAAACAGTGTGTCAAGTTGAGGGTATATCAAAGAAATAAGGCTCTCAATTCCTGGAAACACCCCCTCTTTTTTGATACGCTCAACCAGCTCTCTAACCCTGGTTACCGGAAGATCAAGGGCAGACGCCTGCTTTCTTATCCTGCCTATTATCTTATCCATAAGCTCCATTTTCAGAATCGCTTCCCCTGCCGGAAGTATGATCGCTTCCTGTATGCTTTCTATCTTGCGCTGGGTTGCCGCTGAAAAAAATCTTAAGGAATCCACAGTTTCTCCAAACAGTTCGATCCTTAGCGGATCTGAATACATCGGAGAATAAATATCCAGAATCCCGCCTCTAACACAAAAATCCCCGGGCTCCTCCACAATCGCGGCTCGAACATAACCGCCGGCAATCAGTTTTTCTATCAAAAGATCCCGGTCAATATCTTCACCAGCCATTATAAGCTCAGCATAATCGCTCAGCATAAGCTTTGGAATAAGTCTTTGCAGCAAAGCGCTTACAGTTGTAACTACAACCGGGGGCATTTCACCCTCTATCAAACGGTAAAGAGCGCTTATCCGCCTTGCAGCTGTTTCGTTGTGATATGACAAACACTTAAACGGCAAAATATTATAAGGCGGAAAATATATTGAGGCCTTTTGAAGATCTCTTGAAAAAAAACGCAAATCTTCCAAAAGCATTTCAGCATCTTTTGACGAAGCTGCTACAACGACAACAGGCATCCTGTGCTCCATGTATATTCTGGAAACGAGGAATGCCCTGTCAGACCCGGACAGGCCCGTGCACTCAATTCCGGAATTTCTGCAAGGAATTAAATCAATTAAGGATTTAAGCGAACTTTTTTCTTGATTTAGATTCATAAACAAAGTACTGCACCTTTATTTGTCAGTTCCGATATTTATCAGGCCGACGTAGCTCAGTCGGTAGAGCAGCTGATTCGTAATCAGCAGGTAGGCGGTTCGACTCCGCCCGTCGGCTCCAAAGTATCTTGACATATGCTCAATATCTGTATATTTAATAAGTTATAACCTTTTCATCGTCAGTTTAGAGTCTATTTGCACCCCAAAAACTTATAACCAGTAAATTTAATGCTGATAAATTCGACTTTTTACGAATTCATCAAATTTGGAGTTGCTTTTACTTGAAAAATCTGAATAAATAAAATCGTCTCTGCAGGTTAAAAAAAATCATAATAAAATAAGCTAATTATGTAAATATATCATTATTGATAATGACGTAGCAAGTTCTTTTAGGAGGTAGCATGGCATTAACCAAGAGCGATATTGTTGAAAAGGTTTATGGGCTTGGTTTTACCAAGAAAGAAGCCGTTGATATCATCGAATCTCTTCTGGAAATTATTAAAAGCACTCTGGAAAAGGGGGATGATGTTCTGGTTTCAGGGTTTGGCAAATTCTGCGTAAAAAACAAGACGCAACGAAGGGGCCGAAACCCTGCTACAGGTGACGACTTGATGCTGAGGGCGAGAAAGGTCGTTACATTTAAATGTTCCGGTAAGTTAAGGAATAAAATCAACAATCAATAATGATTTATTTTTGTGTGACAAGCCACACAAACTGGTAAGGATTTAAGCCGATTGAATCCGCTTTAAATATCTTTCCGCTAAGAAGGTCTTTCATATCAAAATCGCCTCTGTCTTTCGGCAATGATACAGAAACATGCGTTGATGAAATATTTGTCAATGCATATATTATCTGTTCTTTGCAATGCCTTGAAATGGCAAATACCTTTGGATCAAGTTCCAGTATTTCAAAAAAAGTGTTTGGATGAAAGGCTGGCTGCTTTTTCCTGATTTTTATCAAGTCTATATATGGAAAAAAAATCCTTGAGCGAAAGTCATCGGGATCCTCCAATTGTTTTACAACATCATCCAGCCGCAATTTTTCCCTGTTTATCGTTCTAACCATTTGAGTTTGTCTGACGCCTTCTTCCCAATTATGCGAACCGAGTATGCTATGGATGTAGGTGGCAGGTACTCCCGGAAGAACAAACTGAATCGCCTGAGAGGCAAGAAATCTATCAGAATGATATTTATCAACTCCGCTTTTTTTGCTTAACAAAGCATCAACATAGGTTATATTTAATTCGTACGGACTCTCCGAACCATCTGAATTCCTCTTATATGAGACCCTGCCTCCATTTTCTTTAACAATCTTAATGAGCCTCTCTATTTCCTCTTCAGGCAAAATCCCTTCAAGCGGGCGCACACCAATGCCATCATGCGAGGCCGTAAAATTGAAAAAGGTATTGGCTTCAGACTTTAAATAAAGCCCTTTTGCCCAGCTTGACAAGGCCGTTGAATCTTCAATTGCAAAGGAATAAAAAAGCAGCGGCGGCAGCGTAAAGTTATAAACCATTTGCGCCTCATTCCTGCCATCTCCAAAATAGCTGATATTTTCCACATGAGGCACATTCGTTTCCGTAATAATCATGACATCCGGGGCAACGCAATCCAATATGCTTCGAAATAATTTCACCACATCATGGGTCCGGCTCAGGTGAATACAATTCGTCCCGATCTCCTTCCACAAATAGGCAATTGCATCGAGTCGCAGAATGGTTGCGCCCTGCTTCACATAAAAAAGCAGTATCTCAACCATCTTTTCAAGAACATCAATGCTTTTAAAATTAAGATCTATCTGATCAGCGCTAAATGTTGTCCAAACATTAACAGCCCTTCCGGAACTTTTTGTAAATTCAGTTAAAAGCGGCAGCGATCTGGGCCTTGTAACCCCGGACAGATCACTGGTCAGATCAATCAAGGGGTCTACTTCAATGGCAAGGTCTTCAAATCCTTGTTCCTCATTTAAATACTTTTCAAACCACTTACTCTTCGAAGAAACATGATTCAGCACAAGATCAAACATAAGCTGAAAATCGGTGCCCAATGATTTAATGTCTTCCCAGCCCCCAAGCTTTGGATCTACACAATAAAAATCAATAACAGAAAAACCGTAATCAGAAGAATAAGGGAAAAATGGAAGAATATGTATTGTTGAAAATACCTCTTTGAAGTGTTTTGCGGCAAACCTGTGAAACGTTTTCAGAGGAGCTTCCTTGCCTGAATACAGGGAGTCGCCATAAGTTATCAGAACCACATCTTCCTGAGAAAAATAGTCCTGCACCTCTCTTTTTCCGGCTGGAAACTTTTCTATTAAGGGAAGAATTTTATTAAAGGCCAGAGACCCCTTTTTTGTGCCATATATTTTATTCAAAATGCCCTTAACAGTATCAACGCCTTCCATTATCTTACCTCCTGCAGTGAGACCTTTGTGAATCTGCTGAAGTAAAAAATCCAATTGACCCCTAAACGCCCCAGATAAATACTTATACGAATCAGTTTTCGTAGTTATTTTATAATAACAACTTGATTAAATAGCAATTATTTATTAAGTTAAATATATAATAATTGTTATTCTAAAAAATAGTGAATATTCACAGACTAATTGTTGGCCTTTAATCAAAAATACTGGATAATTTTCATGATTCAGAGTGTCATAAAAATTTGGATAAAGAACAAAATATTATTGTCCGTATTAATATTATGCCTATTCCTTCTCGGATTGCTGTGGCCTCTTGACCCGGCGCATTCGTTAATCAAAACAATATCTCTGTTAGAAACGCAATTATTGGTTAAATTATTAGTATCAGGGTTTCTTTTGTCAATACCGTTGATTACCGCAATGATTATTTTGTACAAAAGTAATAATGCAAAAATAAATATTGATGACTATGACTTCAATGAAGAAACTGGATTATATACTCACAAAAAAACAAAAATAAAATATTGCACGTCTTGTTTATTAAAAAATATTTCATCACCAGTTGCAGTTCTAAGTAATGGGTGGCGTTGTCAATACAAAGAGTGCAATAAATTCTATACTGGATTGGTTCTAACCGCTGATATTCCATCTGGACGAAGAGTAATCCATAAAGGAATTCCAATAGATAGCTAAAACAAAAATAAATATTAAATATCAAATAAAGAGATTGAACTTTCTTGATTTTAATATTTGGCAAGAAAATGGCTAAACGAAACAAATTCACGATTGATGAAGTCCACTCATTCGCACAGAGCAAGGGTGGTGAATGCCTAAGCAATGTCTATCATAATATGAATTTGCCAATGGTTTGGAAGTGTGACAATCCAAACCACAAAAAATGGGAAATGCCTTTCAATAATGTAATAAAAGGCTCATGGTGTCCAGAGTGCCGGATAGAGAGATTTGTTTTACCACTAAAAGAAAAAATAGCAAAGAATGGAGGAAAATGGATTAGTGGAGAATACATTAATTCGTATACGAAGATTAAAGTTCAATGTGAGAGGAATCATATATGGTTTGCAAAACCGAATAGTATTATGAGGGGTATTTGGTGTAGCCAATGCGCTCATGACAGAAAAAAGGCTAAAACACTAACTACGCTTTACGATATGGTTGAAGAGAAAAACGGGAAAGTTTTATCTGAAAGATATAATAATTCCATAAGTAAAGTAAAAATTGAATGCCAATACGGGCATGTTTTTCACACAACGCAATCCAAAATTTCACAAGGAGTTTGGTGTCCAGAATGTGCAGTAAAAAATAGATTAGGGGATTTTAAGCAAATTCAAAATATTGCGAGGGAACGTGGTGGAGAATGTATATCTAAAATATATAAAGGTGCTCACTCAAAATTAAAATTCCAATGCGTAAATGGGCACATATGGGAAGCAAAAC
>JACNLL010000022.1 GCA_014381545.1 Candidatus Desulfaltia bathyphila
CCTCGGCGATATTTGCCGGTACAGATACCGCCGCACGTTGTAATTGACTGGCAAGCCCATAAATCTCGTTTTTTGGAAATTTTTTCGTCATCTGATAGCACATCGCCACTAAATTCATGGCTTTCTGCCAAACTTCTAAATCTCTATAGCTTTTTATCATCCCTGATCCCCGATCCCTGACCCCTAATACCTGACCCCTGAACCCTGACCCCCGACCCCTAACACTTCCCCATATATATCATCCACAGTCCTGTAACCATAAGCACAAGTCCGAATTTGCGGAGAGCGCTGTCCGGCATTTCAAGAATCTTTTGCACCCAGGACTTCATCTTTTCAGGAAACGCAAAATAGGGAAGCCCTTCAATTATCATTACCATTCCAAGCACGCACAGAAAAAATTCCATTTAATTCCTCTTTTTTTATCACGAAAGCACGAAAACACGAAATTAAGACTATACTTTATAATAATACACATCCACCTTGCTGACACCTGACCCCTGACTTCTGACCCCTTCCTAATTGAGCTTTGGCTTAATGAGGATTTAAACTTATGCGGCCTGTTTTGTCAAAACAAAATGGCTTGACTATGCTCCGCAATAGGATATAAATTGTTCAGATGACAAGCCATACCAAAGCTGCCTGATTTATGGTAGAACTTTTAGCGGCGATCCTGTTCATAGTGTTTGGGCTTTTAATGATGAGAACCAATGGGCTGTTCTCATCACGGTCTATCGCCCGGATTCTGATCGTTGGATTAATTTTCGAGTAAGGAGAGAAAAATCATGATGCCATTCGAAAAATGTCCGGTTTGCGGTGGTGAATTAAAAGAAAAGGAAGTAGAAAAACTTATGCGCGGTGGAAATCATACCGCAACTTTACGAGTTCATGCTGAAGTATGCCTGCATTGCGGGGAACGGTTATATGCTGAAGAAACTGTAAGATTCTTTGAGCAGATCAGAAAAAAATTAAAACGCCAGGAACTATTAGATTTTCAGCCCTTGGGGCAATTATTTACGGTAGATACCAATTGGTCTAAGACAAATGCGGCAGACCGTTAACCAGAAAAAACGGTTTGCAATTTGATCTTCCATGTTTCGTGTTTTGCGGCGTACGCCTTGAAAAGAGACGTGATTGTTTTTTTATTTTTCCCCCTCTGTGGGCTTCGTGTTCTTCGTGGTAAAATATTTATTTTTTGTGGAAATTACTTGATGCAATTTGAACCGGTTATTGGGCTTGAAGTTCATGCCCAACTGAAGACAAAAACAAAAATTTTCTGCAACTGCTCAACATCGTTCGGAGCTCCTCCAAACACCCACGCATGTCCCGTATGTTTAGGCATGCCCGGAGCGCTTCCGGCGCTAAATAAAAAGGTCGTTGAATACAGCCTGCGCACGGCCCTGGCCACAAACTGCAAAATCAACCGTGAAAGCAGGTTTGCCCGCAAAAACTATTTTTATCCCGACCTCCCAAAAGGATATCAGATCTCCCAGTATGAACTCCCTATCGCAGAGCATGGATTCCTAAAAATAGAAACAGACGGCGTTAAGAAAAAAATCGGCATTACAAGAATCCACATGGAAGAGGATGCAGGCAAACTGACCCACGATCCTGACAGGCCGTTTAGCATGGTCGATTTCAACAGGACAGGGGTTCCCCTCATCGAAATAGTCAGCGAGCCGGATATCAGATCGCCCGAAGAAGCAGGCGCCTATCTCAGGCAGCTCAGGTCGATTGTGCGTTATCTAAGTATATGCGACGGCAATATGGAGGAGGGAAGCTTCAGGTGCGATGCAAATGTATCGATCAGGCCGGTTGGTTCCGAAACTTTCGGCACACGCGCTGAGCTTAAAAATTTAAACTCCTTTAAACATGTTGAAAAGGCGCTGCATTACGAGATAATAAGGCAAAGGGAAATTCTTGTCGAAAGCGGCCAGGTAGTCCAGGAAACAAGGCTGTGGGACCCTGATAAAAACAGGACGACTTCAATGCGATCAAAGGAGGAGGCACACGACTACAGATATTTCCCGGACCCTGACCTTTTGCCGCTTGTAATTGACGACAACTGGATTAATGATGTAAGGGAAAGCCTGCCCGAACTTCCCAGTGCAAAAAGAAACCGCTTTATAAAGGAATTTTCCCTTTCCTCAGAAAATGCTAATGTATTAACATCCAGCAGGGACATTGCAGAATATTTTGAAGAGTGCGTAAAAGAATTCCCTAATCCAAAGCAGGCTTGCAACTGGATCATGGGAGAACTCCTGGGGCTTTTGAATGCTGAAGGAAAAACCATAAATGAATCCCCTATTTCTGCCAGCGAGTTTGCAGGACTACTCAAGCTTATTGACGAAGGGGTCATAAGCGGCAAGATCGCAAAAACCGTATTTGAGGAAATGGCGCAAACAGGCAAAGCGCCGGAAAAAATAGTTAAAGAAAAAGGGCTTGTCCAGGTCACCGACATATCTGCCATTGAAGAGGTAATATCAAAAGTTCTTGCAAACAACCCCAAAGAGGTTGAAAGCTACAAAAACGGCAAAACAAAGCTTTTAGGCTTTTTTGTCGGACAGGTAATGAAGGAAACAAAAGGAAAGGCAAATCCAAAAATTGTGAATGAAGTCTTGAAAAAGAAGTTACAAGTGAGCTAAAGTGCCTAAAGTGAGCTAAAGTTAATGAGTCGCTTTGCTCCGGTTTTTTATAAAATTAACAGAATTCAATAACTTTAGTTACTCGTAACTTTAGTCACTCGTAACTTTTATTATAACTTTAGGCACTTTAATTTAAATGGAGGAATTTTTGAAAACATCATTTAATAAAATCATCAGGCTTGCGCTTCTTACCCTTGCGCTGACAGCCATAATAATATCGCCGGATTTTGCATTTGCAAAACAAAGCAGGATTGCAATCGTGCCGTTTACGATGAATGCTGAAAAGGATCTTACCTATCTGCAGGAGGGCATCCTTTCAATGCTTTCATCCCGCCTTTCATGGGAAAACAAAGTCTCTGTTATCGCCCGGCAGGAAACAGCCACGGCCGTTAAGAAAATCTCAGCCCCTTTAAATGAGGCAAAGGCACGCAAAATCGGCGCCATACTGAAGGCAGATTACGTGCTTTTCGGCAGCCTTACCATATTCGGAAACAGCGTGAGTCTGGATGCAAAAATGGTGGATATTTCAGACAGCAAAAAGCCGCCTCTTTCCTTTTTTAACCAGAGCCAGGGCATGGAGGAGGTAATCCCGCGCATCAATCTGTTTGCCGAAGAGATAAATGAAAAGCTGTTTGGCAGAAAAATTGCCGTCAGGCAGCTTCCGCAGCAAAGAGTTCCTGTGCAAAGGCCGTCCCAGTATATCCATCCTGAGCGTCTGCTTACCGGAGAATTCGTTGAGCCGGAAGAGGCCGGAGGAGGCAGGTCTCCCTTTGTCATAACCGGCCGCAGCGACGCGACCCCGGGATTCTGGAAAAGCAAAAATTTCCGCATGCAGATAAAAGGCTTAGCGTTAGGGGATGTTGACGGAGACGGCAAAACAGAGACAATAATGATTACAAAGCAGGAAGTGCATATCTACAGGTCTGAAAATGATCGCTTTACCAAGATAAAGGAGATCACCGGAAAAAAATACTATAAATATCTTGCCGTTGATGTTGCTGATATTAATAAGGACGGCAAAGCTGAAATATTTGTCACATGCCTGGATAAACCCGGCAAGTCGCTTAAATCCTTTGTCCTGGAATTTAACGGCAGCGATTTTAAAACCATTGCAGATGATGAAAACTGGTATTTCAGGGTCATTCCCCGTCCTGTGCTTGGGCCAATGCTCGTTGGGCAGAAAATGGGAATATCCGACCTTTTTATGCCAGGCGTATATGAGCTTGTCTGGACAGGCAGTAGCTATAAGCCACATGGTAAAGTCGCTATGGGCCTGCCGGAAAATATTACTGTTTTCGGCTTTACCATGGGTGACCTTTTTAATAACAAAGGCGAGGTTGTGGCTGCATTTGATGAGGAGGAGCGGCTGAGGATATATACAACCGGCGGAAGCCAGGAATGGAAAAGTGATGAACGGTTCGGAGGCAGTGAAAACTATATTGATATCGATTTTCAGGACAAGGAAGCAGATTATGAAAGCCGTGTGTACCTGCCGCACAGGCTTTTTATTGTGGATCTGAATAAAGACGGCAAAACAGAGCTGATTACAGTAAAAAACAAATCGATCTCCGGGCATCTGTTCAGGAAATTCCGCCATTACAGCGGAGCCTGGTTTGAATCCCTTTCATGGGACGGGTTAGGGCTTGCCAAAAACTGGCATACCCGCAAGGTATCAGGTTATATCTGCGACTATGCAATAGGGGATATAAACAATGACGGCGGGCTGGAGCTTGTGGCCGCGATTGTAAGCAAACGTGATGTGTTAGGGCAAAAAGCAAAAAGCACAGTCATAACATACGATCTGGCGCCGCTTACAGAAAGATAGGTGTAATATTAATTTTGAATTAACCGCAGAGCCGCAGAGGACGCTGAGAAATTTATTCTTTTAAATTGTCGTGAGAGGCGACAATTTAAAAACTAAGCTGTCTAATAATGATGAATTCGTAAAAAGTCGGATTAAGCTGGCATGTCATTTCGACCGTAGGGAGAAATCTTGTTTAATCAATATGTTATAAGCCAAAGATTTCTCGCTTTGCTCGAAATGACAAGTTTTGGAGACTTTTTACGAGTTTATCAATAATGATGTCGTCGTAAAAAGTCGTCACTCCGGCAGATGGTACAGGAATCCAATAAATAAAAAAATGAGAAGCTTATAATCTGAAGAATGTCTCCCAAGGTCGCAGATAGTTCTTGACGTGGCTATTTAGGCGATATATTATCTTATAAAAAGTAAGACAATTGGAGCGATCGCATGAGAACCAAGAAAAAAATGAGTGTAACCATAGATGCGGATATATTTGAGGCCATTGAGAAAGCGGCGAAATCCTGCAACATGGTGAAGAGCCAGTTGGCGCAAGAGGCCTTCAGATTGTGGTTCAAAAAAAGGACCGAAGAATTGATGGCCAAAGGATATGTTGAAATGGCAAGTGAAGACAGGGGTTTTTCCGATACAACCCTTCACGCTCAAAATGAGGTTCTATCGTGAAGGGTTTTCCTGCAAAAAGCCCCCACCATAATTGTGGCAGCCATTTCTGGTTCCGTTAAAATCTATCCTATGAATGTTCAGCTTGATCCATTAGAAGGAGGATTAAAGCGATCCTCTATCGTAAAAACAAGCCAGATACTTACCGTATCCAAAGAAAGGCTGGAAAAAAGATTCGGCCAAATCAGCTCGGAAAAGATGCAAGAAGTCAACCACGCTATTAAATTAAGCTTAGACCTTTTATGAAAAATAATCCTTGAAAATCTGAGTAAACAATCCTGGTCCAAATGACCAGGCTTTGGCTTATCCCCAGAGGGGATTTGTTTTACATGAAAAGGTGAAGCGGAAACAGTGGCAAAAGATAAAAAAATCATAAGCAAAATACAGCCGATTGTTGAACAAATGGTTAAAAGAGGCCGGTGGTATTCAAAAAATGTTATTGACAAATTTTTAGGTGACGTTGGTGAGTTCTGCGGTCAAAATCAATTACCAATAATATCAGTTAATTAACACCTGACACCTGACACCTGACACCTGACACCTATTTTTTACTTGACAATACAAGCTGATACATATAAATGTGCTAAAATTGATATAAGAATTAAGAATTAGGGGATTAATCCTTTAATTCAGAATTCAAAACTTAAAATTCAAAATTAACAAGGGGGGTGATGCTTGTCCATATGCTCCCGGGCCGACAACCCATTCAATATGAATTAAAAATTATCAGGAATTTTTTTTAATTTTACTTTAAGGAGAAAAACAGATGAAAAAATTTACTATATTGGCTCTGGCCCTGTGCCTGGCAGTTGTTATGGCTGCTCCTGTCATGGCGGTTGACGCGGATTTCAGCGGCTACTACAGGGTAAGAGGGGTTTATGTACAGCAATATGATTTGAGAGACACTTCAGAAAATAATGCCTTTATGAACATGTCTTTCAGGCTCCAGACAGTGTTCAAGGTTTCAGACATCCTGTCTGTTACCACAAGGTTTGACGCTCTTGATGGCTATATATGGGGCGGTGGTAATGATGCTGCCACAGGTGGCGCGGATAACAACTTAAACTTTGACCGCGCTTACATGACCATCAATGCTCCCCTTGGCAAATTTGATATCGGCCGTCAGGCTGGCGGAACATTTGGAACTAAGTTTCTCGATAGCGCGAGTAGTGTTGACCGTATCAAGTACACCAAGGTAATAGATGACTTGACAATTCTGGCTATTTTCGAAAAAGTTACAGAAGGCGATAGTGGTTTAGCGTCCTCTGATGATGGCGACGTGGATCATGATAAGTACTGTCTTGCTGCAATAAAGAAGATGGAAAATGTTACAGCCGGCGTGCTGGGCGTATTTTACAATGACAAAAATACAGGTTCTGATGCTAATGATGCTAATGAGTCAACAATAAAAAAGTATGCTTTAAATCCTTACTTTGTCTCCAAATTCGGCCCGCTCGCTATCCATGGTGAACTTTGCTATATCTGGGGCGAGAGAGACTATGATGCCGCAGCTACAGCAGATCTTGATTACAAACAGCTTGCCTACAATGTAGAGGGCTCTTATAATCTTGGCGCAGCCACTGTGCTGGCCGGTTATGCCTTTATCAGCGGCGAGAACACCGACGCCACTGAAGTGACTGCATACAATGGCGTTGGAAATGACTGGGAAAAGCTGCTTATCCTTACAACAAATGAGATTCCTGCGCTTAGAGACTCTCTCGGCGGGGTCGGAAACGTTTCAACGGACGGTACCCTTGAAGTAGGCGCCAAGATTATTTATGCAGGCGTAGTTGTATCACCTGTTGAAAATGTGTCTCTGACCTTTGCAGCCGGTAGTGCAAAAGCTGACGAAAAACCTGCTTCATATTATTCCGACGACTTTGGTGTAGAGTATGATTTAACGCTGAACTGGAAAATCTACGACAACCTGACGTACACGGCCATTGCCGCGTACCTCGATGCCGGTGATATATTCTGGACAACAAACTCTACTAAACCTCCAAATTTCGACGACACCTATGCTCTGTTTCATCAACTCCAACTGTCCTTCTAATAGGATTTGTTGATAAACAATAGGTAAACAACAAAAAACCCCCGGCTGGAAACGGCTGGGGGTTTTTTGTTGGAATGATGGAATGCTGGGTTTTTATGCGGCCTGGCTGGCCATTTCCTGGTATGAAAATTCCCACAATCTTGCATTGGATTTTGCATGCTCAATTGTCATGTTTA
>JACNLL010000059.1 GCA_014381545.1 Candidatus Desulfaltia bathyphila
TTCATTAAAAATAATGTAATATTAATATATTACAACAATCAAGAAACGACCAGTTGATATCAAATAGCACTGATTTATTTCTTAACATTTAATGGTTAAGGTAAGCATTTCTCACCAATTTTTTAAAGGAGGCTTCTAATGAAAGGCGCGTCCCTCATAAGTTATTTGGCCAACTTGATAATGATTGCCAGTGCTGATGGCGTTATTGACAATAAAGAAGAAATAGCAATAGATCGAATATGTAATGAGATAAGCGCCAAGAGAACCGACGCAGAAAAAGCAAGGAAGGTCACTAAAAAAGGTGACTATCAGGTCACACCCGTGGGAAGATACTCAGAGCGAATACGCAACTTAGAAGATATGATCTTTGTTGCTTTGTCAGATAACGATCTTTCCGATCCAGAAAAAAGTCTGATACTCTCTTTTGCCAAGGTAATAGGAGCAAAACAAGAGCAAATCAATACTATTCTGTCTGAATCAATCACTCGTTTTAGAACTTATGAATCTACAATTATCTGTCCTGGTTGTGGTTATGAAATACCGTCTGATTGGAAATTCTGCGCGGAATGCGGAACAAGCGTTCAAGCTACAACCGAGGTTTCTTCTACAAGTTCGACTTCGAACGAGGATGAGATTCCCGACGATTCACCTGAAGAAAAGGGACTAAGATTCGAAAAATATATTTTGCATAAATTTAATTTAAACTTTTGCAAGGTTAAAGAGTGGAGAGGCGATAAGTTTACAGACGGGATATATGCCGAATCTACGAAATATCCAGATATAGAGATTGAGTTCAGTTTAAAAGATACTAAAAAATTATTTGCAGTTGAGTGTAAGTGGAGAAAGGGTTATTTTCAAGATCGTATTAAATGGGCCAGAAAGGAACAGATATTCATTTATAAATGCTATTCAGAGGAAAATAATATACCGGTTTTTGTTGTGATAGGTGTAGGAAGATATCCTGACAATCCTGAAGATGTGTTTGTTATACCTTTGGATGATCTAACAGAGCCTTTTTTAACATTAGATTTTTTAGCCAAATATAGAAGGCTAGATAAGAACAAATGTTTCTTCTTCGATCTGGAGAAATCTGTTTTGAGGTAAACCAATGCAAAAGAGAGGGTTAAATTTTTACTCTTAATCTAAGGAAAATACTTAACCCTGAACCTGACCGGAAAAGCCGTGGAATTTTTTGCATTTACATAGTTTTGAGTAAAACATTTTATTTTCCAACTTCATTATAGCTTTACCGGCAAGTGAGGCCGGATGTTCGGCACAATGAAGAGGACAACAAGAAAATGAATTCAGAGGCATGGGGAGCAAGAAAGGTAGTTATAGTTGGTGCGGGTGCCGTTGGTGCAACGTTTGCTTATGCGCTTGCCCAAAGCGGGATATCCGATGAAATCATACTGATTGACCATAACCGTGAATTAGCACAAGGGCAAGTGCTGGATCTTGCTCATGGCTTTCCGTTCTTTCCACCAGTGGAGATACGGGCCGGCGAAGCTGATGATTTCGCAGATGCACAAGTCATCGTCATCACATCGGGCGCCAAGCAACTACCCGGCGAATCGCGTCTCGATCTCCTTCAGAGAAATGCTGCAATAGTAGAGAGCATTGTGGATGATATTGTCAGCAGGAACTCCCCCACCGTCATAGTTGTGGTCAGCAATCCAGTTGATGTTCTTACGCACATTGTTCTCAAGCGGACAGAATGGGATCGAGGTCGCGTGCTTGGCTCAGGCACAGTCTTGGACAGCGCCCGTTTCAGGTATCTCTTGAGTCAGTGCTCTGGTATCGACGTGCACAATGTCCACGCCTATATCCTGGGTGAACACGGTGACAGTGAGTTCGCGGCTTGGTCGCTAACCAACATTGCGGGCATGTCCATCAATAAATATTGCCCCGTCTGCATGAAATGTGGCGATTGGAAAGCCGAACGGGCTCGCCTGGTTGAGGAGGTGAGGAGTTCCGCCTACCACATTATTGATTATAAAGGAGCTACGTATTTCGCAATCGGATTGGCCCTCGTCCGAATTGTCGGAGCTGTTCTCCGAAACCAGAAAACTGTTCTGACAGTATCAACGCTTCTGACCGGTGAATACGGTGTTGACGACGTATGTTTGAGCGTGCCTGCAGTGGTTTCTCAAGCAGGGGTTGAACGGATTATGGAAGGCGAATTGTCAGAGGAAGAACGCAAATCCCTTTCCCGGTCTGCCTTGATTCTGCGGGACACACTGGCAAAGCTACACTTGATGTAAATGCTTCACCTGGTTACGAGAATTATCTCAAAGCACAAGAAGAATGCCAAAAGCAAAAGGATTGGTTGAAACTGTAGGTGCATTTCATGCACCATCACCGGCATACGTATCATGCGAATACATGAATGAGCGCCGAAAGGGGATGTCCATTGGATTATTGGTTGACATGAGAAATATAGTAGACGTGGTTGGCAAGCTGAATAATTTTGGGTTATGCGGGGCGCTTTTGGGGGATTCATAATTTGTAATAATGCCACAAGGTACTTGATCTCCTTTAACAAAAACATTACATAAACACAAAAAGAGGTGAAGAAGTGGAAAACGTAAAGTGGGAAGTTAAAGACGACAAACTGATTGTTGAGATAGATTTGACAAAAGAGTTCGGACTTTCAAAATCTGGCAAAACGATAACAATCGCCAGCACACGAGGTAATCAGAAGATCGAGGGTACTGATGCTGTAATCGGTTTGAACGTTTACAAATATCCAGAGACGGTATAACTGCCATAAGCGATGCTTAATTTTGATGGGTGGTTTAAGGGATCAATTTATTGTGGTGGAGCTGAGGGGGATCGAACCCCTGACCTCATGACTGCCAGTCATGCGCTCTCCCATCTGAGCTACAGCCCCACGCTATACAGGCAAGGCGCAACCAGTAACAAAAAGTATTTAAGGTGTCAATATCTATTTTAGTTACCGTTCACGGTTACAAACATATTTTATCATTTCCATTATGGTATTGAAGCATAGCTTAAAAGACTGGAGTTAAGAATAGAGAATGGATCGCCAAAATTCTACTAAAGCATATGGAGGATATACTCAACAGGAAAATAGGACTGATGCGTTCAAAGAGTTTGATGCAACACAGCTTTATTGCTCTCGTTGCAAACAGGCGGTTCCTGTCCGGAAACGGCTTCTGCTTGTTTTGCCTGAAGGGGATAAGTATGAATATCTATGCGCATTTTGTTTAGAGACCGTTGGAACAAAGATGGATAAAAATGGAGCGCCGGTCAATATTATTGTTTAAAACATGATGAATTCGACTTTTTGCGAAATCGTCAATTTTGATAAAGGTGAATTATAATGCTTAGATTAATGCGGGATTATGCCAGTAGCTGGCTGATTAAGGTTATATTAGGAGCGATCGTTATTGTTTTTGTGTTCTGGGGTGTTGGAAGCTTTCGCGCTCAGAGGGGAGGCAGGGTTGCTCTCGTCAACGGAGAGTCAATCACCATGGAAGAATACAAGGATGAGTACAACAACCTTATTGAGCAGTTCCGTCAAAGATTCGGCAACAGATTAGATGATGAAATGATACAGATGTTTCAGATAAAAAATCAGGCTTTAAACCGGCTTATAGATCAGAAACTTTTACTTCAGGAAGCCGTAAAACTCAATTTTCGTGTTTCAGATGACGAGCTTGCCGCAGCTATCAGGGAAATAAAAGCATTTCAAACATCCGGAGTATTTGACAAGCGCCTTTATAGAAGTATTTTAAATCGCTACGGCTTGACCCCTGAGCAGTTTGAGGTTAACCAGAAAGGGTTTATGCTGATAGAAAAGTTGAGATCATTTTTACTTGGCAATCTCAAGGTCTCAGACAGGGAGGCCATGGAATGGTTCAAATGGGGGAATGCATCGGTAAATATAGATTATATTCTGTTCGAACCCGGCAGATATAAAGATATCAATCCTTCTGCCGAAGAAATTAAGACTTTTTTTGTTGATCATAAAGAGTCATATAAGACAGAACCCACGATAAAAGTTCGATTTTTACATTTTGACCCGGATAATTACAGAGCAAAGGTTAACATTTCCGATAAAAGGATCCATGATTATTATGAAGCACATCAGGAAGAATTTAAAACAGATAAAACTGTTGAGGCTCGGCATATACTCATAAAGGTCGACAAAGATGCAGGACAGGAAGCTGTTGAAAAGGCAAAAAATAGAGCCCTTGATATCCTGCAGATGGCCAGGGAGGATAAAGATTTTACCGAGTTGGCCAGACAGTATTCCGAATGCCCGAGCAAAGGCCAGGGCGGACACATTGGCGTATTTAGAAAGGAGGCGATGGTTAAGCCATTCGCCGATAAAGCTTTTTCCATGAAGGCCGGAGAGATCAGCCGGCTGGTTCGCACAATGTTTGGTTGGCATATTATAAAGGTTGAAAAAATCAATGAGGGATCGATTGTCTCCATTGATGAAGCAAAAAAAAGGATACGCAAGAAACTTATCGATGAAGAGGCGAAAATTCTTGCTTATGAACAGGCGGAATCGGTTTTTGATACTATTTTTGAAGGAGATGACCTGGTAAAGGCCTCCAATGAACGAAACCTTAAGTTGCAGACAACAGATTTTTTTACAATAAAAGGCCCGGATAAAGGTATAAAAAACCGCGAAAAGTTTGCATCTGCTGCTTTTAATCTTTCGGCCATGGAGATCAGCGATATACAGGACCTTGGAGATGGATATTACATCCTTCAGGCGATTGAAAAAACCCCCGGGGAAGTACCTGAATTAAAAGATGTGCAGGAAAAGGTCATAGCAGCCTTGATAAAGGAAAAACAGGATGAAAAGGCGAGCACGGATGCAAATGAGTTTCTGTCCGGTTTAAAAAAAGGCAAATTAATGAGCGCGCAGTGTGTAAAATATGGTTTGCAATTAAGCAGCGCCGGTTTTTTCAAGCGGAATGAGCCTGTTCCTGATATTGGATTGGAGAGAGAAATTGTTGAAGCTGCTTTTAAACTTTCGAATAAAATAAAATTGCCGGAAAATGTAATTAAAGGAGAAAAAGGTTATTACGTAATCAGCTTCAATGAGAGAAAAGAGGCCGATCCAGAAGGGTTTGTCAAAGAAAAAGCAAGTATAAAAGAAGGATTACTGCGCCAGAAAAGAATCAAAACATTTGATGAATGGCTGACGCAAATAAGAAACAAAAGCAAGATTTCTATTGAAAAGGACTTTTTAAAACAATCATAAAAAGAGATTTCTTATTTTGCAATCATTGCTCTCATCATATCGCCGGAGTTTTCAGCATGATCTGCTATGGAGCCGATTATTTCAACCAATCTGATTAGATGAAATACTGACACCGGATCTAACTTAACCTCAAAAATCCTTCGCTTGAGTTCGTGTTCCACCTTATCTGCTTCATGTTCCTTTCGGCGCAGATTACGGATGATTTTTTTGACTAAATTCCGCTGGGTTTCATTAAAGGTTTCAAAGTACTTTTTTGCTTCTAATACCATCCTGCTCATTTCTTCGATGGGGTCAATATTTGAGTCAATCAGAAGCAGGAAATCCTTTTTAAGCTCTTCCGGAATTATCGGTTCGGGTCTATAGGAAATCCAGTCAAGAGCATCTTCTGCTCTATCAAGAACGGTGTCCTGTTCTTTTAAATATCTGAATAACTGGAATTTGTCTATGGGCATCAAAGTTCCTTTCGGCAGGTGCCCGCGTATGCGTCGTTTGATGACATCCGCTTCTCTTTCCAGTGTAATAACTTCCTGCCTGAATTCTTCAAAAGCTATGCATTTCTTTGACAAATAACACTCTATGGCCTGTTGAAACGCCCACGCACATTCTTTCACCTTTTCCGCATGTTCCAGAAGGCCGTCAAAAGGCGATGTAATAAACAGCGATAAAAATGGTATACGCATAATTGACTCCTTTATAGAATTAATTGAAGTATTTTAAAAATTATCATGCTGGTTATGGCGGAAATTGGTACGGTCAGAACCCAGTAAAGCATAATTTTTATGATTATTCTGAAATTGACCGCTTCCAACCCGCGTGCAAGCCCTACACCCAGCACGCCGCCGACTGCCGCATGCGTTGTAGAAACAGGAAGCCCCATTTTTGATGCGATAAGCACAGTGGTTGCAGCAGCAAAATCGACTGAAAAACCACGAGTATTTGTAAGGGTTGTAATTTTTTTGCCAACGGTTTCCATGACCCGCTCGCCGGCCATACTGATTCCAAAGGCAATTCCTATGCCTCCGAAAAGGAGTAGAAAAACAGGCACAGGCACCTCAGCGCCAACACTGCCTGTTTTTACAAGGAAATATATTACTGCAAGGGGGCCGATTGCGTTAGCCACATCATTTGCGCCTTGAGCCAGCGCAACATAGCAGGATGTTCCGATCTGGATACGCTTGAAGATCGCTTCTGCTCCAGTTTCCATCTCACGAACAAAGCGGCTTAAAAGTTTCATTCCCGCGAAGCCGAAAATAATCGCTACAATAAGCGCAAAGAGCAATGCAGTCAGATTTCCCATCGCGAGTGTTTTGCCAAGCGGTGTTTTAAATAGAAATGATAAAACAACGATAAAAACCGCGATGCTAATAAAGAACGGTGATAATTTAAGAGCCCATGCAAATGAGTCCTTCCTGGAAAGTATTATTTTTACAATAAACTTGAACATTACAAAGGCAATAACAAGGCTGAAAACCGGAGATATGACCCAGCTCAATACAACAGCGGCGAGTTTACCCCATTTGATAACAGAGAATCCTCCAGCCATTATTCCAAAACCGATCATGGCGCCTACAATAGAATGAGTTGTAGATACAGGCAAAGATTTCCAGGTGGCAAAGCTTACCCACAGAGCGGCAGCCAGCAGAGCGGAAAGAGCGCCGATAAGCGCTATGTGTGGATCAGCTAAAATTTCTGTCGAGACAATGCCTTTACGGATTGTGTTTGTAACATGGGATCCGATAAATACGGCGCCGACTATATTCAGTATTCCAGCAATAAAGATTGCCTGCCGGACTGTAATAGCCTTTGCGCCGACAGCAGAAGCCATGGAATTGGCGACATCGTTTGCACCAATATTCCAGGCCATGTAAAAGCCTAAGATGTAACCGGCAATAAGGATATAATATTCTGTTGACATTATTAAATAGGGTTCTTCTCCAATTTAGTTGTAGAAAGCCTGATAGATTTTCAGCGTAAAGTAGC
>JACNLL010000064.1 GCA_014381545.1 Candidatus Desulfaltia bathyphila
TCAGAGTACTCTAATTGCACCGCTCTGATCTGTGCAGCTTATGGGGGGCAGTCCAAAATTAATCTCTAACAATATAAATTAAGTGAATATACAAGTCAATTTAATTTGTTAGGAAACAGGGGGACGTATTGAAGAACCCTGTAGCAAGCTACAGGGAATGCTCTGCCTGACGGCAGTGCTTCGCAACGACCGTAAGGAAGTTAGCCATTTTTAGATTCGCTCGCTAACCCCGCAGCAAGCTACGGGGAATGCGCTCGCTATTGCGGTTCAACTTTTAAACTTAATTCATGCATAGAGATATGTTATTCGAAATAGGTCTATCCAATTTAGAACATTTGTAGTTTTGCGGCAGCTTATCACTTTTTTGATAGTTTTTAGGATAGCGTCTGCGTCAAGTGAGCAGTACGAGAGCTCCAAGTATTTCAATTTGAAGAATGTTCCAATCTATTTACAGAGCATTTTCTTTAAAAAACATGTTGCGTATTGCGCAATATAGAGTATAATATAAAATGTGATTAAATCATTCAAGCATAAAGGTTTGGAAAAATTTTACAATATCGGCAGCGTAGCAGGAATTCAGCCATATCACAAACAAAAGCTCAGAATGCGTTTAATCGCCATGGATACTGCAACTAACATTGAAGACATCAACTTGCCAGGCTTTCGCTTGCATCCCTTGAAGGGTGATAGAGTGGGTTTATGGGCAATAGATATAAGCAAAAACTGGCGTATCACATTTAAATTTCAAGATGGCAATGTACATGTTGTCGATTATGAGGATTATCACTAATGGGTATGTACAATCCACCTCATCCCGGAGAGTTTATCCGGGAAGTATATTTGGAGCCACTAAACATAAGCTATCGCAGAGTTGCCCTTAAATTCAAGGTATCACCTTCCACCTTTTTACGTTTGATTAAAGGTCAGAGTAATGTGAGCCCTGAAATGGCCTTGCGGCTTTCTAAGGGGCTGGGGCGTAGTCCTGAAAGTTGGTTGGCGATGCAGGATAGTTACAACCTGTGGCATGCTAAAAAAATCATAAATCTGGATGAGGTAGAGCCATTGGCAGTTTCAGTATAAAAGCCATCCAAAACTCTAACCACATACTGGTGTGTGACAGCAAGGGGCGGCGCATTTTTTCTTTGGTTACTTTTACTCCAGCAGATTCAACTCCTGCTCCTCGGCGATTTTCTGTCCTCTCATGACTGATTGACTCACTGTGTGTTGGGCTAAATGGCGTCCCCAAGTAACACAGTAAACTGCTGATTATTCCTTTATGTGGAGAGGTTTGGATAGATGAATCCCAGATAATTTTCCCGATGTATGACCTCGAAACCTGCGTCCGGATAGTTTTCTCGCCAGTCCTTAGGAACCTTTACAGGAACACTTTTCCACTTTATCTCGTAACCGTACAGGTTTCCCTTCCGTTCTTCCACCATGTCGATTTCCTTTTTATCATAAGTTCTCCAGAAGTAAAAATTTGTCGTTTGACGAAGATATTCCTGCCTTTTCAAGCGTTCGGTTACAATGTAGTTTTCCCAGAGGTCACCAATATCATTCCGGAGATCAACAGGATTAAAATTTCCAATTAGTGCATTTCGAATCCCGTTATCGAAAAAATACCACCTCTGGTTTTTTGTAACTTCCTTACACAGATTTCGACTGAATCCGCTCCTTTTGTATATTACAAAGGCTTTTTCCAATAAATCCAGATACCGATCAACCGTATTTTTGCTCATTCCCAGTTGCCTTCCCAATTCGCTTACGGACACATTCTTGCCGATTTGAAAGGTCAGAAGCTGCAGCAGACGCACAAGTTTATTGGCATAACGAACGCCTTCCAGTACAAGTATATCCTTAAAGAGATAGGAACTGATAATTTCACGCAGATACTCCTCGCGGCGCGACATAGAAGTTGGACTTTTTACAAGGCTGTCGAACATTTTCCTTGCAATCAATCAATGTTGCCATTATCATGCCAAAAAAAATGGCAAACCATATAAAAAGGATTAACCCATGGCTAAAATATTCCGGCCAAGCAGCCGCGAAGCAACCATCTTATCAAAAATAGAGTCTTCAAGGGAATTTGAGCGCAAAAAGGCAATAAACAGTATAAGAGACTGTATTGAACCTCTTTCCAATGCAATTGCCACAAAGCTTATTGAAAACAATCTCGTTGAAACCACCAATAAAAATGCCCTCGAAGAGCAGATAATGCAATGTCTTAATAAATTAACCAGAGCTGAAGATTTTGATGTTGACTTTCAGATAGCGCCATTCAGACACATCACACGGAATCCTAATATTGTAAGCATTTATACTACAGCCTTTGTTGTTGAACAGCTTTTAAAGCACAAGGATGTAGTTGATATTTTCGGTTCCGACGAAGATATATATATCTGTATAAACCGTCAGGTTGCAAAATTTCTTTCCAAATAATGCGCTCCTTATTCCATCCCAGGCTAATAAACGGCCCCTTTGAGGACCCTGGCCTGTTCATACCCCTTTTTTTTGAGAAACGCGCCGTAATTTTCGATCTGGGCGACATCTATTCTCTTTCAGCAAAGGATCTTCTCAAAATTAGTCATGTTTTTATATCTCATACCCATATGGATCATTTTGTGGGCTTTGACAGGCTGCTGCGTCTGTTTTTGGGGCGTGAAAAAAAACTTTATGCGTACGGCCCCAAAGGCTTTTTAAAAAATGTTGAGGGAAAACTTGCCGGATATTCATGGAACCTTGTAGAAAACTTCTACAATAGATTCTCTCTGCATATTACCGAAGTACATGCCGAGCAGCTTATAATCAGAGAGTACCAGTGTAAAAATAGATTTACAGCTTCTGGAAAGGCTGTAAAACAGTCGTTTAACGGCATCCTCTTTAAAGAACCTGCGCTGACCTTCTCTGCAGTAGTGCTTAATCATAAAATTCCGTGCCTTGGGTTTACAATTAAGGAAAGGTTTCACGTTAATATAATAAAAGAGAGGCTGATCGATCTCGGGCTTGAAATTGGCCCATGGCTTAGAGAATTTAAACAGGCTCTCTTTAATTATCAAGAGCCTGATTCAAAATTTGAGGTTAAACTGGGAGGGGAAAATATAAGAAAAAAGGAATTTATATTAGGGGATCTTACGAATCGGATTGCAATAATAACTCCCGGCCAGAAGATTACCTATATTACCGACATGTTATATTGCAAACCCAATATTGAAAAGGCGGTGGAATTCGCAAAGGATGCGGACCATCTTTTTATTGAGGCTGCATTTCTCGAAAAAGACAAAGATATCGCCGAAAAAAAATTTCATCTCACAGCCAGGAATGCCGGAATGATAGCAGGCATGGCAGGGGTAAAACAGTTCACACTTTTCCATTTTTCACCAAGGTACTCAGGTCAGGAAGATCTTTTTCAGGAAGAAGCGCTTGCTGCATATAAAAAGATTAAGGATTAAACAGACTTATCCTCTTTTTTATCAACAGCCTGCTTTTTCTCTGCAGTTTTCTTCTTTCCTGTTTCTACTACCTTTTTCTCTGCAGTTTTCTTCTTTCCTGCTTCTGCTACCTTTTTCTCTGCAGTTTTCTTCTTTCCTGCTCCTGCTGCCTTTTTCTCTGTTGTTTTCTTCTTTCCTGCACCTGCTGCCTTTTTGTCCTTAGTTTTCTTCTTTTCACTCTTTTCAGCACCTACAAGTTCAATCATAGATACAGGAGCGGCATCTCCGGAACGTCTTCCCATCTTAATAATTCTGGTATAGCCTCCGGATATAGAGCCAAATCGCTCAGCAGCTTCATCGAACAGTTTATAAACGACCTTCTTTTCTCTTACAATCGAAAGGGCCTGACGTCTGGCATGCAAATCTCCACGTTTGGCCAGAGTAATCAAATGGTCTGCCCAGTGCCTCAAGCCCTTTGCCTTAGTATCTGTAGTGCGGATTCGCTCATGCTTAAAAAGTGAGGTAACCATATTTCTAAACATGGCATTCCTGTGACTGCTTGTCCTGTTTAATTTTAAACCAGCCTTTCGATGTCTCATAGGATCCCTTTACTCCCCTTCCTCTGCGTCTTCCTCAGGAGGCACAAATCCATCAAGCTTCATCCCAAGAGAAAGGCTCATTTCATTTAAAACTTCCTTGATCTCATTCAACGACTTTCTTCCAAAGTTTTTGGTTTTAAGCATCTCTGCTTCGGTCTTGACAACCAACTGATATATCTTATGTATTCCGGCATTTTTAAGGCAATTGGCGCTTCTAACGGAAAGCTCAAGCTCTTCAACACTTCTATAAAGATTTTCATTAAACTGCGGTTTCTGCGTCTCTTCCGGCTTTTCCCCCAGCTCCGGCTCAAGCTCTTCGTCAAAATTTATAAAGACTTCCATTTGCTCTTTTAATATCTTGGAGGCATATGCAACAGCATCTTCCGGAAGAACGCTTCCATCCGTCCACACCTCTAATGTCAGCTTGTCATAGTCGGTCCTCTGGCCAACACGGGCATTACCCACAACATAGTTTACCCGTTTAATAGGTG
This sequence comes from Candidatus Desulfaltia bathyphila, assembly GCA_014381545.1. Classification (GTDB taxonomy): domain Bacteria; phylum Desulfobacterota; class Desulfobacteria; order Desulfobacterales; family ETH-SRB1; genus Desulfaltia; species Desulfaltia bathyphila. The sequence continues at coordinate 4,519 of JACNLL010000064.1, forward strand.
AAAATATAGCATCTATAGGAATTGTGCCTACAGGCGCATCTTCATCCTTATTTGCTTCAGACAACGCATATCCCTTGCCGACTTTAACGGTCATGGTCATTTTTAACTTTGCCTTTTTGGAAAGCGTTGCGATATGCAGCTCCGGATTAAGAACCTCACACCTTCCGTCATCGCTGATAATATCGCCGGCTTTGACTTCGCCCTCTCCTTTAGCATCAATATGTATTGTTTTCGGTTCAGCATCATCCGGTTTTAAGCGCACACCCTTTAAGTTAAGAATAATTTCGGATACATCTTCAAGTATAGCTGGAATAGTACTAAACTCATGCATAACATCATTAAATTTGACAGATACAATAGCCGCACCATATAAGGAAGAAAGTATTATACGCCTTAAAGAATTTCCGATCGTTATTCCAAATCCTCTTTCCAGAGGTTCACAAACGAACTTGCCATAGGAAGGCGTGCTGGTAGTTGCCTGCACCTTCTCCGGCTTTATCATTTCTCGCCAGTTCATAAACATTAGTTCATTTAATGACATTGTTATAACTCCAATTTTTGAGAGCTTTGGATCCGCTCACTTTGTCTGTTACTTGGAATAAAGTTCAACTACAAGCTGCTCCTGCATAGGCATTGTAAGGTCTTCACGCACCGGAAATGCCTTTACTGTTCCTTTCAGCTCGTCTTTTTCCAGGTCAAGCCATTGAGGAATGCCTCTACGAACCACAGCATCCAGCGAATTAACTATTGCCTGCATTTTACGGCTTTTTTCCCGGGTTTCAATTACATCACCAATTTTTATTAAGAACGATGGTATATTAACCTTTTTGCCGTTAATTAGAAAATGATTATGTCTTACAAAGTGACGGCCCTGAGCGCGTGAGTTCACAAAACCCAAGCGATAAACAATATTATCAAACCGGCGTTCCAATAATGTAAGCAGATTTATGCCTGTAATGCCTCTTTGTCGCTCAGCCCTTTCAAAAAACAGGTGGAATTGTTTTTCAGAAAGACCATACATACGTTTTATCTTTTGCTTTTCACGAAGCTGTATACCATAGTCTGAGCTTTTTCTTCCGCGACGCTGACCATGCTGGCCAGGCGGATAACTACGTCGATCAAAAGCACACTTATCAGAATAGCATCGATCCCCTTTAAGAAATAACTTCAAATTTTCGCGGCGGCAAAGCCGACAAACCGAACCTATAAATCGTGCCAAATTATCCTCCTTTTATATTCTGCGCCTTTTCGGCGGTCGGCAGCCATTATGTGGAATAGGGGTAACATCTTTTATCATAACAACGTTAAGTCCCGCTATCTGCAATGACCTAAGCGCCGATTCACGACCAGCTCCAGGACCCTTGACATATACCTCCACAGTCCTCATTCCCTGTTCCATTGCCTTTTTAGCAGCATCTTCGGCTGCCAGTTGGGCGGCAAACGGAGTGCTCTTTCGAGAACCCTTAAATCCCTGGACGCCGGAGCTTGACCAGGCCACAACATTACCGGCAGAATCTGTTATGGTAACAATTGTATTGTTGAAAGTAGACTGGATATGTACCACTCCATTTGGAATATTTCTCTTTTCTTTCTTTTTTGTACCGGTTCTTTTTGCCATTTATAACATCCCTGTAATTATGAGTTATTAAGAGCTTTATATCTCAGCATTACTTCTTTGTAGCTCCACCTCTCTTCTTAACCGCCGATCTTCTTGGCCCCTTGCGGGTACGTGCATTCGTGCTTGTCCTCTGGCCTCGCACAGGAAGCGATTTGCGATGGCGAAGACCGCGATATGATCCAAGATCCATCAATCGTTTGATATTCATCGAAACTTCTGTGCGAAGTTCACCCTCTACCTTGACTTCACTGTCAATAATTTTACGAATGCCATTGATCTCGGACTCTGATAGTTGATCCGTTTTAATATCATAACTAATGCCAAGTTTATCCAGTATACGCCTTGATATGGTTCTGCCAATACCGTAAATATATGTTAAACCAATCTCAATCCGTTTATCCCTGGGTAGGTCTACGCCCGCAATTCTTGCCAAACCAACTCCTCCTCTATCCTTGCCTTTGTTTGTGCCGTTTATTTTCGCAGAGTATTCTTATAACCCTTTTTCTACGGACTATTTTACACTTGCTGCACATTTTCTTCACCGATGCTCTGACCTTCATATTATACTCCTTTTATCGTAATGGTTCAGCCACAAAGACACTAAGACACCAAGATTATAATATAATTCTTTTAAAATTCATAATTCATAATTTAGGAATTGCGAATTTAGGAATTTAGGAATTAAAGGTATTCTATTGATTTTAATTCCTCAATCCCTTAATTCCTCAATTCCTCAATCATATGTGCCTTTGTGACTTAGTGGCTGAACTTTTACCTTTTATCTTGAAGCCGAATAATGACATTTTATACAGGTATCCGGCTATTTTGCCCTGTAAGTTATTCGGCCACGAGTAAGGTCATATGGTGAAAGCTCAACAGTAACCTTGTCACCGGGCAAAATTTTGATAAAATGCATACGCATCTTTCCGGAAATATGCGCCAGCACCTGGTGCTTATTCTCCAATTCAACTTTAAACATCGCATTGGGCAGCGTCTCAAGCACTTTGCCCTCAACCTTTATGGCCTCTTCTTTCGGCATGTCTTAACCTCTGTCAATTTCACTTAAGATAACTGGGCCGTCTTCTGTAATTGCAATTGTATGCTCAAAATGAGCCGACAAAGAACCATCTTTTGTTACAGCAGTCCATCCATCTTCAAGTATTTCAACATCATAATCTTTTTCATTAACCATAGGCTCTATGGCAAAAGTCATACCCGCTTTTAAGCGGACCCCCATGCCGGATTCTCCAAAATTAGGTATCTGAGGCTCTTCGTGTAATTTGCTGCCAATACCATGACCGACAAATTTACGAACAACCGAAAAACCGGCAGCCTCCACATGCAATTGAACTGCATGTGAAATATCTGAAAGCCTGCCGTCTGGAACCGCTTTTTCAATCCCTTTGTAAAGAGACTCTTTTGTAACTCTGGACAGCCGTGCCGCAGCCTCTGATATTTTCCCAACATCCACTGTAATAGCTGCATCACCGTAATATCCTTCCTTAAGAATTCCAAAGTCCAGGCTCAATATATCCCCTTCAACAAGAGGCTTTTTAGAAGGAAATCCATGCACAACCACATTGTTTACTGAAGCGCATATCGAATATGGAAATCCTCTGTATCCTTTAAAGGCCGGAATTGCTTTTCTCTCACGCGCCAATCTTTCCGAAAGATCGTTTAAATAAAGTGTATCAACTCCTGGCCTGACCTCTGGTTCAAGTGTGGAAAGAATTTCCGCAACAATCTGATTGCTTATGTATATCTTTTCAATTTCCTTGGGTGATTTTAAAATCACCATATCAGCACCCTAAAACCGTCCCTTCATCTTTGCCCCGCCCTTCTTTAAAAACCCTTCGTAATGGCGGGATAGCATATGAGATTCCATTTGCGAAATAGTATCAATCGCAACTCCAACAACTATTAGAAGAGCAGTGCCTCCAAAGTAAAAAGGAACATTAAATTTAGATATCAAAATCGATGGAAGTACACATACTGCAGAAACATATATCGCGCCTCCCAGGGTAATCCGTGTTAAAACCCTGTCAATATGATCCGCCGTGCGCTTGCCCGGACGAATGCCCGGAATATAACCACCCTGTTTTTTCATATTATCGGCGACATCAACAGGATTAAAGGTAACGGCAGTGTAGAAGTAACAGAAAAAGAATATAAAGCCTACAAACATCAATTCATACACAACATTACCCGGTGTAATTGAAGAAGCAATGCTCTGTATCCACGGAATCGCTATAAAACTGGCTATAGTGGCAGGAAACATGATTATTGAAGAAGCAAAAATAGGCGGTATTACACCGGAAGTATTAATCTTAAGCGGAAGATATGTGCTCTGACCGCCATACATCTTCCTGCCGACGACCCTTTTGGCATATTGAACCGGTATTCGACGCTGTCCCTGCTCAACAAATATAATGAATCCGACAACAAGAACCATCAGTACAGCCAGCATTACTATCACAAATATTCCCATTTCCCCTGTTGAAAGAAGGCGGAATGAATTCCCTATCGCGCTTGGAATGTTGGCCACAATACCGGCAAATATAATAAGAGAAATACCGTTGCCGATGCCACGCTCTGTAATCTGTTCGCCCAACCACATAATAAATGCCGTTCCTGCTGTCAGAGTTATAATCGTTATAAGCCTGAATGCCCAGCCCGGGTGTATAACTACCGGAGCGCCGCCCGGCGAAGTCATGCTTTCAAGACCGACACTGATGCCAAGGCCTTGTATGATGCTTAATACAACAGTGCCGTATCTTGTATACTGTGTAATCTTTTTGCGCCCCTGTTCACCCTCTTTTTTTAACCGCTCAAGATGCGGTACCGCCACAGTCAATAACTGCAGGATAATGGATGCGCTGATATATGGCATTATCCCCAGGGCAAAAACCGACAGTCTTTCTAAGGCTCCACCCGAAAACATATTAAAAATCCCGAAGATAGTCCCTTCCATCTTTGCAAAAAATGAAGCGAGCGCGACTCCGTCTATACCAGGAGTTGGGACATGCACACCAATGCGGTAAACAATCAAAAGGGCCAGTGTATAAATGATCCTTTTCTTTAGTTCGGGTATTTTGAAGATATTTTGGAAACCACCGCCAACCATTATTTTAAGACCTCTACCTTCCCGCCGACAGCTTCGATTTTATCTCTGGCTCCTTTGCTGATATCGCTGACTCTAATTATTAGCGGATATTTCATATCTCCCTGACCCAGAAGCTTAATTCCATCATTTCTGCCCTTAATAAGCCCGCAACGAACAAGGGCCGCCTCATCCACCACACTGCCTGTTTCAAATCTTGATAAATCACGTATATTAACTGTAGCAATATGTTTTCTAAAAATATTTGTAAAACCACGTTTGGGTAAACGTCGATGAAGAGGCATCTGACCGCCTTCAAAACCGGGCCTCACTCCTCCTCCGGAACGGCTGTTGTGTCCCTTTGTTCCTCTTCCGGCAGTTTTTCCCGTTCCTGATCCAACGCCACGCCCCAAACGCTTGGGCGGCTTCCGTGAACCCTTTGGCGGTGACAATTCATTTAGCTTCATCGATCTTCTCCTTGAGCTTTCACCAGATGTGATACCTGATTGATCATTCCACGGACCGAGGGCATATCTTTAAGCTCAACGGTTTTGTTGAGTTTTGTCAGCCCCATTCCACGCAAAACTCTGCGGTGCTTTTCCGGCCTTCCAATCATGCTCTTAACAAGAGTTACTTTCAATATGCCAGCCATTTACTGTTCCCTTTACGGGTTATTGGTCATTAGTCATTGGTCATAAAATTGAATATTGTCGATTGAATATTTATGGAATCGCTTCGCTTAATTGCGAATTTAGGAATTTGGGAATTTAGGAATTAAAGGTATTCTATTGATTTTAATCCCTCAATCCCTCAATTCCTTAATCCCTCAATTCCTTTTACAAATCCTCTAATCTTATGCCGCGCCTTGAAGCTACCTGTTCACGGCTTTGAAGCTGTTGAAGCCCGGCAATAGTAGCTTTAACCAGATTATGAGGGTTGTTTGACCCCAAACACTTCGTCAAAATATTTTGAACTCCTACGACCTCGAGCACAGCCCTGACAGCGCCGCCCGCAATGACTCCGGTGCCCATGGAAGCAGGCTTCAATAAAACCCTTCCTGCGCCAAATTTGCCGATAATTTCGTAGGGGATTGTGCTGTTAACCAAAGGCACTTTAGTCATGCTCCTTTTTGCCTTTTCTACTCCTTTACGAATCGCTTCAGGCACCTCGCCTGCTTTTCCCAATCCAAACCCGACACTTCCCTTGCCGTCACCAACTACAACTATAGCGCTAAAACTGAACCTTCGACCACCTTTGACGACTTTTGCCACACGGTTAATATGAACTACCTTGTCAATTAACTGATTCTCGCCTGTATCCTGTTTAATCAAGGAATCTGCCTCCTCCATTCTTCATAAAATTGGCTAAAAATTCAAACCAGTTTCACGCGCACCCTCAGAAACAGCCTTGACCCGCCCGTGAAACAGAAAACCATTTCTGTCAAATACCACTCTCTGAATTCCTTTCTCGGCAGCACGCTCTGCTATAAGTTTCCCAACATAGGTTGCCGCAACAAGCTTCCCTTTACTTGATTCGGCCGCGAAATGCTCTTTTACATCCTTTTCAACAGTTGATGCGGCAACAACAGTATGTCCGGATGTATCATCGATTATCTGCGCGTAAACATGCTTTGCACTTCGAAACACACTCAACCTCGGTCGCTGCGTAGAACCAACCAAATTCTTTCTAATCCTTTTCTTTCTCTTTAAACGCGCCTGCTTTTTTATATTTAACGGACCCATCCTTTTTACATTCCCATCATGAGACCTTTGCAAAACACCACATTTTGCCTCCCGCCCGTGGCGGGATCAGGTTCAAGTATAATTTTGAGTTTTTAGTTTTAAATTGTGAATGAAGAATAAAAATTCGTTTTTAATTCAACATTTGAAGATTCCCTGTAGCAAGCTACGGGGAATGCGCTCGCTATTGCGGTTCAAAATTAACAATTTTCTATATAATCCTTAGATATGCTATCTATTTAGTTCCTGTTTAGTTCCTGTCTTTCCAGCTTTCCTCTGAATTCGTTCCTCTGCATATTTGATACCCTTGCCTTTATATGGCTCTGGGGGTCTTAATCGTCTAATTGCCGCAGACACAAGACCCACCTTCTCCTTGTCAATACCGAAGAGTTTAATAACATTATTTTTTTCAACAGATGCTGAAATACCATCAGGCAGATCAAATTTGATTGGATGTGAATATCCAAGATTTAAAACAATGGAATTACCCTGCATTGCAGCATGATACCCAATGCCGTTAATTTCAAGCCTGCGTTCAAATCCCTCATTCACTCCGCTGACCATATTAGCTATAAGGCTGCGTGTAAGACCATGTAAGGAGCGGCTGCTCCTGTCATCCTTGTCAATGCTTACACTTACAGTCCCCTTTTCTATCTTCAGATTCACAGCAGGATGTATCGGTCTTTCAAGTGTGCCGTTTTTACCCTGTATAGTAATTACCCTGTTTTTAAATAATATTTTTGTATTATCAGGTATCGGAATCGGTTTTTTACCTACTCGAGACATTTATACCCCTCTATCTACCATACATTGCAGAGAATTTCTCCTCCAAGATTTTCACGCCTGGCTGTTTTGTCTGTTACTATCCCTTTGGATGTGGATAAAATTGATATGCCCATACCGTTTAATACAGGCTTAATATGATTACCCTTAACATAAACACGTCTACCCGGCTTGCTGACACGTTCAATTCCAAGGATTACACTTGATCGTCCCTGGCCGTATTTAAGGTATACACGCAAAACACCTTGCTTGGAATCCTTAACAAATTTATAGTTTCTGATAAATCCTTCATTCTTTAAAACCTTGGCCAACTCTGTTTTTAGCTTTGACCCTGGAATATCAACACTATTGAATTTTGCCTTTTCAGCATTCCTGATCCGGGTCAGCATGTCAGCAATTGAATCACTCATCGACATTTTCTTCTCCGTAACATAATATCGTAAAATTTATAATTTAGGGATTGAGGAATTAAGGGATTGAAGGATGTTGTCACTTTTAATTCCTTAAATTCCTTAATCCCTCAATCCCTAAATCCCTCAATCATATATACTACCAGCTGGATTTAGTTACTCCGGGAAGCATCCCATGTGAAGCGAGATTACGAAAACATATACGACAAATCCCAAATCTCCTCAAAAATCCCCTCGGCCTGCCGCAAATCGGGCACCTGTTGTATGCCCTTACCTTGAACTTAGGTTCTTTAATTCCCTTCATTCTAAGAGCCTTTTTTGCCAATTCATCCTCCTTGTTTAAAAATCAATCTCTAAACGGCATGCCTAACAGTTTAAGAAGCTCTTTCCCCTCTTCATCAGTCTGCGCCGTGGTAACGATGGTTATATTAAGACCTTTGATTTTATCGATTTTATCGAAATCAATCTCTGGAAAAATGATATGTTCCTTTATCCCCAGAGTATGGTTTCCGTTTCCATCAAGAGCCTTTCCTGAAAGGCCTCTAAAGTCACGAACACGAGGGAGAGCAATATTTACCAGTTTACAATAAAAATCGTACATCTGTTTGCGACGAAGTGTCACCATACAGCCAATCGGCATTCCTTCCCTTAGCTTGAATGCTGCAATCGATTTTTTAGCGCGGGTTACAACCGGACGTTGCCCTGTGATCAGTTTAAGTTCTTTGGCGGAAGAATCAAGCAGTTTGATATTATGAATCGCTTCCCCAAGACCCACATTCAACACGATTTTACTAAGCTTAGGAACCTGCATTATGCTTTTGTATTTAAATCTTTCGATTAATCTTGGAACAACGTCTTTCTCATAAAAAAGTTTTAACTGCGACATTATTATTCTCCGACACGATCTTAAGAGTCTATTATCTCATTACATTTCACGCAAACACGAACCTTTTTCCCATCCTCAAGACTCTTCATCTTGATACGTGCCGGCGATACGCACTTGCCGCACATCAACATGACATTAGACCAGCTGATTGGAGACTCACCCTCAACAATCCCTCCCTGCCGGTTCTGAGCACTGGGCTTTACATGCCTTTTAACAAGATTCGCTTTCTCTACAAGAACCCGTTTATCCTTTTTGATTACCTTGAGGACCTTTCCGATTTTGCCGTTATCCTTGCCGGCAATAATTTTAATCTTATCGTCCTTCTTTATAAGACATTTATTTCTTATCATAAGCCGTTTCTCATATAATTCATAATTTAGGAATTGCGAATTTAGGAATTTAGGAATTGAAGGTATTCTATTGATTTTAATCCCTCAATCCCTTAATTCCTTAATTCCTCAATTCATTTTATAAAACCTCCGGAGCCAGAGAAATGATTTTCATAAACCTTTTGGCTCTGAGCTCTCTTGCAACAGGGCCAAAAATACGTGTGCCTATAGGCTCCAGATTCACATTAATTAAAACAGCTGAATTGTCATCAAATCTGATATATGATCCATCCGGCCTTCTGATTTCCTTTTTGGTTCGAACCACAACAGCCTTTAACACATCTCCCTTTTTAACTTTTGCATTAGGGATTGCTTCTTTCACACTTACAACAATTATATCGCCAATACTTGCATACCGTCTTCTGGAGCCTCCAAGAACCTTTATGCAATACAATATCTTAGCTCCCGAATTATCAGCTGCTGTTAATCTCGTCTCTGCCTGAATCATTTTTGCGAATTTCCTTAATTATACAACCTTCTTAAGAATCTTGCTTACGCGCCATTTTTTTGTCCTGCTGATAGGTCTTGACTCTGTTATTAGCACCTTATCACCAATCTGGCAGGCATTACCTTCATCATGAGATGAAAACCTGGAGCGTCTCTTTATATATTTATGATAAAGTGGATATTTAACCATTCTCTCAACCTGGACAATTACGGTCTTATCTATCTTGTCACTTACAACTGTCCCGACCACCTGTCTTTTATTGCTTATTTTTTTCATGGCATTTATTGCTTGTCCGTATGAAAATTATATGTTCCTCAAGCTTCCTTTATTATGGTTTTAATCCTTGCAATATCACATTTGATCTGCTTCATCTTTTTAGGATTTTCGAGCTGACCTATTTCATGCTGAAAATACAGATTAAACAACTCCTCTTTAAGGTCAACCAATTTCCGTTGTCTCTCTTCAAGACTCAGCTCTCTAATCTCACCTGCTTTCATTATATATTGCTCCTTTCCACAAACCTTGTCTTTACCGAAAGCTTGTGTGAAGCAAGTCGGAACGCCTCCCTTGCCATATTCCTCGGGACGCCTTGCATTTCGTAAAGAATTCTTCCCGGACGAACTATTGCATTCCAACCTTCAGGCGCACCCTTTCCCTTTCCCATTCTTACTTCAGCCGGTTTTTTGGTAAACGGCTTATCGGGAAATATCCTTATCCACATCTTGCCGCCCCTTTTTACATGCCGTGTCATGGCGATTCGGGCGGCCTCAATCTGTTTTGAGCTAATTGCGCCGCATTCTATTGCCTGCAATCCAAATTCACCAAAATTCAAATTACAACCACGTGTGGCTAAGCCCCTCATTCTGCCCCTTTGCTGCTTTCTAAATTTGACCTTCTTTGGACTCAGCATAAATTATATCTCCTAATATTATCTATCCATCGGCGATTAATCCATCGGCGATTATTTGTTTAAACAGATAATGCCGGATAATCGATGGCTATTGACTCTCAATCAGGTCCTTCTTTAAAATTTCGCCTTTAAAAATAAAGACCTTTACGCCAATAATTCCATATGTTGTATTAGCCTCAATAAAACCGTAATCAATATCTGCCCTTAAGGTATGTAACGGCACACGGCCTTCCCTATACCATTCAGTTCTGGCCATCTCGGCTCCACCCAGACGCCCTGAACAGATAATTTTCACACCCTTGGCGCCAAACCTCATGGCCGATGAAACCCCACGCTTCATGGCACGCCTAAATGCAACCCTTCTCTCAATCTGAAGAGCGACATTCTCGGCAACAAGCTGAGCATCGATCTCCGGCTTTCTTATCTCCTGAATATCTATAAGGATTTCCTTCGGTATTTTATTGTGGCCAAGCATATTTTCAATGCCTTTTTTAAGCAGGGCTATTTCAGATCCTTTTTTTCCAATAACAATGCCCGGTCTGGATGTATAGATTCGGAGTTTTGCACGCTCAGATGACCTCTCGATTTCAATCCTGCTTATCCCTGCATGATAAAGCCTCTTTTTAATAAACTTTCTGATATTATAATCTTCCAGAATATAATCGGAGTAATTCTTTCCAGCATACCACTTTGATTCCCAGGTTTTAACGATCCCCAACCTAAATCCTATCGGGTTTACTTTCTGGCCCAAGCTTTTACCTCCTTTTTTACACCAAATCTTCAGCTAAAATAACAGTAATATGTGTGGTCCTTTTCAATATTCTTGTACCTCTGCCACGTGCTCTTGCTTTGAAACGTTTCAACGTGGGTCCCTGATTTGCAATTATATTGCGAATAACGAGCGAATCTACATCAATATCCGGATTTTGATCGGCGTTTGCTACGGCGCTTCGGATAATTTTTTCAATTATATTCGCCGCCTTTTGCGGCATAAATTGAAGAATGTCCAGACCGGCCTGAACCGGCTTTCCCTTGACAGCTTCAATCAATCTCCGAACCTTCAGTGAAGAAATTCGTACATATTTTAATACAGCTTTTACCTCTCTTGCAGCCATTACCCTCTCTCCACGAACCTAAATCTATTAATAAAAATCAGACAACTTATTTTTTTAATTTCGATCTCTTATCTCCGGCATGACCATAAAAAAGCCGTGTCGGAGAAAACTCTCCCAGTTTATGTCCTACCATATTCTCCGATATGAAAACAGGAATAAATTTTCTTCCATTGTGAACCGCTAAAGTAATACCAACCATCTCCGGAATAATCGTCGAGCGCCTTGACCAAGTTTTAATAACTCTGGCACTTCGAGTCTCCTGGGATACCATTACCTTGTTTAATAATTTTGGCTCAACATATGGACCTTTTTTTAACGAGCGTGGCATAAAACTTTCTCCTGATATCTTGCTTGTTATTCGTTATCATTGCGAATTTAGGAATTCAGGAATTTAGGAATTGAAGGTATTCTATTAATTTTAATCCCTCAATCCCTCAATTTATAATTATCTTTTTGTACGTTTTTTTACAATATATCGATTGCTTTTCTTTTTATTACGAGTCTTATAACCCTTTGCAGGTATGCCCCATGGACTGCATGGATGCCGTCCTCCTGATGATCGCCCCTCACCGCCTCCCATTGGATGATCAACAGGGTTCATCGCAACTCCTCGCACCTTTGGTCGTCTTCCAAGCCAACGCTTGCGGCCTGCTTTACCCAGAGATATATTTTCATGAACGACATTGCCCAGACGCCCTATAGTTGCTTTGCAATTCAACAAAACCATCCGAACTTCGCCTGATGGAAGTTTTATCAGGGCATATCTATCTTCCTTTGCCATTAACTGCGCAAATGTTCCGGCGCTTCTTACGATCTGGCCGCCTTTTCCCAAACGCAACTCAATGTTATGAACATGAGTGCCGAGCGGAATGTTTATCAAAGGGAGAGTATTACCTGGTTTAATATCGGCTTTTGGTCCCGACATAACAGTGTCGCCGACCGAAAGATCGAGCGGCGCCAGAATATACCGTTTTTCACCATCTGCATAATGCAGAAGAGCAATCCTGGCGCTACGGTTCGGATCATATTCTATTGATGCTACCTTTGCAGGTATTTCCGTTTTATCGCGTTTAAAGTCAATAATTCTGTAATGCCGGTTGTGCCCGCCACCACGGTGTCTGCATGTAATACGTCCGTTTGCATTACGCCCGCCTGAATTCCTGATCGGTTTAAGCAGACTTTTTTCAGGTGTCGTAGTGGTAATCTCATCAAATGTTGAATACACTTGACCTCGTCGTCCAGGAGATGTTGGTTTTACTTTCTTAACCCCCATTATAAGCCTCACTTATCAAGTTATCTAAGCCCCTTCAAAAAAATCAATACGTTCACCAGGCATCAATGTCACAATCGCCTTCTTCCAGTCCCTGCGTTTCCCGACAATGCGGCCCCTTTGTTTGGCTTTCCCTTTAACCTGCATTGTCCGGATATCTCTTACCTTGACATTGAATATTTTTTCAATTGCCCTTCTGATCTCAATCCTGTTCGCCCTTTGATTCACCTCAAATGAGAACTGGTGAAACCTCTCCTTTTGAATATTAGTTTTTTCCGTATCTAAAGGACGTTTAATAATATCATACTGGATCATTCGATCAGCCTCCCTTCAATAACCTTTATAGAAGACTCAGCCAGGATCAAATTCTTGTATTTGAGAATGTCGTATACGTTCAATCCCTCGGTTCTTAAAACCTTTACGCCGGGCACGTTCCTGGACGAAAGCTCCAGGTTCTCATTTTTTTTATCTGTTACAATCAATGCATTTTTCACATTTAAGCCATTTAAAACCTCTACGAATTTCTTTGTCTCAATCTTTTCAAGCTCAAACCGGTCAAGAACTAAAATGGCGTTTTCCTGAAATTTACTGGTCAGCGCCATTTTAAGGGCCTGTTTTCTGACCTTTTTTGGAACATTGTAAGAATATGACTTAGGGTCGGGGCCAAAAGCAACGCCTCCACCTCTAAGCAAGGGGGACTTGATATTACCACGACGTGCCCGGCCTGTTCCTTTCTGACGAAAAAGCTTCCTTCCACTACCCTTAATGTCGCTGCGATGCTTTACAGATGCTGATCCCGAACGCCTGCGGGCTAGCTGCATTGTCACAACTTCATGCAGGACGCTTCCTTTCAAAGGCACATTAAATATACTGTCCGCAAGATCCATCTGCGAAACCTTTTCTCCATTTATATTTTGAACATCAACAACAGCCATATCTCTCTTATTTCCTTCTGCAGCCTCTGCTGCTAAACCTTTACAAAATGCCCTTTATTTCACTCCGCCAACGCACTCTGGCGGATCCGTTTCTTTATTGAAACCAATCCGGATCTAAAACCCGGCACAGCTCCCTTTACAAATATAAGATTCTGTTGGGGCCTTATGTCAACTATCTCCAGGTTTTTGATTGTCTTTTGTTCATTCCCGTAGTGACCAGGCATTTTTTTCCCCTTAATAACCTTTGCAGGCCAAGCGCTACATCCAATAGAACCGGGGACCCTATGGCTGTGGCTTCCATGGGTTTCACCTCCGCCATGGAATCCATGCCTCTTTATAACGCCCGCAAAACCTCTTCCTTTGGAACTTGCGGTAATATCAATCCGTTCGCCTATCTTGAACATATCCGGACTCAATATCTGGCCAGGCTCGTAATCTCCGGGATTATCCACAGAAAATTCACGAAGCAGCTCAAAACAACCCTCTCCACTCCTTTTGAGATGCCCTTTGATCGGCTTGTTTATGCGAGATTTCTTTTTTTCGCCAAAACCCAATTGAAGAGCGTTGTATCCGTCAGTAGCAACCGTCTTAACCTGGATTACAACACACGGGCCGACCCGCAATACCGTTACCGGAAAGTATTTGCCTTCAGGAGAAAAAAGGCCTGTCATTCCTAATTTTTTCCCTATTAATCCTTTACACATGGCTTTTGCATTTCCCTATGGGCATCCTAAAGTATTAGTCGAGTAGTTAACAACTCGACCAATTTCCTACTCGACTAAAGTTTTATCTCTACATCGACTCCCGGAGAAAGATCCAGTTTCATTAAAGCATCCACTGTCTGCTGGGTTGGCTCAAGAATATCTAAAAGCCGTTTATGTGTTCTAACTTCAAACTGTTCTCGAGATTTCTTGTCTATATGGGGAGAACGCAACACACAATATTTGTTGATGCTTGTCGGTAGCGGGATAGGCCCAACTACCTTTGCTCCTGTTTTATTGGCAGTATCGACAATATCTAATGTCGACTGATCCAGAAGTTTATGATCATATGCCTTGAGTCTAATCCTTATTTTTGAGTTCATTATCTATTTCTCTTTATTCAATTATTTCACTTACCACTCCGGCGCCGACAGTCCGACCGCCTTCCCTTATCGCAAACCTCAGCTCCTTCTCCATAGCTATCGGTGTTATCAAGTCAGCCGTAATGGTTACATTGTCTCCAGGCATAACCATCTCTACTCCCTCCGGCAAAGTTAATATCCCTGTAACATCGGTCGTCCTGAAATAAAACTGAGGCCGGTATCCATTGAAAAACGGGGTGTGACGACCTCCCTCCTCCTTGCTTAATATATATACCTCAGCCTTAAACTTCGTGTGCGGCGTTATCGAGCCGGGTATGGCTACTACCTGACCACGCTCAACTTCCTCGCGCTTTGTCCCACGCAATAAAAGCCCTACATTGTCTCCGGCACGACCTTCATCAAGCAGTTTCCTGAACATCTCAACACCGGTGCAGACCGTCTTCATCGTCGGACGGATACCTATTAGCTCTATTTCATCTCCTACACGAATTATACCACGATCAACTCGACCGGTCACAACAGTGCCACGACCCGATATGCTGAATACATCCTCTACAGGCATCAAAAACGGCTTGTCTATATCCCGCTTGGGCTCAGGTATAAATGTGTCTATGGCTTCCATTAACTCAAATATACACTTGGCCTCATCACTGCCGGGATCATCGCTCTCAAGAGCCTTTAAAGCGCTGCCACGAATTATCGGGGTTTCGTCCCCGGGAAACTCATACTTGTCCAATAACTCCCGAAGCTCTAACTCCACAAGCTCTATAAGCTCCTCATCATCCACCATGTCACATTTGTTTAAAAATACTACTATGCTCGGAACACCTACCTGACGAGCTAATAATATGTGCTCACGCGTCTGAGGCATCGGACCATCATCCGCTCCTACCACCAATATGGCCCCGTCCATCTGCGCAGCGCCGGTAATCATGTTCTTAATGTAATCCGCATGACCGGGACAATCTACATGCGCATAATGACGATTGTCAGTCTCATACTCAACATGCGCCGTCGCTATCGTTATGCCACGCTCCTTCTCCTCCGGCGCCTTGTCTATCTGATCAAAGGGCACAAAATCTGCCATGCCCTTTAATCCGAGATGCTTCGTTATCGCCGCTGTTAACGTCGTCTTGCCATGATCTATATGACCTATCGTTCCTACATTTACATGCGGCTTAGTCCGATCAAACTTCTCCTTAGCCATGTCATTGCCCTCCCGTACTTTAGCACAACAGTTAAAAGCTCAAACCTGGTTATTGCCATCTCTTTAGTTTTGAGCTTTTAAAATTTCTACCACCGATAATGAGCAAACGCCTTGTTTGCCTCGGCCATCTTGTGTGTATCTTCCTTTTTCTTAACAGAAGCCCCTTTCTTGCCAAAGGCATCTAAAAACTCGCCCGCAAGTTTGCCGGCCATGCTCTTTTCCGACCTGTTACGCGCATAACTTATAATCCATCTAATACCTAAAGCGGTTCGACGTGACTGACGAATTTCAGTTGGAACCTGATAAGTTGAACCACCGACACGCCGTGACTTTACTTCAATGAGCGGTTTCACATTATCAACGGCTTTTTCGAAAATTTTCAGCGGGACTTCATTTGTTTTTTTCTCAACGATATCAAATGCATCGTAGAGTATTGACTCCGCCAGACTTTTTTTCCCGTCTCGCATTATAGCTTTTATGAATTTTGCCACCAGTTTGCTGTTATACTTTGAATCAGAAACAATAATACGTTCAGGTATTTCTCTTCTTCTCGGCATATATTACACCTCAATCCCTCAATCCCTTTTCTACTTTAGCCTTTTTGCACCGTACTTTGATCTGCCTTGTTTTCGGCCCTCAACCCCAAGAGTATCAAGGATTCCCCTGACTATATGATATCTTACACCAGGCAAGTCCTTTACACGCCCCCCACGAACAAGAACTACGGAATGCTCTTGAAGATTATGGCCTATACCGGGGATATAAGCTGTAACCTCAACACCGGTAGTCAGCCTGACCCTGGCAACCTTTCGCAAAGCAGAATTAGGTTTCTTTGGAGTCGAAGTATACACACGCGTACATACTCCTCTCTTTTGTGGGGCCTTCTTTAGCGCCGGTGTGCCGGTTTTCTTCTTTATCCTCTTTCTGCCCTGTCTAACTAACTGGTTAATAGTCGGCATATTCTCCCCTTAAATAAAAGTTCAGTCATTAAGTCGCAAAAGTCTGTAATGTAAATAGTTCGCGAAGCGAACCCTAGCAAAGTTATCAAGTTTTGACAAAACATAATTTTCTATATATATAGCACCTTATTGTCAAGTATTTTATACGATAATTTTAGGCTAAATATATTTAACTCAAGTTTCGCACCCTTGATTTCTATTAATGTCAAAGCAGTAAAGGGCTGAATTCAATTTTTAAAGCAAAATGATATGATCATCCTTTTTAACCAGCACCCCATGGGATGTATCAATGTGTTTACCCTGTAAGGCTGGTTTTCTGATCAACAGCCACATCATGATATAAGTAAATACCCGTACCAGCAGGAATAATTCTCCCCATTATTACATTTTCCTTAAGGCCGTGTAAATAATCGACAGCGCCGGCAACGCTGGCATTCGTCAGGACTTTAGTCGTTTCCTGAAATGAAGCCGCAGAAATAAAACTATCTGTGCTAAGCGATGCTTTAGTAATTCCAAGAATAAGGGGCTCGGCAACAGCGGGTTTTCCGCCTTTTTCGATTACAGCCCTGTTAACATCCTCAAATTTGGTTTTTTCCATCTGCTCTTCAGTAACAAAATCTGTATCTCCTGCATCAACAACCTTAACACGTCTCATCATCTGCCGAACAATTACCTCTATATGTTTATCATTAATCCGGACGCCCTGCAAACGGTATACTTCCTGAACTTCATCAACAAGATAGCGAGCCAATGCTATCTCACCCTTGATATTTAAAATATCCTGTGGAATAGCTGCACCGCTAATAATAGGTTCGCCGGCTTTAATAAAATCACCTTCAAAAACATTTATATGTTTGCCTCGTTGAATAAGATATTCCTTTTTATCGCCGGCATCTATAGGTGTTACGGTTACTTTCTGTTTATCCTTTTTTGTGCTTTTTGATATGGAAACATATCCGTCTATTTCGCTCAAAACAGCAATCTCTTTTGGCTTGCGTACCTCAAAAAGCTCGGCCACTCTTGGAAGACCACCTGTAATATCCTTGGTTTTAGTTGTTGCACGCGGAAGTTTGGCAAGAACGTCGCCGGCCTTAACTTCATCTCCTTCATCAACCAGAAGGATAGCATTTACAGGCAGCAAATAGCGCGCAACCCCCTTTGATACCGAGAGTTTACCTGTTTTGCCGGATTTATCTTTAATGGAAATCCTTGGAACCTCATCAGCGGTTTTGCTTTCGATAATCATACGACTTGATTTGCCTGTAACAGGGTCTACCCTTTCCTCCATGGTCTTCCCGGATACAATGTCGCCAAATTTAATAATTCCGTCAATCTCTGTAATAATTGGTGTTGTATACGGGTCCCACTTTGCGAGAAGATCGCCGACCTTGACCTTCTGCCCATCACGCGCAACAAGATGAGCGCCATATATAACAGGAAATCGCTCCATCTCTCGCCCTTTATCACCCATTATGGCTAATTCACCGCCACGGCGGTCCATAACCACAAATTCATTTTCATCATTTTTTGCAACATTAAGATCGACATACTTTATCTTTCCACCTACTCGAGCTTTTATATCCGCCTGTTCAGCTCGACGACTGGCTGTTCCTCCAATGTGAAAGGTCCGCATGGTCAATTGTGTTCCAGGCTCACCGATCGATTGAGCAGCCATAATTCCCACAGCCTGACCTATTTCAACCGTTCTCCCATTGGAAAGGTCCCGTCCATAGCATTTAGCGCATACACCATATCTTGACTTGCATGTCAGAACCGACCTTATCTTTACTTTTGTCAGACCGGCATCTTCAACCCTCAGTACCAATGCTTCGTTGAACTCCTCTCCATTCTTTACAAGCACCTCATCCGTAAATGGATCACGGACATCCTCCATGGCAATACGGCCCAAAATACGTTCGCCTAAACGCTGGATAACTTCTCCTCCTTCCATCAATGATTCAACCTCAACCCCCAACATCGTCCCGCAATCCTCTTCAATTACCGTACAGTCTTGAGCAACGTCTGCAAGCCGCCTTGTAAGATATCCTGAGTTTGCCGTCTTCAACGCAGTATCTGCAAGGCCCTTCCTGGCGCCATGGGTTGAAATAAAATATTGAAGAACGGAAAGTCCTTCCCTGAAGTTAGCGGTAATAGGAGTTTCAATAATCTCACCAGAGGGTTTTGCCATAAGACCGCGCATGCCTGCCAACTGGCGCATCTGATCCCTGCTGCCTCTGGCGCCTGAATCAGCCATCATATATATTGAGTTGAAACTTTCCCTGACAAGGGGCTTTCCCTTCTTATCAAGAACCGGAGCGCCTTTCTTGTCGATTATCGGGGCCATCTTCATGGCTTCCATCATCTCATCGGCCACATCATCCGTCGCCTTTGTCCATATATCCACGACCTTATTATATTTTTCACCCTGGGTTATTAAACCTTCAGTATACTGCCTGCTCATTTCGCCGACCTGCTTTTCCGCTTTTTTTAGAATATTCCATTTGGCCTCTGGAATGATCATATCGTCAATCGAAATGGAAAGACCCCCTTTTGTTGAGTATCTGTAACCAATATCTTTCAATCTGTCGGAAAGGATGACCGTGGCCTTCGGCCCGCAATTCCTGTACACATAATCAACAAGATCGCGCAGCATTTTTTTATTCATCACCTTGTTGACCGTATAAAAAGGTATCTCCGGACGTTTAATGTTATCTCGAGGCATGATTTCCCACAAAAGGATACGTCCCACCGTTGTATCTACCCTTTCGCCGTCTATTCGAACAATAATCCTGGCATGGAGATCAACCGCTTTTGAATCATATGCGGACCTGACCTCCTCAGGATCGGCAAAAATTTTGCCTTCCCCTTTAACTCCCTCTATCTCTCTAGTCATATAATAGATGCCTAAAACAATGTCCTGGCTTGGAATAATAATCGGACTTCCACTTGCGGGAGAAAGAATATTATTACTGGACAGCATTAAAACTCTAGCCTCTATCTGTGCTTCTATAGAAAGAGGCACATGAACAGCCATTTGATCACCGTCAAAGTCGGCATTAAATGCAGTGCAAACCAAAGGATGCAGCTGAATAGCCTTACCTTCAATCAGGATAGGCTCAAAGGCCTGAATACCCAACCGATGGAGCGTAGGGGCGCGGTTAAGCATAACCGGATACTCCTTAACCACCTCATCTAAGGTATCCCAAACTTCCGGAATCTCGCGTTCTACCATCTTCTTAGCGCTCTTTACCGTGGAAACAAGCCCTTTCTGCTCAAGGCGACAATAAACAAAAGGCTTGAATAACTCGAGCGCCATCTTCTTTGGCAGGCCACACTGGTGAAGCCTGAGATTCGGCCCAATTGTTATAACGGTACGGCCGGAATAATCTACCCTCTTCCCAAGCAAATTCTGGCGAAAACGGCCCTGTTTTCCCTTTAAAGTATCGCTAAGAGATTTCAACGGCCGCTTGTTGGTCCCTGTAATAATTCTGCCATGCCGGCCGTTATCAAACAGGACATCAACCGATTCCTGAAGCATCCTTTTTTCATTTCTAACAATAATATCCGGAGCTTTTAAGTCGATCAGGCGTTTTAAACGATTATTTCGGTTAATGACCCTGCGATAAAGGTCATTTAGATCAGATGTAGCAAATCTACCTCCCTCAAGAGGAACCAATGGGCGCAAATCAGGTGGAAGAACGGGAATAACATCCATTATCATCCAAACAGGATCCAATCCTGATTGCCTGAACGCATCGATTATCTTGATCCGCTTGGCGAGTTTTTGACGCTTTGTCGCTGAATTCGTGGCACGAATATCTTTACTCAGTTTCTTATATTCTACATCAAGATCTATTCTTTTCAGAAGTTCCTTTACAGCCTCAGCCCCTATGCCTGCTTCAAATTTTGCCTCATAAGCCTCACGAGCTTCATGATATTTATCTTCCGACAAAAGCTGGCCACGGGTTAAATCTGTATCCTTTGGATCAATAACAATATAGTTGTCAAAGTAAAGAACCTTTTCAACATCTTTAAGGGTAAGATCCAGCAGATTGCCGATCTTGCTTGGAAGACTTTTTAAAAACCATATGTGTGCGCAAGGGGTGGCAAGTTTAATATGTGCCATACGCTCTCTTCGCACCTTGGACTGAATGACTTCCACTCCGCACTTTTCACAAATGACCCCCCTGTGTTTCATGCGTTTATACTTGCCGCAGTTGCATTCATAGTCCTTGGTAGGACCAAAAATCTTTGCGCAGAAAAGACCATCTCGTTCCGGTTTAAATGTGCGATAATTGACTGTCTCCGGTTTTTTAATCTCTCCGTGCGACCATTTTAGAATCTGCTCCGGCGATGCCAGCCCAATCCGAACACCTGAATAATGTTTTGGATTAACAGGCTTAGCAAAAAAATCGTATATTGTTTCCATGTTATATTTCCTGATTATGATGAACTCGTAAAAAGTTAAAAAATCATTTTTACAAAAGGTGTTAAGTGTTGGGTATCTGTTTTATTCCTTTTCTTCAATAAGGGCTACATCCAGACCCAAACTCTGCAACTCTTTTGTCAAAACCTTGAAAGACTCGGGCAGGCCGGGTTCCAGTACGTTTTGACCTTTTACAATCTTTTCATACATGCGTGTTCTCCCTGCCATGTCATCAGACTTGACCGTTAGAAACTCCTGCAGAGCATAAGCAGCCCCATAAGCCTCCATTGCCCAAACCTCCATTTCACCAAGTCGCTGACCTCCAAACTGGGCCTTTCCTCCAAGAGGCTGCTGGGTCACAAGTGAATAAGGCCCGATGGATCTTGCATGCATCTTGTCATCAACAAGATGATGAAGTTTCATCATATACATTATCCCAACAGTAATTTTTTTATTAAAAAGCTTGCCTGTACGGCCATCGTATAATGTAACCTGACCGGATGCACTTAGTCCGGCCTCATTCAGAAGAGCCTTGATTTCATCCTCGTTTGCGCCGTCAAAAACCGATGTTGCCATGTGAACGCCATCTTTATAATTCTCTGCAAAACAGCATAGTTCCTTATTGGACAAGCTTTCAATCATCTTCCATTCTGCCTGGGCCGAGAATATCCGTTTCATTTTTTCTCTAAGAGCTTTGATTTTTTGTTCCTTAACCAACTTGTTGATTTGATCACCAAGGCCCTGCGCGGCATAACCAAGGTGAATTTCCAATATCTGCCCGACATTCATCCTGGAGGGAACGCCCAACGGATTGAGCACCATGTCAACAGTAGTCCCGTCGCTAAAGTAAGGGGCGTCTTCCTGAGGAAGAGTTTTAGAAACAACCCCCTTGTTGCCGTGGCGACCCGCCATCTTGTCACCAACCGAAAGCTTCCGTTTTATAGCCACATAAACCTTGACCATCTTAATAACACCCGGAAGAAGATCATCACCTTTTTCAAATCGACCAACCCGCCGTTCAAAAGCCTCTCTGCAAAGTTCACGTTGATGTCTATACATCTCCAGAATATTATCTATCTGCTCGGTGCGTTTTGGATCCTTTAAAACAATCCCTTCAAGATGAGCCGCCGGTATCCCGGCAAGCATACCTGAATCTATCTTTGCATCCTTTGCAATCAACACCTTTCTGTTCTTCTTCAATTGTGATAAACATATCTGGCCTATCAGTAATTTTTCAAGACGACCACGAACCATATCATCAATCACTCTAAGTTCATCGTTTCTGTCTTTTTTAAGGGCGGCGATTTCCGCATCTTCGATCATGGACGTACGCTCATCTTTTTCAGTGCCTCGCCTCGAAAACACCTTGGCATCAATAACTATTCCTTCGACTCCCGGCGGCACCCTCAAAGAGGTATCCTTAACATCTCCGGCTTTTTCGCCAAAGATGGCGCGCAACAGCTTTTCCTCGGGAGAAAGCTGAGATTCACCCTTTGGAGTAATCTTACCCGCCAGGATATCACCCTGACTGACTTCAGCGCCAAGCCTTATGATACCGCTTTCATCCAGGTTCTTTAGCGCTTCATCTCCAACATTAGGGATGTCACGTGTAATATCCTCTTTCCCAAGCTTGGTGTCCCTCGCTACAATTTCAAATTCTTCAATGTGAACCGATGTATATATTCCGTCCCTTACAAGTCTTTCATTAACAAGGATGGAATCTTCAAAATTATAACCGTCCCACGGCATAAAAGCCACCGTTACATTCTTGCCAAGCGCAAGCTCACCTTTATCTGTTGCGGGTCCGTCCGCAATTATGCCTCCGGCTTTTACTTTTTGACCTTTTCTGACAATCGGCCGGTGGTTAAAGCATGTATTCTGATTGGAACGTATAAATTTTGAAAGGTTATAAATCGTCACGGACTTTTGACAGCCGTTATCAGAAGAATCGGGATAATCGTGCTTTACAACTATACGAGAAGCATCCACGTCAACAACTATGCCGTCCCGCTGAGTAACTATTGTTACACCTGAATCCTTTGCAACCACCCCCTCAATTCCTGTCCCAACCAAAGGAGCCTGGCTAACAAGTAAAGGCACTGCCTGGCGCTGCATGTTTGACCCCATTAACGCTCTGTTTGCATCATCATTTTCCAAAAAAGGAATAAGAGATGCGGATACACTTACCAACTGGTTTGGAGAGATATCCATCAACTCAATATCTTCCCGTTTAACCATCATAAACTCACCCGCCACACGTGATGTCACCAGTGGATTAATATACTTCCCTTTTTTATTAAGAGGAGCATTGCCCTGCGCAATCGAACGTTCCTTTTCTTCAAAGGCGGTAAGAAACCTGATATCATCAATTACAGTGGCCTCTTTAACTACGCTGTATGGTGTTTCAATAAATCCATATTCATTAACTCTGGCATAGGTGCTAAGAGAAACAATAAGGCCGATGTTGGGGCCTTCCGGGGTTTCAATAGGACAGATTCTCCCGTAATGGGATGGATGAACATCCCTAACTTCAAAACCGGCGCGTTCACGAGTCAGCCCGCCTGGTCCAAGAGCGCTAAGACGCCGTTTATGAGTCATTTCTGAAAGAAGGTTGGTCTGATCCATAAACTGGCTAAGCTGGCTTGTCCCGAAAAACTCTTTAACAACAGCGGAAACCGGTTTTGAATTGACAAGGTCATGAGGCATAAGAGCGTCGACCTCCTGCAGGCTCATCCTCTCTTTAATTGCCCGTTCCATACGGACCAGCCCGATACGATACTGATTTTCAAGAAGTTCGCCTACCGCTCGTACCCGTCGATTTCCAAGGTGATCGATATCATCAACAGCACCTTTGGTATCTCTGAGCTCTACAAGGGTTTTTGCCGTAAGAAGTATATCCTCTTTTCTTAATATCCTTAAATCGACTGAAGTATTAATGCCGAGGCGCAGATTAATCTTCATACGACCCACACCTGAAAGATCATAATAGGTTGATTTGAAAAACAGATTGTCAAGAAAGTCCTGGGCCACCTCGGGGACAGGAGGGTTCCCAGGTCTAAGCCTTCTATATATTTCAATTAGCGCCTCCTCTCTTTTTTCAACCATATCCAGCAAAAGTGTCCTGCATATGGAATCACTAGTGCGCACGCCATCAATAAAGAGCAACTCAAATTGATTTATACCGGCATCTTTCAACTTTTTCAAAGCTTCATCATCAACAGTTTCATTGCATTTGACAACAGGGCTTCCGGTATCTGGATTATGTATTGTCAATGCAAATACCCTACCTAAAATATATTTACCATCTATCGGAATACTTTCTATGTTTAGCGATTTCATTCGCTTAACTGAACGCTGGGTAACTATTCGGCCTTTTTTTACAATAACCTCTCCGGTTTTAGGGCATTTGATATCCCGGACAGCACGCTGGCCCTTAAGGCTATCCTGAACAAATCTGCTTGCGCTCTTGAATTCCTTGAAATAGCTCCTGCCGCGCAAAATAATTTTTTCAGTTTTATAGAAATAGGCAAGAATATCTTCGGAAGAATAGCCAAAGGCCTTGAAAAGCGTTGTAACAGGAAATTTACGTCGTCTGTCAATCCTGATATAAACTATACCTTTATGATCTATTTCCATATCAATCCAGGAACCACGCACAGGAATGATTCTGGAGGTATATATTATCTTACCGCTGGGATGGGTTTTGCCTTTGTCATGATCGAAAAAAACACCGGATGACCGGTGAAGCTGGCTTACTACAACCCGCTCAGTTCCATTAATGATAAATGTGCCCCTTTCCGTCATCAAAGGAATAGTGCCGAAGTATATCTCCTGCTCCTTTATATCGCGGATATTGGAAGTTTGTGCCTCCTTATCAACATCATACACCACAAGCCTTACGGTAATACGTATGGGTATTTCGTAATTCATACCCCTGTGAACGCATTCCTCTATACTATGCTTAATCTCGCACAGCCTGTAAGATACAAATTCAAGGGAAGCGCTTCCGGTAAAGTCTTTTATCGGAAATACAGACTTGAATACGGACTGCAATCCAATATCTTTTCGTTTTTCAATTGGAACATCCTTTTGCAAAAAACGTCCGAACGATTCCATTTGCATACTTATAAGGTTTGGTATCTCAATGGTCTTCCGTATCTTGCTGAAGTTTTTCCTTATTCGCTTACTCGCCAGAGAGCTTTCCGACATAACATCTCCAAATATATTAGTGGTTAGGTAGTTGCAGTAGTTAATTTAATTAAAGATTCCCTGCAGCAAGCTGCAGGGAATCTTCGACTGTGAGGAATAGTGCTGTGCTTCACTTCGTGTCTGTCATTTTTTTGATTCGCTCGCTATTTCAGTTCAACCTGGGCTCCGGCTTCTTCAAGCTGGGTCTTTATTTTTTCTGCATCATCTTTGGCAATACCTTCCTTAACCGGCGCAGGAACTCCGTCAACTAAAGTTTTGGCATCTTTAAGCCCGAGGCCGGTAATAGCTCTGACCTCCTTGATCACCTGAATTTTCTTGTCACCAAAACTAATTAGAATAACGTCAAACTCCGTCTTTTCTTCCGCCTTGGCAGCTGCGCCTGTATCAGCAGCACCTCCGGCCATCATCGCAACAGGAGCTGCTGCGGAAACGCCGAATTTTTCCTCCATTTCCTTAACAAGTTCAGACAAGTCAAGTACTGACATGTTTGCTATAAACTCAACAACATCCTCTTTAGTAATATCTGCCATTTTATTTTTCCTCCGGAAATATTATTTTAATATTATTTTGACTTTTTACGAAACTATCAGACAGCCTCTTTTTGCTCCTTTACTGCCTGCAAAACATTTAACAACCTCTTGGGCATGTCGTTTAATGCTCTTACAAACGCAGTTGGAACGCCGCTCATAACTGAAAGCAGGCTGCTCAAAAGCACTTCCCGCGAAGGCAGAGCCGACAACTTTTTGATTGCACTAAGGTCAAGTATCTTGCCGTTCATTATGCCGATTTTAATCTCAAGCGCTTCGTGGTCCTCTGCAAACTCAGTCAATATCTTAGCTGGAGTTACAGGATCATCGCAACTTAAGGCAACAGCGCTTGGGCCTTTGAAACTATCTTTTATCAATGAAATATCCGTCTCTTCAGAAGCTCTGACAAGAAGAGTGTTTTTGACCACCTTATATTCGACTCCTGATTCTTTAAGCTTTCCGCGTAACTCATTAATTTTTTCAACATTAAGGCCCTTGTAATCTGTAAGAATTACGACCTTGGACTCTGAAAATTTTTTGTGAATATCTTCTACAATTTTTTTCTTTTCATCTATCTTCAAAAATTACCACACCTCCTTTCCTAACCTGTAAAAAACCGGAGGAAACACTCCAATCGCAAATCTGTCTCGGCAGGCCGGCAATTCCGATTAAACACAAAAAATACACCTACGGTCTTTGACAGCAGTATTATGTCTCTTACAAAGTACTTCTATTATCTGCTCCGCTGAACAGAACCATCAAAAAACTTCATTAAAAAAGTGAAGGATAAAGAGCTAAAAACATTGTTTTTACTTCTTTATCCTTCACTCTATCATTTTTTTAATATTATTTGGTTAAGTCCTTGATACTGGCTGTATCTAACTTTATTCCAGGCCCCATGGTCGTTGACATTACAATACTCCTCAGGTAGGTTCCCTTGCTGGAAGCAGGCTTGAGACGTATGATAGTCTCTAACAAGGCTGTTAAATTCTGAATAATCTTTTCCGCCCCAAAAGAAACCTTGCCCATGGGAGCATGGACTATTCCTGCTTTTTCAACCCTAAAATCTATCTTACCCGCTTTAAGCTCGGCAACCGCCCTGGCAACATCAAAAGTAACTGTTCCTGTCTTTGCATTCGGCATAAGCCCTCTTGGTCCAAGAAGTCTCCCTATCTTTCCCACAGAACCCATCATATCCGGAGTAGCAACAGCCTTATCAAAGTTGAACCATCCGCTTTTAACTTTTTCAATCAGATCGTCACTTCCGGTAAAATCTGCGCCGGCATCAAGCGCCTCCTGTTCCTTCTCTCCTTTAGCAAACACAAGAACCTTAATCTTCTTGCCAAGGCCATTAGGGAAAACAACCGTCCCTCGAACCATCTGATCGGCATGTCTGGGATCAACGCTTAGACGAATTGCGATATCAACAGTTTCATCAAATTTGGCATACGATGAATCTATTATCATCTTCACGGCCTCGGCAAAATGATACCTTGTCTCATTAATAACCTTTTTCCTGGATTCTAAATATTTTTTTCCCCTCTTTGGCATTTTTTCACACACTCCTTATCTCAGACAACATCAATCCCCATACTTCTGGCCGTACCCGCAATTATTTTGCATGCAGCATCCAAATCATAAGCGTTCAAATCAATCATCTTCTGCCTGGCTATCTCTTCGACTTGTTGTCGGCTAACCTCACCGACTCTATCACGCTTTGGATCACCTGCGCCCTTGGCTATCTTTGCCGCCTGTTTCAAAAGGACGGCTGCGGGTGGTGTTTTGGTAATAAACGTAAATGTTCTATCCTGATAAACAGTTATAACAACCGGTATAACCATCCCCTCATCATTAGCTGTCCTGGCATTAAAAGCTTTACAAAAATCCATTATATTTACTCCATGCTGCCCCAGGGCAGGACCGATTGGAGGAGATGGATTTGCCTGACCGGCTGTAACCTGAAGTTTTATCTGCGCAATAATCTTTTTTACCATTTTCTTTTTACTCCTAATATGAACTTAGTTCGCTTCGCTCACAATTGGTCGAGTTGTCGAGTAGGAAATTGGTCGGGTAGGGAAATGGTTGACCACTCGACTATTTACAGGCCTTTTTATAGCTTTGCAACTTGTACAAATTCCAATTCTACAGGAGTTGAACGACCGAATATACTTACCAGAACCTTTATCTTACCTTTTTCAGGATTAACTTCTTCTACTATTCCATTAAAATTAGTAAAAGGGCCGTCTATAACGCGAATTTCCTCTCCGGACTCAAAAAAGAATTTCGGCTTTGGCTTGAGTTTGCCGCTCTCCATATGGCTTAAAATTTGCTCGGCCTCCTCGTCGGAGATGGAACTCGGCTTTTTTCTCCCGCCTAAAAATCCGGTAACCTTTGCTGTATCATTTACTATATGCCATGTTTCATCATCGAGCTCCATTTTAACCAAAATATATCCAGGATAGAACTTACGCGACGATTCCTTTCTTTTCCCTTTTACCAGTTCAACTATTTTCTCGGTCGGCACAA
Source organism: Candidatus Desulfaltia bathyphila (assembly GCA_014381545.1). Taxonomy (GTDB): domain Bacteria; phylum Desulfobacterota; class Desulfobacteria; order Desulfobacterales; family ETH-SRB1; genus Desulfaltia; species Desulfaltia bathyphila. Next base: position 33,060 of record JACNLL010000064.1, read on the forward strand.
CAATTTTGCCGAATTTTTCAGCATGAGAGGAGGAAGATACTCGCTCTTCCAGAGCTGCTTTAACTTTATTTTCAAAACCGGAATAAACGTGGACTATATACCATTTTAGAGCCACTCTTTTCTTCTCCTCATATTATTGAATAAACACACGAACCAGACCCGACAGACCAATATCAACCATCCCGAGAAAAAGCGCTATTATCATGACAAGTATTATTACAACAAGGGTCGAGCCAAGTGTCTGCTTGCGTGTAGGCCATGCCACCTTCTTAAGCTCGACCTTAACTTCTCTGAGGAACTGCAATCCCTTGTTCAGGTAATTATTATCCTGCTTGGTCCAGCTTGCCGGTTTCTTCTGCGGTAAAGTTTGCTTTCTTTTTACAGTCCTGGAAGAGCCGACAATCAACGCGGCTTTCTCCATGGCAAGATTGCCTTTAGGTTGTAATGATGTTGTTACATCAACATTTTTTTTCTTGTCTTTCTTCTTGCTTACAGGTTTTTTCCTTTGTAACCGTCCCATTGTGCACCTAAATCAACTTATCAGACCTTAAATAAATAAAACCTTTGCAAAATGATTTGGCAGGCCAGGAGGGATTCGAACCCCCAACACCCGGATTTGGAGTCCGACGCTCTACCGTTAGAGCTACTGGCCTGCATCATCATTTTATTTGGTCTCTTTATGCAAAGTATGTTTTCTGCAAAATTTACAATACTTGCTGAATTCCAGCTTATCCGGTGTTGTACGTTTATTTTTTGTTGTTGTATATTTTCTTCTTTTGCATTCAGAGCATGCAAGGGTAACGATTGTTCTCACGATTGGACTCCTTCGCCGTTATTCAATTATTTCACTTACCACTCCGGCGCCGACAGTCCGACCGCCTTCCCTTATCGCAAACCTCAGCTCCTTCTCCATAGCTATCGGTGTTATCAAGTCAGCCGTAATGGTTACATTGTCTCCAGGCATAACCATCTCTACTCCCTCCGGCAAAGTTAATATCCCTGTAACATCGGTCGTCCTGAAATAAAACTGAGGCCGGTATCCATTGAAAAACGGGGTGTGACGACCTCCCTCCTCCTTGCTTAATATATATACCTCAGCCTTAAACTTCGTGTGCGGCGTTATCGAGCCGGGTATGGCTACTACCTGACCACGCTCAACTTCCTCGCGCTTTGTCCCACGCAATAAAAGCCCTACATTGTCTCCGGCACGACCTTCATCAAGCAGTTTCCTGAACATCTCAACACCGGTGCAGACCGTCTTCATCGTCGGACGGATACCTATTAGCTCTATTTCATCTCCTACACGAATTATACCACGATCAACTCGACCGGTCACAACAGTGCCACGACCCGATATGCTGAATACATCCTCTACAGGCATCAAAAACGGCTTGTCTATATCCCGCTTGGGCTCAGGTATAAATGTGTCTATGGCTTCCATTAACTCAAATATACACTTGGCCTCATCACTGCCGGGATCATCGCTCTCAAGAGCCTTTAAAGCGCTGCCACGAATTATCGGGGTTTCGTCCCCGGGAAACTCATACTTGTCCAATAACTCCCGAAGCTCTAACTCCACAAGCTCTATAAGCTCCTCATCATCCACCATGTCACATTTGTTTAAAAATACTACTATGCTCGGAACACCTACCTGACGAGCTAATAATATGTGCTCACGCGTCTGAGGCATCGGACCATCATCCGCTCCTACCACCAATATGGCCCCGTCCATCTGCGCAGCGCCGGTAATCATGTTCTTAATGTAATCCGCATGACCGGGACAATCTACATGCGCATAATGACGATTGTCAGTCTCATACTCAACATGCGCCGTCGCTA
>JACNLL010000042.1 GCA_014381545.1 Candidatus Desulfaltia bathyphila
TTGTGGTCATTAAACCACTTAACAGTTCCATTTGTCATAATATCATCCTCCTTTCGAAAAATTTCAACGTTACAAACTGAAGGATGATAGCGTTTAACAAACGGATAATTCCCACAGAAAGAACCCCTCCCGCCAATTTACGGCGGGACTTAATTGATGGCACATACTAAGCACCTTTATACGTAATAGCAAGCTAAATATTTATTTTTTTTAAGTATCACCTCTTCCCCTTTCTTCGGATCTCATATATTTCTGATATTACTGCTCCATCGTACCCCACCCCCACCCCATTTGTGAAGAATCTACCATTTACCTCCCCTACATCTATGTATCGAGTCGAACCCTGTATCAGAACAGTGTAGGCATCCTTTAGCCCACGTGGAATCCCGAGCCCCCTTGCAGTATCATTTCCCAGGCCGGCAGGTATAATCCCTAATGCCGGATAATTGCCGGGCCTATCTTTATCTTGCATGCAAACCCTTATCATGCCATTTACTACTTCATTGATGGTGCCATCACCACCGATGGCAACGATCCGGATTGAACCTTTCCTTTCCTGATTTTGGGTTTATAATGAAACAGAATTTCATGGGTTACATTTACTAAACCTTCACATTTTTTGCAAACTAAGGGAGGTGTTATGAAAAGAGCTCTGGTGTACCTTGGTTTTGTGTTGTTGTTAGGCGGGCTGCTTTTAGCTTCGTGTTCGGAAAATCAGATGACTGATAAAAGGGGAAACTACGATTGGGCGGAAAAACGCGCCGCAATGGTACAGCAACTGCGCGCATACGGTAGTAAGGATGAGCGGGTGCTAAAAGCTATGAGTACTGTCTGGCGTCACAAATTCATCCCTGAAGAATATCTCGGTGTTGCCTCACCTTATGGGGACCACCCCTGTCCCATCGGTTATGATCAGACGATCTCGCAACCCTATATTGTCGCTTATATGACAGAAAAACTGAATATTCAGACCGGAGAAAAGGTGCTTGAAATTGGCACAGGGTCAGGGTATCAAGCCGCCATTCTTGCCGAGTTGGGCGCGGAGGTTTACAGCATTGAGATCATACCCGAACTGGCAAATCATGCCCGTAAAGCTCTGACCACAGAGGGGTATGAGCAGGTCAAGGTGCTGACTGGTGATGGTTATAAAGGCTGGCCGGAACATAGTCCTTTTGATGCCATTATAGTAACCTGCGCGCCGGAAGATGTCCCGCAAGCCTTGGTAAATCAATTAAAAGAAGGTGGGCGAATGATTTTGCCCCTCGGTGTCTACATGCAACGTCTGGTTATCCTTCGCAAAAAATCAGGACGTATAGAAAAAGTTGATGATCTTCCCGTGCGGTTCGTGCCAATGGTGCGCTGATCGTAAGCCTCCCGCATGGACACCAAGCCGCTCGTTAGCGCTTATGGGGGGCAGGCTTAAAAGATACAACCGAACTTTTTTCTCATCTTCGGCTTTTCTATCTTGCCGGTGGGGCTTCTCGGGACATCGTCGAAAAATATTTTCTTAGGCCTTTTATATCTTGGAAGCTCTTCACAAAACTTAAACACATCTTCTTCGTTCATATCTGCTGCTGGTTTTAGCTTTATAACAGCCGCAACAACCTCTCCAAGACGATCATCAGGCACGCCGATTACTCCGACATCATGAATTTTGTCATTGTCCATTAAAAAGTTTTCGATCTCAACAGGAAAAATATTCTCGCCGCCCGATATTATAACATCCTTTTTCCGATCAACCAGCCATATAAATCCGTCATCATCCATACGCGCGATATCCCCTGTAAGAAGCCATCCATCAATCAATGTTTCAGCCGTTGCCTCGGGATTTTTATAGTATTCCTTCATGACTCCCGGCCCTTTTACCAGGAGCTCGCCTGATTCTCCTCTGGGCAGGGCTTTCATATTGCTATCGACAATCATACATTTCCACTCAAACCCGGGAAGTCCTATCGCGCCGACCTTATGGAGATTTTGCATTCCAAGATGCACGCAACCCGGGCCTGTGGCTTCTGTAAGGCCATAGTTGGTGTCGTAATCATGATCAGGGAAAACCTTTTTCCATTTTTTAATAAGGCTTGGAGGAACAGGCTGAGCGCCGATATGCATTAATCGCCATTGATCAAGCTTATAGTCGCTTAAGTTTATATCCTTATTTTCAATGGCGACAAGTATATCATGTGCCCAGGGAACAAGAAGCCATACAATAGTTGCTTTTTCTTCGGAAATCGTTTCCAATATCCATTTTGGGCTAACCCCTTTCAGGATAACCGATTTTGCCCCGACAATAAAATTGCCGAACCAATGCATCTTTGCGCCTGTATGGTAAAGAGGAGGTATGCACAAAAAGTTATCTTTATGTGTCTGTTTATGATGATCGCGCTCAACCAGACAGGCAAATTCAAGATTTCTATGAGTCAAAAGCACGGCCTTTGGCCTGCCGGTAGTCCCTGAAGTAAAATACAGCGCTGCGCCATCAGAGGGTTTTATTTCAATCTTTGGATTTATAATGGAGCCTGATAAAAAAACATCTTTGTATTGCCGAGCATAATCCGGACGTTTATCATCATTGCCGACAAATATATAGGTGGCAACTGTTTTGTCTAAATAAGCTTTTATTGAATTTATCTTGTCAATAAATTCCTCTCCAAAGATAAAAACCTTTGCCTGCGCCGTTTCGGCACACATCATGATATCATCGGCTGACAGCCTGAAATTCAGCGGAACAGCCCAGGCGCCTGAACGAAGTATGCCGAAATAAACAGGAAGCCATTCAAGAGAGTTCATCATGAGCTGGATGACCTTGTCTTCCTTTTTAATTCCCATGGCGATCAGTGAATTGGCGATGCTGTTTGCCTGGCTGTTGAATTCATTCCAGGCAATCTGCCTGCGTGTGTTTTTGGCGGGTTCTCTCTCGATAAGAGCGATTTCTTCGCCATAGTCGGCGGCATTTTTTTCTAATATTTCAGTTATAAGCATATCTTGTAATAGTTCAGCCACAAAGACACCAAGACACCAAGATTATAATATAATTCGTAATTTAGGAATTGCGAATTTAGGTATTTAGGGATTCGCTTCGCTTAATTGCGAATTTAGGAATTTAGGAATTAAAGGTATTCTACTGATTTTAATTCCTTAATTCCTCAATCCCTTAATTGATCAATCATATCCCTTCTTTGTGCTTTTGTGCCTTAGTGGCTGAACTGTTAAAATAATTTCTATTTCATACTATTTTTTATCATCGCTTTTTACTTCCTCGAAATCGGCATCTACAACATCCTCGTCAGGAGTAGAAGGTCCTGGCTGAGCGGCTCCTTCCGCGCCAGGTTCAGCCTGCTGTTTCCCTGTCTGTGATGCCTGCTGATACATGGCTTCTGCCAGCTTATGGGAAGACTGTGTCAGTTCCTCGCTCAGGCGTTTGATTTCTTCCTTGTCATCCCCTTCCATAGCCTTTTTAAGGCGGCTGATAATCTCATCAATTTTACTTTTAGTTGCAGTGTCTACCTTGTCTCCAAGGTCTTTCATAGATTTTTCGGTTGAATAAATCAGGGTATCGGCTGTATTGCGGGCTTCTACCAGCTCCTTTTTCTTTTTGTCATCCTCGGAATGAAGCTCCGCGTCTTTGATCAGTTTGTCTATATCTTCCTTTGACAGTCCGGAAGAGGCCGTAATCTGAATAGACTGCTCCTTGCCGGTAGCCTGATCCTTTGCAGACACGTTAACAATGCCGTTTGCGTCTATGTCGAATGATACCTCTATTTGTGGGATACCTCTCGGAGCAGGGGGTATGCCAACCAATTCAAAACGCCCGAGTGTCTTATTGCCTGCCGCCATTTCACGTTCACCCTGGAGCACATGAATTGAAACAGCCGGCTGGCTGTCTGCGGCGGTTGAAAAAATCTGGCTTTTTTTTGTAGGAATGGTTGTATTCTTTTCAATAAGCCTTGTCATAACTCCGCCCAGGGTTTCAATGCCAAGTGAAAGGGGTGTAACATCAAGAAGCAGAACATCCTTGACATCTCCTTTCAGGACACCTCCCTGAATAGCGGCGCCGATCGCGACAACTTCATCAGGATTAACCCCCTTGTGTGGTTCTTTGCCGAATATCTTCTTGACCCTTTCCTGAACAGCCGGCATGCGTGTCATGCCGCCAACCAGGATAACCTCATTTATATCTTTGGTAGCCAGGCCTGAATCCTTGAGCGCAATACGGCACGGGTTTTCAAGTTTGTCTAACAGAGCACCTGTCAGGGCTTCCAGCTTTGCCCTGGTTATCTTAATGTTAAGGTGCTTTGGGCCGCTGGAATCGGCAGTTATAAAGGGAAGATTAACATCTGTTTCCATAGATGTGGATAATTCCATCTTTGCCTTTTCAGCCGCTTCCTTAAGCCGTTGCAGGGCCATCTTGTCATTTCTGATATCAATTCCCTGATCCTTTTTAAATTCATCTGCCAGATAATCGATTAGCCTGAGATCGAAATCTTCCCCTCCAAGATGGGTATCGCCGCTTGTAGACTTTACTTCAAATACACCTTCGCCGATTTCAAGTATGGATACATCAAACGTTCCTCCACCAAGATCAAAAACAATCACCTTTTCCTCTTTTTTCTTCTCTAGGCCGTAAGCAAGAGACGCGGCAGTCGGTTCATTAATAATCCTTAAAACATTAAGACCGGCAACCTTTCCGGCATCTTTAGTAGCCTGACGCTGACTATCGTTAAAATAGGCCGGCACGGTAACTACCGCATCCGTAACCTTTTCGCCAAGATATTCCTCAGCTGTTTTCTTGAGGTTTGCCAGTATAAAAGATGATATTTCCGCAGGACTGTGAAGTTTACCGCTAAGGTTTATGCGGATATCTCCATTGCTTGCCTGCTCCAGCTTATAAGGAAGTATTTTTATATCATTTTGAACTATAGGTGATGCATACTTCCGGCCTATAAGTCGTTTAACAGCAAAAACCGTATTCTCAGGATTTGTGATAGCCTGCCTCTTTGCAATTTGACCGACCAACCTCTCCCCTTTGTCTGTTGTTGCGACAATAGAAGGTGTTGTGCGACCACCTTCGGGATTCGTAATTACCTTTGCTTTGGTTCCTTCCATTATGGCTACGCACGAATTTGTAGTGCCGAGATCGATTCCAATTATCTTACCCATTATTTTCCTCCTTGATCTTATATCTAATTTATTTTATCATTTTTATTTTTAATAGTTGAGCTTTTTTCATCATTTGATTTGACTTTTGGCATGGAAACTACAACCATAGCAGGTCGCAGCAGCCTGTCATGCATCATGTAACCCTTTTGAAGCTCATTTATAACGGTATGTTCAGTATAATCATCTGTTTCTTCAGTCATTACAGCCTGATGAAAATTGGGATCAAAACGCTTTTTCAATGATTCGACAGGTTTTACGTTAAACTTTTCAAAAATTTTAAGTATCTCTTTAAGGGTTATATCAACCCCTTCCACTAAGCCGGAATTTGCCTGCTTGGCATCGTTGGAAGAATTTATTGCGCGCTCAAGATTATCAACCACTGAAAGCATCTCTTTAATTAAGGACTCATTTGCAAATTTCCTGAATTCATCCATTTCTCGAGATGATCGCTTTTTGTAATTTTCAAACTCGGCTGAAACCCTTAAAAAACGATCATACGTTTCTTTGGATTCTTCTTGCGCAGCCTTTAGTTTGGCTTCCATCTCCTTAATTAAATCATGACCTTTTTTTTTATGCTTTTTCGCTGCATCGGTTTTTTTCAACTCTTTTTTTGCTGAATCAACCTCTTTAGTTTCAACAGCTATTTTTATTTTCTTTTTGTCAGACATTAGCAGGTATATGCTCCTGTTTTATATGAGACCTTTGCAAACCGCCCCCTTTTGCCCAATTTCGGCGTCAGGCTCAAATTTTAAGCCTCGAAATATTCAATATATTCCTCCGGTTAAAATTTTCGCCTTCCTTGAACTTGAACAAAATTGAGCATTTTTCAAAGGTCTCATATGAAATTTTTTAAGTTTTAAGCGTTAATTTTGATGAATTCGACTTTTTACGAATTCATCAAAATATTGTTTAAAAAAATAATACTATTTGGAATATTGTCAAGGCGGTAATTATAAGGATAGCTTTAGAGGCAGGACATTTGTAAAATGGTTGCGCACCCCCTGTCGAATCTTTTTCAGAAAAATATAAGCCAAGAAATTGACCGGGATCGATCCGCGACACAGACCGCATCGTTTATCGCTGCTTCCTTCCGGACCTGACGAGGTTCGCGACCGTCTGTTGCGCAGTGTCCGATCGGGATGACTTACAATTTTTCGGAATAAAAACCCTTTAGAGGGAATTCAGCCCCGCATAAAGCGGATTTCGGGAAAAGGGCACCGCTAGCTCCCCGCCTAGCACAACCATGTATTACTTATAATTCATAATATTATTTTTTCAAGAGAAAAAAATTAACTTTGATGATCTCGTAAAAAATGGTTTTTTGACTTTTTACGACGCCATCATAGTTTTATTTAAATTATTTCTTGCTGATTTTCACAAAATCATTAATAATAAATTTATGAGACAAAAATTTTTGATACCGATATTATTAGCCTGCTGTCTTATAACTACCGGTTGTGCATTCTTTGTTGTCGGAGTCGGCACCGGCGCGGCAGTTTGTACTTATAAGTGCGGCGAATTAAAAAAGTCGTATCAGGCATCTCTTGATAAAACAATCATTGCCTGCACCGCTGCTTTAAAAAGCCTTAAAATAACTATTACAGGAAAAACACCGGTTGGTATTACCGCAATAATTAAAGGCAGGTGCTCCGACAAAACATCGGTTAAAATAAAAATTGTAATGATAACAGACAGGATTACCGAGGTTTCCGTCCGTTCCGGCATTGTAGGAGTATGGAGTAAAAAAAGATCCGAGTTGATTCATGCCAGCATCGCTCAAAGGCTATAATAAGATATTTTCTGCTGTAAAACAGGCCATTACAGCTTACAGGATGTTTCAACCAGGTGATTCTGTGCTGATATGTGTGTCAGGAGGGCCTGATTCCGTCGCTCTTCTCCATATATTGCTTTCATTAGCTCCCGAGTTCTCATGCACGCTTGGTGTTGCTCACCTTAATCACTGCCTTCGCAAAAAAGATTCAGATGATGATGCTGAATTTGTTGTATCCCTTGCCAAACAGCTTGATCTGCCCTGTTATATTAAGAAAAAAGATGTTCGCAAATATCAGAAGCAGCATAAACTCTCTCTGGAAGAAGCAGCCAGACGTGTTCGTTATGCCTTTTATGACCAGGTTGCGGAAAGAAATGGATTCAACAAAATTGCTCTTGGCCATCATTCTGATGATAATGCGGAACTTGTATTGATGTATTTGCTTCGAGGGAGCGGTCCCCTCGGTATTGCAGGGATACCCGCCGTGAGAAACTGCAAAAATAGCAACAGGCAGATTGTTCGACCCATGATAAATGTGAGACGATCCGAAATCATTGATTTTTTAGAAGCAAAAAAGTTAAGGTACGTTTCAGACAAATCCAACAAGGATATGAGATACCTTAGAAATAGAGTGCGTCATCAATTAATTCCCTTGCTAAAAGAATCGTACAACCCAAGGATAGTCGAAACCCTTAACCGTCTTTCTTTAATTATAAGATCTGAAGAAAAATGGATTGAAAGTAATATAAATTCAATATTCAAAAAATTCGCTATATCCATCCAGAATGATAAGATTATTCTTTCAGCGACAGGAATTGACGAAATAGATCCAGCGGTGCAAAGAAGGGTAATAAGAAAAGCAATTGCCGAGGTAAAAGGGGATTTAAGGCGCATTACATTTTCTCATATAGACTTGGCGATTAGTCTTTTGAAAAGCGGACGGCCCATTGCCTGTATCGATCTTCCCGACCGTATCAGGATTGAGCGGAACAAAGATCTTCTCTGCTTTTCAAAAGAAAAAAAGAGGTTGCGGGACCTGAATATAAAGGCCGGCAATATCGAACCGGTTTCTTTTAAATACAGTATCGTAAAACCGGGTCATAAGCCTGAATCAGTATATATAAAAGAGATAAACCTGAATCTGAAATTTTCTAAAATCAATATTGAAAACTTGCCTGACCTCCATTGCGCTGGACATAATATTGCTTTTTTTGATATGGTTGATGTTGCTTTTCCTTTGGTTTGCAGGCCATTTAGGCCTGGTGATTATTTTCAACCACTTGGTATGGCAGGCACCCAAAAAGTAAAAAAATTTTTTATAAATAACAAAATCGCAAGGCTCGAACGATTAAGATATCCGATCCTGCTTAGCAAAGGGAAAATAATCTGGGTCGTTGGCCTGAGGATCGATGATTCAGTTAAGATTAAACCATCAACAAGAATTGTGCTAAAGGCCGAACTTATACTTGCCTAATTAACAATAATGATTAATATTTATGGCAACAGTTCACGGTTCAAGGTTCACAGTTCACGAAAACAGATCTCTTTTATGGAGGTATTATCTTTTGAACCCATTTTATAAAAATCTCGCTTTATGGATAGTCATCACTTTGATGATGGTAATGTTATATAATCTTTTCAACCAGCAGCGCATACCTGAAACTAAGATCACTTACTCAGACTTTCTTGCCATGGTGGAAGATGAAAGGGTGGCTGAGGTGGTGATACAGGGCCAGGAACTTTCTGTCACAGATATAAACCGCAATCGTTTCAAGGTATTTGCGCCCCAGGATGCCGATCTTATCAAAATTCTCAGGCAAAAGGGTGTGTCTATCAATGCAAAACCGCCATCCGAATCACCCTGGTATATATCTATTCTTGTTTCATGGCTTCCCATGATTGTTCTCATAGGGATATGGATATTTTTTATGCGTCAAATGCAGGCCGGAGGGGGTAAGGCGCTTTCATTCGGCAAAAGTCGCGCGCGGCTGCAATCTGACCAGTCAAAAAAAGTAACATTTGACGATGTTGCGGGAATCGACGAGGCAAAGGAAGAGCTTGGTGAAATTATTGAGTTTCTGAAAGAGCCTAAAAAGTTTACACGTCTTGGAGGACGAATACCCAAAGGGGTTCTTCTGATGGGACCTCCAGGCACAGGAAAAACTCTTCTTGCACGCGCGATTGCAGGCGAAGCAGGGGTTCCTTTCTTTAGCATCAGCGGCTCAGATTTTGTAGAAATGTTTGTCGGTGTAGGAGCGTCACGCGTAAGAGACCTTTTTGTTCAGGGCAAAAAGAACGCCCCCTGTATCATCTTCCTTGACGAACTCGATGCTGTAGGAAGACACAGGGGGGCCGGTCTCGGAGGGGGACATGACGAAAGGGAACAGACATTAAACCAGCTTCTTGTAGAAATGGACGGATTTGAATCAAATGAAGGCGTTATCATGATATCTGCCACAAACCGGCCGGATGTGCTTGATCCCGCTCTTTTGCGTCCCGGCCGTTTCGACCGTCAGATAGTTGTTTCGCTGCCTGATATAAAGGGCCGTGAAGAAATTCTTAAGGTTCACATAAAAAAAACACCTGTTGCGCCCGATGTCGATCCAATAATTCTGGCAAAGGGAACGCCCGGTTTTTCCGGCGCAGACCTGGAAAACCTGGTTAATGAAGCAGCTCTCCTTGGCGCTAAAAGAAACAAAGAAAAGATCGATATGTCCGACCTGGAAGATGCAAAAGATAAAGTTTACATGGGACTTGAGCGCAAGTCGAAAGTCGTCAAGGAAGAGGATAGAAAAGTCACAGCGTATCATGAAGGAGGGCATGCCCTTGTTGCCCGTTTGTTGCCCAATACAGATGCGATTAATAAGATAACCATTATACCAAGAGGCCGGGCGGCAGGTGTTACATGGTTCTTGCCTGAAGAAAGGGATTTCAGATTTAAAGATCAGCTTGAAAATGAACTCTCGGTCGCCTTTGGAGGACGGGTAGCCGAAGAAATTGTTTTCGACCGGATCAGCACCGGCGCTGCAAATGATATCAAACAGGCAACCGAACTTGCCCAAAGGATGGTGCGTTCCTGGGGTATGAGTGAAGAGCTTGGTCCGCTTTCTTACGCAAAGGATGAAGAACAAATCTTTCTTGGCCGTGAAATATCTCAGCACCGGGATTACTCTGAAGAAACGGCGAAAAAGATAGACAAGGAGGTAACCAACCTGGTCAATAAAGCATATAACCAGGCCGGCAATATATTAAAGGAACATATAGACATTTTACACAAACTCGCGGAACTTCTACTTAAAAAGGAAACGGTCAAGGGATCCGAGCTTGATGAACTCATACACTCCATGAAGCCGGAATTTAAGCTGTCGTCTGATAAGCCTGAAGTTAAAGAGAATGAAAACATATAATATTTCGTGCGGCGGGCATACTTTATCTTTTGGCATGCGTACCCGGATAATGGGTATTTTGAATGTTACCCCTGATTCATTTTCAGACGGAGGCAGCTTTTTTACCACAGATGCCGCTGTTGCTCATGGAGAAAAACTTGTTGAAGACGGAGCCGATATTATTGATGTCGGAGGGGAATCCACCCGGCCCTTTTCCGATGCGGTTTCTGTTGAGGAGGAAGCCAGGCGCGTTGTGCCTGTTATTGAAAGACTCTCAAAACGGATTTCAATACCAATCTCCATCGATACAACAAAGACACCCGTTGCCAAACAGGCCATTGAAGCTGGCGCTTCCATAATAAATGATATCGGAGCATTGCGCAGCGACAATAACATGGCGGCTGTTGCCGCCAAATACGGGGTTCCGGTTGTTTTGATGCATATGAAAGGAAACCCCAAAACAATGCAGGTGTCGCCTGTTTATGATGATCTTATCAATGAGATCAAAAAGTTTTTAGAAAATGCAATCAACATGGCTGAAAAAAACGGGATTTCAAGATCAAAAATCATTATTGATCCTGGAATCGGTTTTGGTAAGACAGTTGAACATAATCTGCTTTTAATTAAGCATCTGCATGAATTTACAAGTCTGGATGCGCCTATTCTTATAGGACCTTCAAGAAAATCATTTATTAGAAACATCCTTTTTGACAAACCAGCCAGAGATATCAAGGCTGATATACCTGCGCTGGAAACCGGCACCCAGGCAGCGGTTGCAGCTGCGGTTTTACATGGAGCCAATATTGTGCGTGTCCATGATGTTGCCGGAACATATAAGACAATAAAAATCGTTGATGCTATTAAAAATGCACGAATTTGATTTTTCATTTACCGCAAAGCCGCAGAGGACGCAAAGAAGTCCTTTTTTTTAAAACAAAAAACCCCTAATCTCTGCGTTCTTTGCGGCTCTGCGGTGAACTATTACGATTTTTTATGGATAGTTAATATATGCTTTTAGTTATAGATATTGGAAATACAAATATTGTAATGGGCATTTATGATGGCAGTCATCTTTTAAAAGACTGGCGCATTCGCTCAGAAAAAAATACTACGGAAGATGAGTTCAACCTTCTTGTATCTAATCTTTTTGCGGGAAGCAATATTGACATTAATAAAATAGATAAAACAATAATCTCCTGCGTGGTTCCACCAATGGCGGCTATTCTGGATTCATTCTGCCATAAATACTTAGGACACGCTCCATGCTGGGTAGATGCAAAATCAGCCGCCGGAATGCCGATTCTTTACAGCAATCCAGCAGAGGTTGGGGCAGACAGGATCGTAAATGCAGTTGCGGCCTTTCATAAATATAAAGTCAGCCTTGTTGTAGTGGATTTTGGCACAGCCACGACCTTTGATGCCATATCGACAAAGGGTGAATATCTTGGCGGTGCAATCAGTCCCGGAATTATAATTTCTTCCGAGGCTCTGTTTGAAAAAACATCCAAACTGCCCAGAGTGGAAATTTTTAAGCCTCCTGAAAGAGTAATCGGTAAAGATACCACGAGCAGCATGAAATCAGGCATTATTTATGGACATGCCGGCCTTGTGGATGGAATTGTCAGGCGGATGAAAACAGAGATGGGAACCAACCCCAAAATAATTGCCACAGGAGGGCTGGCCAAAATCATGGCCGAAATTTGCGAGAGCATAGACCTGGTAGATACTTCCCTGACCCTGGAAGGATTACGCATCATCTATGAAAAAATAAAAAACTGAGACCTTTGAAAAATGCTCAACTTTGTTCAAATTCAAGAAAGGCGAAAATTTTAAATGTAGGAATACATTGAGTATTTCGAGGCTTAAAATTTGAGCCTGACGCAGAAGTTGAGCAAAAGGGGGCGTTTTGCAAAGGTCTCATTACACCTTCCCTGTTTTAACAAGGGAATCCTTGAAAACGCGGTAAAAAGCCGCATTGTCGGACAAGCCCTTTTTAATAATTTTTCCTATTTCATCTATGTTTTTCGTATTGACAACAATGTTGACGCTCTTGTTAAAGGCTGCCATGTTATCCGTGGTGCGGAATCGGTTGGTAGCAAGAACCACAAAGATTTTCCGTCGTGTGGCCATAGGAAGCCGTTCCAGATACTTCATGACATTGTTTTCGTCCGGGTTTTCGGAGCTAAATACTTCGTTTAACACCACCAGATCAAAGACATGAAAGCGCATCTGCTTGAGGGCATCTCTATCAGACTCCGGTTCAGTAACATTATATCCCATGTTTTCCAGGGTGGACCTGACTTTGCTTCTAACAGCCGAATCCGGCTCACACAGAAGGGCTGTCTGTGCTCCCTCTTCCAGAAAATCAAAAGGTTTTTCCGAGGCATCATAAGTGCCGGAGTCTACTTCATCGATAATAGTCTTTTTTGTGACAGGCTCTGCTGCAGTCGATGGCTGCGGCTTCTCTTTAGATGATGGAGAAACGTCCTGGCGTGTATCAATGGAAATTTTATTTTTGCACTTTGGACATGAAAGTGTGAAAATTTGGCCCTTGGGAACCTTTTCGTCCGGAATTTTAAACTTGCTTTTGCATTGCTTACAAACAATATCCATTATTATTTCCTCGTTTTTCCGTAATCACTGTCAACCTGCAGGTCTTCGATATCTGTGGTAGCCTCCCCGCGGCCGCTCTTAACCGAATCGATTCCACGGCCAACAATTCCTTTGCGGGAAGCATAGGCCATAGCTGTTTCTTCGGTGATCAGGCCTTTTTCATACAAATTTACTATATAGTCATCAAAGGTTGTCATGTCAAAGGCCTTTCCAGCGCCAATTATTTCATAAAAAGTTTTGCCCTCTGATTCTCCCTGCAAAATCGTATCTTTTATCCGTAGATTGGTCCCCATGATTTCAAAGGCGGCAACACGTCCCCCGCCGACCTTTGGAAGAAGCCTCTGGCATACAATCCAGCGGACAGTATCGGCAAGCCGGATACGAATCTGGTTTTCCTCCTCTGTGTTGAACATACCAAGAATACGGTTGATTGTTTGCCCTGCGTCCACGGTATGGAGAGTGCTTAAGACCAGGTGGCCTGTTTCCGCGGCGCTAAGGCCAATTTCAACCGTTTCCCTGTCACGCATCTCGCCGACCAGAATTACCTTGGGAGCCTGGCGGAGGGCAGCCCTTAGTCCGCTGGCAAAGGTGTCAAAATCGTTTCCCATCTCCCGCTGGTTGAAGGTGGCCTTTTTTTGCGGATGCTGATATTCCACAGGGTCTTCAAGGGTCACAACATGAACCGATTTAGTCTCGTTGATCTCGTTGAGAACCGCTGCAAGGGAGGTTGTTTTTCCAGACCCTGTCGAGCCTGTAACCAGAATAATCCCGTTTTTCTCCAGGGCAATTTTTTCAAATGCCTTTGGGAGCTTTAGCTTCTGGCGTGTGGGAATCTTAGATTCCAGTTTTCGCAAAACAATCGAATAGTTGCTCATCTGAGAAAAGATATTTACTCTGAAACGCCCCCTGCCGTGAAGTTCGTATGACAAATCGCACGAACCCTCTGATAGAAGTGTCTCAGTAAGGCGATGGTCCTGGTTAATCAGATTAAGGGCGAAAATTTCGGTTTGAAACGGTGTGAGTCTGTGAAAAGGAGGGTCTATTTTAACAGGGATAAGCTCGCCGGAACTCTCTACCTGAAACGATTTGCCGACCGTTATATTAAGATCGGAAATATTGTCGCCAGCATCAAGCATCTTTGTCAATAGATAATCAATTTCCTGCTTTTTCATGATATAATCTCCACTTAAATATTATGAGACCTTTGAAAAATGCCCCCTTTTGCTCAAGTTCAAGGAAGGCGAAAATTTTAAACGTAGGAATACATTGAGTATTTCGAGGCTTAAAATTTGAGCCTGACGCAGTAATTGGGCAAAAGGGGGCATTTTGCAAAGGTCTCATTATGCTTCTGTAAAGTCTGTGGGCGGAGTCTTTAAAAAGGGTCTGAATCTGGTTTTATCATTCGATTTCATATAAGCTTCGTCAGCGCTTATCCACCCTTTTTTATACAGTTCCATAATAGAGTCATCCAAAAGCTGCATCCCGTATTTCTTGCCGGTCTGAATCATTGAAGGTATCTGGTAAGTTTTCCCTTCTCTAATCAGATTCCGAACAGCAGGGTTTGCTATCAATATCTCCAGCGCAGCGCAGCGCCCTTTTTTATCAATCCTTTTAAACAATACCTGCGCTACTACGGCTCTGAGCCCATCAGAGAGCGTGGAACGGATCTGTGACTGTTCACTTGCGGGGAAAACCTCGATAACACGGTCAACCGTTTTAGGCGCGCTGGATGTATGAAGGGTGCCAAAAACAAGGTGCCCGGTAGATGCGGCCTCTATGGCAAGCGATATAGTTTCCAGGTCCCTCATTTCGCCGACCAGAATAATATCGGGATCTTCGCGCAAAGCGCCGCGCAAGGCTGCGCTGAATGTCTTTGTATGAAGACCGACTTCACGGTGGTTGACTATGCAACTCTGACTTTTGTGAACAAATTCAATGGGATCTTCGACAGTGATTATATGATCCTTACGGGTTCGATTTGCTTCATCAATTATTGCAGCAAGTGTGGTCGACTTTCCGCTTCCTGTTGGCCCGGTCACCAGAACCAGACCTCTTGGAAGGGAAGCCATTTTTGTTATAACAGGAGGAAGACCAAGCTGCTCGGCGGTCATTATATCTGCCGGAATCTCTCTAAAAACCGCGGCAGCGCCATATTTCTGCATAAAGAAATTTGCCCTGTACCTTGCAAGCCCCGGTATCTCATATCCAAAATCAACATCCCCTGTTTCCTCGAAGACCTTTACCTTTTCTTCGGGCGCAATTTCATAAAGCATGGCCTTAAGCTCATCATTGTCAAGCACCTTATATTTGACCCTCTCCATCTCGCCTCTTATTCTGAGAACAGGAGGCTGTCCTGATATAAGATGAAGATCTGAAGCGCCCTGGTCGTGCATCAATTTAAAAAAAGCATCTATTTTTGCCATTTGTCGCTCCTATGTTGACTGTTTTAGCAATTTCAATTTGGCATCTTCCTCATCCATAGCCTTCATCCCCTCATTCCCGATTTCAAGAAGTTTGCTGTGCACTTCAATTATCGAGCGGATCTGAACTTCGATTTGCATTCGCTGCCGTTTCAATTCTGCGATGTCTTCATGCAACTGGGCAAGCCTTTTATGAGCTCTGTTTAAGATTTTTTCCGCCTTTAATTCAGAATTTGCGATAATTAACTCAGCCGATTTTCGAGCATTTTCCTTCATCTCATTCAGAACTTTCTGAGAGTTGAGCATGGCGCGCTTGAATGTTTCTTCACGCTCTTTGTATCCCTGGCTTTCGAGCTTGATTCTGCGAATCTCGTTTTGTGCATTCTCATTTTCTTGCTGTAACAATTCAAAAGTATCAGTCATCTGTTCAAGGAACCTGTCAACCTCCCTGACGTCAAATCCTCTGAATCTTACTTTAAACTGCTGCTGTTGAATTTCAATTGGTGTGATTTTCATGACATATCACCTGCTTTTTAATTAATTATAACAAGGTTTCAGATAATCTGGACAGACTGCTGACAATGAAGGTGCGGAGAAAAATAATCACCAAAAAAACAATAATCGGTGAAAGATCAATACCACCGAAGTTAACAGGAAGGAATTGGCGTATGCGATATAGAACCGGTTCGGTAACATTGTGAATAAAACGAACAATAGGATTATAAGGATCCGGATTCACCCAGGACAAGACAGCCCGTGCTACAACAATCCACATAAAGCAAAGCAAAACAATATCAATGACCTTTGCTACAGCTATTAAAAGATAACCAACTATAAACATACAAAAACCTTATATTTTAATTTTTTTGTTCCAGCCACTGGTTGTGATTATAAAAAATCGACCCCATTTAATATAAAAACTAAATATTTCTAAATGATAAGTCAAGATGTTTCAAGCAAAATCATTGACATGCCATATATCAAACCGCTATTTATATGTTTAAATAGGTTCAGGGTTCAGAGGTTCAGAGGTTCAATTAACCCTGAACCGGGAACCCTGAACTTTATATATGGAGGCAGCATGTCTGAGATTAACAAGAAAATCGGTTTTATTGGGGCCGGCAATATGGGGGAAGCATTTGTTGGGGCTATTATAAAATCTAACATATTATCTCCTTCAATGATATATGTCAGCGATATAAATAAAGATCGCCTGAATGTTTTGCGCTCATCTTACGGCATATCCGTTTTAAGCGACAATGTTGAACTTTTTTCGACATGCGATATTATTGTACTTGCTGTAAAACCACAGCATATAGGGCAGGTACTCTCTCAAATTGCGGAGCAAAAGGGCTACAAAATTCATAACCAAAAACTGGTTGTTTCAATTGCAGCAGGAATTCCTCTGCGAAAAATTGAAGATATTCTTTATGCACCTCTTGACGAAAAATCCAGGATTAAGCTTCCTGTAATACGGGTGATGCCGAATACACCGGCTCTTGTTTTAGCCGGCATGGCCGGAATGAGCGCAAACAGACATGCTTCAGATGATGATATCAAAATCGTCAGATCCATTCTTGAAGCAATGGGCAAAGTAATCGAATTTAATGAAGAAGATATCGATGCTGTAACCGCTCTGTCAGGTTCAGGGCCGGCCTATGTTTTTTATTTTATAGAATCTATGATCGAAGGAGGCATCTGTGTTGGTCTTGAACCGAATTATGCTGCAACGCTGACCATTGCAACCTTAAAAGGAGCTGTTAAGCTCATGGAAGAACTGAATGAATCCCCGGAACTTCTTCGCCGGAAAGTAACCTCTCCCGGTGGCACAACTGAAGCAGCCTTCAAAGTACTGGACAAAAACCAGGTCAAGCAAAGCATAATCGAGGCAATAGCCGCGGCAGCCAACCGCTCAAAGGAGCTTAGCGGTTAAACTGCCGTGTTAAAAAGAAACAGTTTAAAAAAGGCCTGACTTTATAAATTCGCGGTTTAAGCGGGCAATATTGGTTATTGAAATTTCCTTTGGACATTCTGCTTCACATTCTCTGTGGTTTGTGCAGTTTCCAAAACATTGCCTGTCCATCTCATTAACCATAGCCATAACACGAATCATTGCTTCAGGCTTTCCCTGGGGCAGCAAAGCAAGATGAGAAATCTTTGCTCCAACAAAGAGCATTGCGGATGCATTTGGGCATGAAGCAACACACGCGCCGCATCCTATGCATGCGGCTGCATCCATCGCTGTTTCTGCTGTTTCCTGGGGGATTGGGATGGCGTTTGCATCCGGCGCTTTGCCCGCGTTTACAGAAATATAGCCGCCTGCCTGAATGATTTTATCCAGAGGGCTGCGATCCACAACCAGGTCTTTGATTATTTTAAATGCCCTTGACCGCCACGGCTCAATTACAAGGGTATCGCCGTCTGCAAAATGCCTCATGTGGAGCTGGCAAAGTGTTGTGCCTTTTTCCGGTCCATGGGCGCGGCCGTTTATCATAGTTCCGCACGTCCCGCATATTCCTTCCCTGCAATCATGGTCAAATGCAACAGGGTCTTTCCCTTCAAGGGTAAGCCGTTCGTTTATGACGTCTATCATCTCAAGAAACGACATGTCGGTTGATATGTCATCGGCATAATATGTTTCAAAGCCGTTATTATCCGGCCCATTTTGTCTCCAGATCTTTAATGTTAAATTTATGTTTTTTTTATCTGTTGTCGATGTCACTTGTAACTCCTTTGACTTAATTCTACATTCTCAAAGGCAAGAGGTTCCTTGTGAAATACCGGCTCGTTATCATCCCCTGCAAACTCCCATGCGGCAACATGGCAGAAGTCTTTATCATTACGTTTTGCCTCATTTTCTTCTGTTTGGTATGCTTCGTTGAAGTGGCTCCCGCATGATTCTTTACGCGCCAGAGCATCGATTACCATCAGCTCTCCGAATTCAAGAAAATCGGCGACGCGGCCGGCTCGCTCCAAACTCTGATTGAATTCTTTGCCTGATCCCGGGACAATAACATTTTCCCAGAATTCTTCTCTTAGTTCGCGGATTAGGTTTTGCGCCCTTAACAATTGCTCACTATTTCTTGACATGCCGCAGTGTTCCCATAAAATTGAGCCCAGTTCTTTATGGAAATCATCAACAGTGCGCTTTCCCTTTATTGACAGGAGCCTGTTTATGCGTGATTCAGATTTTTTTGCAGCATCTTTGAATTCAGGGTGGTCGGCTGTTACTTTCTGCATGCTGGTTTCTGCAAGATATCCGCCTATTGTGTAAGGCAATATGAAATACCCATCAGCCAGTCCCTGCATCAGAGCGCTTGCTCCAAGGCGATTTGCTCCATGATCCGAAAAGTTGGCTTCACCGATTACAAAAAGACCGGGGACAGTAGACATCAGATTGTAATCAACCCACAGCCCGCCCATAGTGTAGTGAACAGCGGGATAGATCATCATGGGATTTTCACAAGGATTATCGCCTGTAATTTTTTCGTACATCTGAAAAAGATTGCCGTATTTTTTTATAATAACATCCTTGCCGTCCCTTTTAATTGCATCATCAAAGTCAAGGTATACGGCGAGCCCGGTTTCGCCAACCCCCTTGCCCATGTCACATTGCATTTTAGCGTTGCGTGAGGCCACATCTCGTGGAACAAGGTTGCCGAAAGCAGGATACCTGTTTTCAAGATAATAATCCCTTTCCGATTCCGGGATTTGATCCGGAGACCGTTTGTCTCCTGGATTTTTGGGGACCCATACGCGGCCGTCGTTTCTCAGGCTTTCACTCATAAGTGTAAGCTTGGATTGATAGGCGCCGTGCACAGGTATGCATGTGGGATGAATTTGCGTAAAACAGGGGTTTGCAAAAAAGGCTCCTTTTTTATAAGCTTTAAAGTTTGCTGTGACATTGGATGTCATGGCATTTGTAGAAAGAAAAAAAACATTGCTGTAGCCGCCTGTAGCCAGAACAACGGCATCCGCGGCATGAGTTTCGATTGTACCGGTGATCAGACTTCTTGTAACAACCCCTCTTGCCTTATTGTTGACCAATACAATATCCAGTATTTCCCGGCGGGGAAACGTTTTGATTTTGCCTTCTGCAATCTGGCGCATTAATGCGCCGTAAGCTCCGAGGAGAAGTTGCTGGCCTGTCTGGCCGCGTGAGTAAAAGGTTCTGGATACCTGCGCGCCGCCAAAAGAGCGATTTGCGAGCAGGCCGCCATAGTCGCGTGCGAAAGGCACTCCTTGAGCAACACAATGATCAATAATATTATTACTTATCTGGGCAAGGCGGTAAACATTGGCTTCTCTTGATCGGAAGTCGCCCCCCTTTATAGTGTCATAAAACAGGCGCCATATACTATCGCCGTCATTTGAATAATTTTTGGCAGCGTTAATTCCGCCCTGAGCCGATATGCTATGGGCGCGGCGAGGGGTATCCTGCAAGCAGAAACTTTTTATGTTATAGCCAAGTTCGGCAAGTGTGGCAGATACGGAAGCTCCGGCAAGGCCGGTTCCAACCACAATAATATCAAGTTTTTTTTTATTTGCAGGACTGACAAGCTTTAGCTCAAAAAGATTTCTATCCCACTTCTCTGTTAGCAGACCTCCGGGAATTTTTGCGTCAAGTTGCATATTTTTTGATCCTCAAATAAGCGAAACATAGACCGGGAGAAAACCAAATCCCACACCGAAAATCAGACTGATTACAATGCCTGCTATTCTTATAAGGGGCATATATTTAGGATGATTGACGCCTATGGTTTGGAATAGACTCCAAAAAGCGTGGCTGATATGGATTGCTAAAACAATCATTGCGGCAATGTATATGACAATATATAAAGGGTTTGCAAAAGCTTCAGCCACAATTTGGAAAATAGTATTGTTTGTTTTATCCGCAAAATGAAAGTTAATAAGGTGAAAAATGATAAATGCAAGAATAATAAAACCGCTGTACGGCATGGTTGCCGAACCTAAGCTGCGGCCGCCTGCGCTTTTATAAACCTTATACTTGATCGGTCTGGCGAGAATGTTTTGATAAAACAGAACAGATCCGATTAAAATATGCATAATGATCAAAAACAAAAGTCCAAGTTCTATTAGGGTTATAACCGGGCCAAATGTATGAAGACGTTCGACATAAGAGTTGAAGGCATTTTCGCCGCCGTAAAGAGTAAGGTTGCCGGCAAGATGTGCCATAAGAAAGCAGATAAAGCTCAGTCCTGTTACAGCCATTATCAGCTTTTTGCCGATGGAAGTTTTAAATGTATTTGTAAACCAGCTCATATTTTTCTTTACATTGCGCAATGATTTTGATTTGAACCCGTTGTTTTTCTAAGTAGTTCTGCCTGATCTGTCAATATAATTCTTGAGCCTCCACAAACAACAAACCATCCAAATTCCTTGACACTATAGCCTGATTTATATTATTTCTATAATTTAAGTTTCGCACCCTTGATTTCTATCAAGCTCAAGGCGGTAAAGGAGCCAAATTCAATTTTTCAAGCGAAATGATTTATCTGTCTTTTTTAACCAGCACTCCACGACTTGTGCCAAGAACAGGCACAAGGGATATATAACATACTGAACTCATACGTGGTTTCAAGCAGTGTCTTAATGTTTGTTATTGGTGCCGTTGTCGAAGTTTAAGGTATAATATTTCGCTTTAAAAATTTATTTTGGCCCTTACCGTTTAGAGACTTTAATAAATAAAAAGGGTGCGAAACTTGAGTATTAAGATTACTATAATTTATATTAAATTAATCAACCGGAGATGTTTTTATGATTCAGACTGATTTGATCCACATGGTATATAATGCTTGTCTTATGGTGCAGTTTGTGTTGCTTATCCTGCTTTTTTTTTCCATTACATCATGGGCCATTATGATAGTTAAATATCGATATATCAAAAGAGCATTTAAGGAGTCGGTATATTTTACAGATTTTTTCTGGAAAAGCCGCGATCTTTCCGATGCTTTTGTAAAGGCCAAACATCTTCAAGGAAGTCCTGTTGCAAGAATCTTCCGTGTAGGATATTTTGAGCTTAAAAAACTAAGCCAGTCAGGTGTTTCAGTAACATCTCAATCTCAACGATCATCTGAGACTGAAATTCCATCATTAAACGCCAAATTCGCAGGCATAGATAATCTCAAGAGAGCTTTGCGACGGGCAATTAATACAGAAACAACCCGAATGACCCATCTTGTTCCTTTTCTTGCCACAACCGGCAATACAACTCCCTTTATTGGTTTGTTTGGCACAGTATGGGGTATCATGAATTCTTTTCATGGTATCGGGCTTAAAGGTTCGGCCAGTCTGGCTGTTGTAGCTCCTGGAATTTCCGAGGCGCTCATTGCAACAGCAGCAGGTTTGGCTGTGGCAATACCTGCGGTTATTGCTTTTAACTACTTTATGCAGAAAATAAGAATTATTGAAACCGAACTACAAAGTTTTTCCGCAGATTTTCTTAATATTATTGAGCGGGACTTATTAAGTGAAAAGGAGAGTGGCAAATGACATCCGGCGACCACAATAGACTCATGTCGGATATAAATGTGACGCCGTTTGTTGATGTTATGTTAGTGCTATTGATCATTTTTATGGTAACCGCACCGATGATGATGCAAGGAGTAGATGTTTCTTTGCCGAAAACAGTTTCGGAACCCCTTTCTTCTAAAGAAGATTACATTGTTATTACTATTGACAGCAATAATCGGGTATATATTAATGATTACCACGTAACGCTTGATTTTCTTAAAGAAAAACTTATAAAAATTTTTGAGGGCCGTATCG
The DNA here is from genome assembly GCA_014381545.1 of Candidatus Desulfaltia bathyphila. Taxonomy (GTDB): domain Bacteria; phylum Desulfobacterota; class Desulfobacteria; order Desulfobacterales; family ETH-SRB1; genus Desulfaltia; species Desulfaltia bathyphila. The sequence continues at coordinate 22,137 of JACNLL010000042.1, forward strand.
ACCGTGAGATATACCTTCGTGCTGACAAAGGAATTCCTTATGGGGTAGTAGTTCGTGTTATGTCGGAGATAAAAGGGGCGGGAATTGATAAGGTAGGTATGGTGACAGAGCCGATTATTGATGGGAACAAAAAGAAAAAAAGCTAATGGCAAATGAAAAAAAATTTAAACCGTCATGCTTATTTGCTTCGAGTGATGGAAGAGGAACCGCGCGTCCTGTTTTTTACTTTTGCTGTTTCCGCAATATTGCATATGATCTTTTTTGCGGCTTTGATTTTTGTGCCCGGCCCAAAGCCATATAAACATTTTTCACCTTCTGTTATAAATGTCAGCATGGTTACATTACCTGGCCAGAAGAAAGCGCCGGGCAGACTAACCGGTTTTGAGCTGGAAAAGAAAATCGCAAAACCTGAAAAGGCGCCGGTTTCCAGGATTTCACCCGAAAGAGTCGCAAAATCGGATCGAGATTCCTCGAAAGCCATTTCTGTAAGCCCTAAAAGAAAGAGGATAAAAAAGTCGCTCAAAAAAAAGACTTTTAAATCTTCGAGGGTTGTGAAAAGCGTTATTGCGCGGGTTGAAAAGAAGGTTGAGGAGGCAAGGCCAAATCCTGTTGCCGAGGCAATTGACCGTTTAAAAAATAAAGTGGCGATTGACCGTAAAGAGCCTCAATCAGGAACAGGCGCGACGTCATCTTCTATCAGCGTACCGGGCAGTCCTGGGGGCGGCGGAAAAAAAGCGCTTGAATTAATAGATATATATAGGGCGCAAATTTCATATTATATTGAAAAAAACTGGGCTTTTTCCAAACAGTTGGCTGGGGGGCGTACCGATTTGGCGGCTGTGGTGGTGATTAGGATTATGCGAAATGGCGAGATTAAAGATGTTTGGTTTGAAAAAAAGTCAGGCAACAGCTATTTTGATGAGTCTGCCTATAAGGCGGTTATGAAATCAAATCCGCTTCCCATGCTTCCAAAAGGGTATTTGCGCCCGTATTATAACCTTGGTCTGATTTTTACTCCATCAGGCTTGCGATAGGGCTTATTTAAAGAACCTGAAACCGATCACTTTAGATAGAAGTATGATGGTTGATATTAATGTTTATGAAACGTGTTAACAGATTGCGGGCATGGCCCGCTTATATTATCTTCCTGGTTATGATGGCATCCTTTTTGATTTGTCCTGCTTTGTGCCTGTCAGAATATGATTATGTTGATATAAACAGTCCTTTTCTGAGAAAGATACCGATTGCAATTCCATTATTTAAGACCATGGCTAAAAGTCCGGTTGAGAAACGCTTGTCTGAAAAGGCTTCTGATCTGCTCTCTGAAACTTTGGAATTTACAGGTTATTTCAAAATGCTTGACCGGGATGCCTTTCTTGTTGATCCTGAGAAATCTGATATAACCGCTTTGAACATCAATTTTCAGAACTGGACAAGTATCGGCGCTGAACTTTTGATAACCGGAAGTCTCCAGGTTAAGGATGAGATTATTGACATGGAGCTCAGGTTGTATGATACTTTTAAATCAAGATTGCTAATAGGTAAAAGATACAGAGGATGGATAAATGATCAACGGAAAATGATACGTCGTTTTTGCAACGATGTTATTCATTGTCTAACCGGCAAAAGGGGTATTTTTGATAGTAAAATAGCTTTTATCTCAACAGGCTCAGGGAATAAGGAGATATACATATGCGAATTTGATGGTTACAATCCGATCCAAAAAACTCATAATAAAAATATCACCCTTTCTCCGGCATGGTCGTGTGACGGAAAATGGATTGCTTACACTGCTTACAAAAAAGGCAGGCCTGATCTTTACATAGAGCATTTAAAGGAAAAACGCGGTTTTATAGTCGAAAAAAAAGGTATTAATATTACACCTGCCTGGGTTCCCGGCAAATTTGCATTGGCTGCGACTCTTTCATTTTCAGGTGACCCGGAAATTTATATGTTGACCGGAACCGGTAAAATTATTAAGAAATTGACTAACAAACGGGGAATTGATGTGTCCCCTTCATGGTCTCCGGACGGTAAAAAGATGGCCTTTGTATCAAACAGGTCTGGAACGCCGCAGATTTATATTATGGATATTGATTCCAGAAACGTCGAAAGATTAACTTTTCAGGGGCGATACAATACATCACCAAGCTGGTCTCCAGATGGGGACAAGATAGCCTATTGCGGCATGGAAAACGGAGAATTTAATATCTATGTAATTGGTGTTGACGGCAATGACCTGCTTCAATTGACCTTTAATGAGGGAGACAATGAATCCCCTTCATGGTCGCCGGATGGAAGCCTTATCGCTTTTAGTTCAAACAGAGAAGGCCCTTATAGAATTTATGTTATGAGCGCCTATGGAACCGACCAGAGATCTTTGCTTGCCCTGCCGGGTGAGCAAACAAATCCGAGATGGTCGCCAGGCATAGTAAGTAATTAAAATATGGCAGACTTATAATAAAGGAGGAGAAAATGCGGAAAAAAATATGGATAAGTTTGGTTTTATTGCTGGTAATTCCTGGATTGCTGTGTATTGCTTCATGCGCTAAAAAGGCTGTTAAGGTTGAGCCTGCTGAGGTTGTGTCGGCTGAGGATGAGGCAGCAAGAAAGGCTGCCGCCGAAGCGGCTGAAAGAGCAGAGCAGGAAAAGCTGGCAAAGCAGCGGGCTATTGAGGTGCAGCGCCTGAAAGAGGAGCAGGCGGCGCGTGAGAAGATGGCTGCCAGGAATATGTTCATTAATGAAAATATTTATTTTGACTTTGACAAGTATAATCTTCTTCCTTTGGCCCGGAAGATTTTAAAGAGAAAAGCAGATTGGCTGTGGAATAATCCCGACGTGTCCGTGATTATTGAGGGGCATTGTGATGAACGCGGCACCAATGAGTACAACCTTGCTCTTGGAGACAGGCGGGCCGAAAGCGCAAAGGCATACCTGGTTGATCTAGGTATTGCCAGAGCTCGACTGACAACTGTAAGCTATGGTGAAGAACGTCCTGTAGATCCCGGCCACAATGAAGTTGCCTGGGCAAAAAACAGGCGGGCCCATTTCACAATAGAATAAACTAAGGATCATCTCCAAAAGAGTTTGTAGGATCATAAGGATTGAAGATTCCCTGTAGCAAGCTACAGGGTTCTTCAATCCTCGAACCCTTTGCATCGAAAGCTTTAATATGTTTGTTATGAAAAATATTGTTTTATTTATTATCTGTCTTGCCATTTTGTGTGGGTGCGCGATGCAGCAGGATGTTATAGCGCTCTATGATCGTACGACTGTTCTTGAACAGCGCAATGTTGAGCTGGAGAAGGATGAGGCTCAGCTTAAATCCCTGATGCAAGAATGCATAAAAAAACAGGGGAAAAAAGAGCGTCTTCATAAAACTAAGTTTGCAGATATGCATGTCATGTTAGACGGGATCAGGGAGGAAATCCGGGCCTTAAATGGAAAACTTGAGGAAGCCGAATACCTGTTAAAGCGGAAAATAGCAGCTCTTGAAGATGCGGAAGCAAAGAGTAAAGATATTTTAGATAAAGTTGAAGAAAGATCTGCTTTAAATTACGATCGCATTGTAAATATACAGCAATATCTTAATTTAGAGTCTTCAGGCTCTGATTCAAAAATCGAAACTGTTGGCAAAACCGAAAAGGGTTTTTCGGAAGATGAAGTTTACACATCAGCAAAACAGGCATTTGATCAGGGTGATATTGAGGCTGCTCGTGAGGGGTTTCAAAAAATAATAAAGCAATATCCAAAGTCACGGCATACCGACAATGCACAATTCTGGATCGGCGAAATATACTATCGTGAAAAATGGTATGAAAAAGCGATATTGGAATACCAGAAGGTGTTAGAAAAATATCCGAAAGGCAACAAGGTGCCCGCTTCGCTTTTGAAACAGGGGCTTGCTTTTTTAAACCTCGGAGAAAAGGCAACTGCCCGTCTTATTTTAAACGAGTTGGTTGTAAAACACCCTAAATCAAATGAAGCAAAGATAGCAAAGCAGAAATTAAAGGGGCTGAAATAAAAAACACAGCGATTAAGACCATCGGCATAGATCCCGGCCTGGCCTCAACCGGCATCGGCATCGTCAGAGGGACGGAGCTTAAGGTTGAAGCTTATTCCTATGGCAGCATAACTACTTCAAAAAATATTCCATTGCCAAGTCGCCTCAACAAAATCTTTTCAAAACTTTTTATCATTTTAAAAGATGAAAAGCCGGATCTTATGGTTGTAGAGGATATATTTTCTCTTCAGAAATATCCGAAGTCTGGTATAACTCTGGGTAAGGTGACAGGTGTAATTCTTCTTGCCGGGAACAAACTTGATTTGCCTGTTATCGAAGTACAGGTGCGTGAAGCTAAGCAAATTTTGACGGGCAACGGTAATGCCAGTAAAATGCAGCTCGAAAGGGCGGTCAGACATTTTCTAAATTTGACGACACCGATTAGGCCGTACCATGCTTCTGATGCAATTGGTTTAGCCCTTATAGGTCTTTTTCGATACCAGGACGGTTTAAAAACTCAAACAATGAAATCCCATAAGACAAATAAATGATAGGTTATATTGAAGGAAAGTTGCTGAAAAAAGAGGATGAGCGCATACTGCTTCTTGCCGGTCAGGTAGGATATGAGGTTCTGCTTCCTGCATTTGTTATGGACAGTTTTAAGTCAAAGGTGATCGGTGACGAGGTTTCTCTGTATATTTATTACCAACAAACCGAACGGCAACCAAAGCCTGTATTGATCGGTTTTAATCTTGAGGTAGAGAGAGAATTTTTTCAATATTTTATTTCTGTTGAAGATATAGGCCCTCTGAAAGCAGTTAAAGCCATGAGCCTTCCTGTTCGTGAAATAGCCAGGGCCATTGAATCAAAAGACGTTGCCGGGCTTAAGCGATTAAAAGGCATCGGGAACAGGACCGCGCAGAAAATAATTGCCACACTTGAAGGCAAGATGAATAAGTTCGCATTAATCCGCAAAACAGAAAAGGAGCGGGAGGAGACGCCTGTTGCCCGGGACTTTTCAAGGCAGGTGTTTGATGTGCTTGTTGGGCAGCTGGGTTACAGAGCTGGCGATGCCAAACGGATAATTTCTGAAGCTGTGAAACGCAATATAAATATATCAACGCCCGAAGAACTTATTGAAGAGGTATATCGTGGAGAAAAGACCCCTTAGCGGCATGCTTTCCGGATCAAGTCTGCCTATTGACCGTGAACCGGAGATTCTGTCATTGCGTCCGGAAAGACTTTCAGAATATATCGGCCAGACAGAGATAGTCGAAACACTTAAAATAGCGATAGAAGCCGCTACGCAGCGTAAGGAGCCGATAGATCATGTCCTTTTTCATGGCCCTCCGGGGCTTGGGAAAACTACCCTGTCATATATTATTGCCAATGAAATGGGGAGCAATATTACTGTGACTTCAGGGCCGGCGCTTGAAAAAGGCGGAGATTTGATAGGAATTCTGACCCACCTTGAAGAAGGGGATGTCCTGTTTGTAGATGAGATTCATAGAATGCCAAAGACGGTGGAAGAGTTTCTATATCCTGCAATGGAGGATTTCGCCGTTGATTTTATGTTTGATAAGGGGGCGCATGCCCGTAGTCATAGATACCGTCTAAACACTTTTACCCTTGTCGGCGCAACTACTCGTGTCGGGCTGTTATCGGCCCCTTTGCGGGATCGATTCGGCATATTAAGAAGCCTTGATTTTTATGGAGAAGAGGATCTTGTAAAAATCGGCAGACGTTCTGCAGAATTACTTAAAGTTAGTATTGATGATAAAGGCGCAATTGAGCTTGCAAAGAGATCCAGAGGAACTCCAAGAATTATAAACAGGCTTCTTAAACGTGTAAGGGATTATGTCCAGGTTCGGGCAGATGGAAAAATTACAAAGAAAACGGTTGAAGAAGCTCTATCTCTAGAAGGAGTTGATAAAAAAGGGCTGACTCATCTTGATCGCCGATACCTTAAAACAGTAATCGAGTTTTATCATGGCGGTCCGGTCGGCATTGAAGCAATTTCTGCAACACTTCAGGAAGAGGCGGATACGCTCGTTGACGTTGTTGAGCCGTATCTTCTTAAAATCGGTCTGATTATAAGGACCCCTTCAGGAAGAAAGGCTACTGAATCGGCATACAGGCACCTTGGTTTTAGTGTTCAGCAACCAGCAGAAGGTCAGAAGGTCAGAAGATTAGAAGATTAGACAGCAACGAGAAGCTCAAAGGTGAAAGCAAAGAGCATAGAGCATAGAGGATAGAGGATAGAGTAACACTCTTTTCTCTTAACTCTTTCCTATTTCCTTTTCGGAACGAGTAACCAGCAACGAGCTATGTCAATAATTACTCTTATTACCGATTTTGGTGTTGATGATGAGTATGTTGGTGTCATGAAGGGCGTTATCCTTTCCATTAACCCTGCCGCAGTCATTGTCGATATTGCTCACCATATCGAGCCTCAAAATTTAATCCAGGCCGCATATATAATAAAACATTCTTTCAAATATTTTCCTGAAGGAACAGTTCATATTGTCGTTGTAGATCCGGAAGTTGGGAGTGAGCGTGCAATAATCGCCCTTGAAATGAAGGGACATATTTTTCTTGCGCCGGACAATGGCGTTTTAACCCTTTTAATGGATGAAGCTAATATAGGCTTGATCGTTCGTGTTGAGGACTCACGTTATTTTTTAGAATCTGTAAGCCGAACCTTTCACGGAAGAGATATTTTTGCTCCTGTTGCCGCTCACCTGTCTAATGGAGTTGAAATTAAAGCATTAGGTATGCCAATAGATAAAATAGATTTAGAAATGCTGTCTGTCAAATATGCAGGCATTTCAAACAGCGGCGAACTTGTAGGGGCTGTTGTATTTATTGATCGATTCGGAAACCTGATTACAAATATAGATGCAAAGAGCCTTGATAAATTTTGTAAGGTCTGCAAGGAAGAAAAACTGGAATTCAGGATAGGCCAAAACAAAATTATTGGATTATCCAAAAGCTATAAAAGCGCACAGCCACAAAGCCCTCTTGCAATTATTGGCAGCAGGGGCTATCTTGAAATAGCTGTAAATTGCGGCAACGCCAGGCGCTATTTTATGGCCAACAGGGGGGATACGGTTACAGTAGTATCGAACAACTTATAGGTTTTTTTTAGAGAAGGTGATGGCTCGTTATATTCAGATGCGGATATTTTATACATGGCTTGCAGTGATTATGTTGCCGGTAATTAGCTCCGGAGTTTCAGCATCACAGCATAAGGAGGCCGGGTTGAAAGCCGTTGCAAGCCGTCATCTGAGCAGGGCCAGAGCGCCGGATGTGCTTATTTCATTTGATAATGACAGTAGTACAAAATATGCGATGGTGGTTGAAAAGGAGACTCAGCAATTACTTGTCTATTCTTATGATGATTATGATGATTCCTTTAAGGAAATGTCTATCTTTAAATGTTCAACCGGCGAAATGGCCGGGGGAAAATTACGTTCCGGAGACAAAAAGACGCCTGAAGGGGTCTACTTTTTCACCAATGAGCATAAAAAGAGGGATCTTTCGCCAATCTATGGGAATAAGGCCTTTCCGATAGATTATCCTAATTTTTTTGATCGTATTGAAGGCCGTAGAGGCCATTCAATTTGGCTTCATGGAACCAACCAGTCTATAAAAGCAAGGGATTCAAACGGGTGTGTTGTGCTGGCAAACCAGGATATTGATAAACTGGCAAAATATATTGTCTTGCATAAAACCCCTATTATCATTGTGGACAAGCTTTCGTATGCTTCTTTTGATGATAAGAGCAGGATCAAGAGCTCTATCTTTAATTTTCTTAAACAATGGAACCATGCGCTTGAGAACGGCACTTATCATGAATATCTGGAGTGTTATGCTCCTGAATATTTGCCTGATATTTCCTGGTGGACCGAGTGGAACAAAGTTAAAAAGATTTATTCTGCGTCTAATCTGGACCTATCTGTTGGAATGAAAAGAAGATCAATTTTAAGGCATAACGGGGTTTATGTTATTTTGTTTGATCAGTTTGTAAGATCATCAGGCAAGGATTTACATGCAGGAAGCAAAAAACTTTATTTGGCGGATAAGGGAGGTTACTTCAGGATAGTCGGCGAAGAATGTCATGGAGCTTCAACAAACCAAAAGAATAACAATCCTCTTGTTTCAGCAGGTCTTAACCTGAAAAGATTGCTTAAAGGTAAGTATGAAATTGCAAACTTTGTTGATGGGTGGTTGAAAGCATGGTCTGCAAAGGATATTAAGCGATATGGAAGTTATTATTCATGCGATTTCCGTTTCCAGGGAATGAATCTCAAAGCATGGCTTAACTACAAGGCTCGCTTGAATCGTAAATACGATTTTATTCATGTTTCAAAAGATGATATGATTATTCAAAAAGGAAAAAATAAGATTACAGTGTCATTTACTCAGACTTACACATCGAGCGCATTCAAGGCAAAGGGAATAAAAAAGCTTATATTAATACAGGGAAAAGGTGGATGGAAGATCTTTCGAGAAACCTGGCAAAAATTGTAAAAGCGCACACACCGCCAAAATCATCAAAACCGTCAAAAAAGGCCGGTTCCTGGAGTATTTTGTTTTTAGGGGATCATGGGCAGATAATATCGATAAAAAGGCCCAAAAAGCTGGTAATTACATTAGCGGTTGTACTGGTTGTCGCTATAGTTTCTTTTTCCTGGTTATTAATTGTTTTCAAAAGCACAAGAGAAGATAATAAGAATTTGAGTAGTGCTTTGGATATTTCACGCCAGAAGGTTATGTCTTTGCGTGATGAAAAGGATCTGCTAATGGTGCGTCTTGTTGTGGCGGAATCCAAGATTAAAAATAAAGACGCCGATATGTCTCTTGATACAGACCCTTCTGTTGAAACCGAGGCTGATTCCGAAAAGGTTGACAAAACTGCTTCTTTGCCAAACAAAAAGCAGGTCGAAGAGAAAACAGCTTTTACCCGGTCTGAAAAGTTTAAGAAAACAACTGTCGAGGATTTTATTGTTTTATTTGAACCTGACACCGCTGCATTGAAGGTTGAATTTAAAATAGTAAACACTTCTCAAAATGCCCAGCCTGTTTCAGGGCATGCATTCGTGATATTAAAACAAAGTGAAGTTGATCAAAAAAGCTGGTTGACATTTCCATCCGTGCCTCTGGCTTCAGGAAAACCTACCCTGTTTAAAAAAGGGCAACATTTTTCAATATCGCGCTTTAAAACCATGAAATTTAAAACACAGAATAAAGTCGATCCAAAACAATTTAAAACAGCCACTGTATTTGTATTTACCACAACAGGTGAACTGCTGCTGGAAAAGAGTTTTCCAGTAGAGATTAAAGAAACTGTTTCAAGCCAAACATGATGGCATCGTAAAAGGACAACATTGTTTAAGAAAAACAAACAGACCGGATTTAACATGGTCTGCAAAGCCATAATTATCGCGTTTTTAATTATCCCTGTTTTTTTTCTGCCGGGTATTGCCTCAGCACAAAAAAGGGTTCATACAATATTTTTTGAGGGCACAGATCATGAACTTCATGTGTACAATATTTACGGTGAAATTCCCGGGAAAACGCTTCTGCTTATAGGCGGCATACAGGGAGATGAACCAGGAGGCTTTCTTGCTGTTGACCATTATGCAGATATCAGCCTGGCTAAAGGGAATCTGATAGTCGTGCCAAGAGCCAATTTTCAGTCCATTGTTTTATATCGCCGGAAAATAAATGATGATATGAATCGGAAGTTTGCAGAAGACCGTAAAAACAACTATGAAACTAAGATCGTTGAAATTTTAAAAAAATTGATTAATGAAAGTGATTGCCTGCTTAATCTGCACGACGGATCAGGTTTTTATTCCGACAAATGGGAGGGGTCTGAAAGAAATCCAACAAGATATGGCCAGTCGATTATTGCTGATTGCGAGTTCCATGTAAATTCTGAAACAGGGCAGACACTTTATCTTGGGGATATGGCAAGATCGGTAGCCGCAAAGATTAATAAAGATATAAAGGATGCCGCTTATTACTTTCATTTCAACAATCACAGAACAATTGAAAAAACCTCATTGCATAAGGAGCAACGCAAATCCGCAACATATTATGCTTTGTATAAACGCGGGATACCGGCATTTGGAATTGAGACCAGCAAATCGTTGCCCCTGGAGATGAAGGTGCGGCATCATCATCTTGCGATTAACGCATTTATGGAAAAACTCGGTATTGTTCTTGAGACGCCGGGCCTGAACCTTGACAAACCTGTGCTTGATTATCTGATTATTTCGGTAAATGATTCTTTTCCGATAGTTGTTGAAAACCAGCAGACGCTGAATATTAATTCCGGAGATACTGTTTTAATATCGCATATGGAATCTAATTACGAAAGAGGGCTTTCTGTAGATATTATCGGCTACGGAACTCTTCACGATATGCGAAAAAAAATTAGAATAACCGGGCCTACACGAGTTGTCGCAAGAAAAGATTTCTTTTCATGTGGAAGCCTTTATATAGCGATTAATAAAAGCAAAAAAAGGATGGCTCAAGGTATATCGATCACAAAAAGGCCGTTTTTGACCCAGCATATAGATTCCTTTAAAATAAAAATTAACGGCAAGGAACATATCTTCTCAAACAATAATAGTGTTAAACTGATCAAGGGCGATAGGTTTGAAATTGTTGATGTAATCGGCGGTCCCGGAGACCCGGCAGATATGATCGTGAATTTTAAAGGCTATGTCGGCAATACCCGTCATAATACCGGAGAAGACAGGGGGTATGTAATTAACACGGCCAGAGATCTTTGGAAACGTTATTCTCTGAACAAAAAGGGGATTGCCTATCGGGTGATAGTTACCTATAATGAAAAGCAGGTAGGCGAATTGATTATCGATTTGAAAGAGCCTGTTTTACAATAGATACTTGGCCATGTTGTATGAACGTACTTTTATGAGAGTGTTCGCTTTTGCGGTTCAGGAGAGGCATTATGTTGAACAAATCGGATAATATTTCTATCATTGATGAGGGGCTGACAGTTGATGGCACTGTTTCTGTTAAAGGAAAATTGATAATAAAGGGGGCTGTGAAGGGAACGCTTGTCGGAGAAACCGTGATTATTGCCGAAGGCGGGGTTGTTTGCGCTGATACTAAGGTCGCAAGCATAACAATGGGCGGCAAATTTGAAGGGGATCTCAATGCGTCTAAAGAGCTGATTATACTTTCAACAGGAAGCTGTGACGGCAGGGTCGTATGTAAAAGTCTTGTTGTTGAGGCCGGTGGAATATTAAATGCCGAGGTAAATTGTATTTCGAAACAGGAGCCGATAAAATAAAGAGATTCTTTAAACTTCAGCCTTTTCCCATTTGAATTTTGCATAAAGTGGGTAGTGATCTGACGGATAAACTCCGTCAATTGTATCATATATTATTTTACATTCCTGAAGAATAATCCCGCCGCGATAAAGAATCCAGTCAATATGATTTCCGTTAATATTTCCTGTAAATCCATGATGGGTGCCCGGATAAGGCTCCTTGAAAATGTTTTTAAAATATAGCCGGTTGTTTGGCTTTAATTTTTGATCTCCTCCGGTGAATATCATGTAACATGGATGGTATGGTGTTGCATTAAAGTCTCCTATGAGAATTACGGGCGGCTCAGGCGGCAGGTGTGATAGCCGTTCCATAATCAGCTTGGCGCTTTTGGTCTGGACTGCGGCATCAAAATCAAAGTGGGTATTTATATATATCAAAACCCGGTTTTTATTTTTGAACATTCCAATAGTGCATTGCCTGGGCCAGCGACTTTCCCGGGAACGGCTGGGCATCACCGGCGTTGGGCTCAGGAAAAAGTGTTCGTTATGAATACATTCCCAGGTTTTTTTATAGAAAATAATATTGTTTTGCCAAAAGGACGGAGCAGGGCTTCTCTTTCCAATAAAGTTAAATTCAGGCAGGATATTTTTGAGAAAATCTGTCTGGAAATCGTTTGCTTCCTGAAAACCGATAAAGTCTACGCTATGGTTTTTGAAAAGACAGGGAAAGCATTTTTTCCGGTGATTCCAGCTGTTGGGGCCGTCATCTGCCAAGCCAAAACGCAGATTGAGTGTTAATACAGAAAATGTATTATCCATAAGCCGATAAATCGATTGAGGCCTTCAATTTTACTTTGGTTTCAAACAACTTCATTTTGCAAAGGCTTCTCAAAGTGCTAAGCTTTTCGATTATTTCTAACCATTTCAGTAGATAATAGTCAATCTAAAAATATATTCTACCTGATTTTTATCCTTGACACAATATAATATTTTAATTTATAAATTTTTTTTTTGGGGGAGGAAAGATAGAGTGAAAAAATATACATACAGTGCGACTCAG
>JACNLL010000082.1 GCA_014381545.1 Candidatus Desulfaltia bathyphila
ATTTGACTTATTATGAAACATTCAATTACTTAAAACACTAATTTTCTCTTTTATTAAACTATTTTGTCAAGTAAAAAATTTTGTGCTATTTTAATATTATGTAACAAGCCATCTGTAATCGCAAAAAACTTTACCACAGAGCACACTGAGATTGAGACCTTTGAAAAATACACATACTGTCATTGCGAACGCAGTGAAGCAATCTCAAATTACCTGTAATTACGAACAGATTGCCACGTCGCTTTGCTCCTCGCAATGACTTGAGGGGTGTTTTTCAGCGGACTCTGCGATCTCTGTGTGCTCCGTGGTGAAAAAGGAGGTTCCGTTGAATACTTTTTTAAATCATCAGGTTGTTTTTATTGATAAAACACACACAATTTCAGCGCAACACAAACTTATTAATGAAAAGCCTTTGTCAATTCTGGTTCAGGGAAAACCATATTGTGTTATTATGCGCACACCGGGCGATGAACTTCAGCATGTAGTCGGTTTCAGCCTTTATGAAGGACTCATTGATATTCCTGATGATTTAATATCCCTATCATTTAAAGATGATGCAGATACCAATGTAGTTGCCATTACCCTGAACGAATCAAGAAAAAATAAAATATCCCATCTTCTTGAGAGGCAGGATATAGTTAACAATTTTTATCAAAGCATTCCTCCCATGGCAGATGAAATTATAATAGATGTCAAATCAGCCATAAATTGTCTTGGAGAGCTTCCTAATCATCAACCCTTGCGTTCTGCTACACATGCAGCTCATGCCGCTGCCCTGTATAATTCAGATTTTGAGTTATTATCCGTTGCTGAGGATGTCGGCCGTCACAACGCTGTTGATAAGGCTATTGGAAAGCTCTTTTTGGACAATACACTTAACAAGGCATCCCTCCTTATTCTTTCTTCCCGCATCAGTTATGAACTTGTCAGGAAAGCTGCAAGGGCAAGAATTCCTGTTATACTTGCAATGTCGCGTCCCACTTCCATTGCTGTAGAGATTGCAACAAAATTAAATATGACACTGGCATGTCTTGCAAAAGATTCAGGATTATACATATTCTGCGGTGAGCATCGGTTTGGCAAATAAATTTTTAAAATAGAAAAAGGGTTCATTATTAAATGATGAACCCTTTTTGCATATTATATTATCTTTGAAATTAGAAAATAGAAATTAGAAATTTGGTCTTCATGCTTTTGTGCTGTTTTCGTAAACTCGTTTCATCTCTTCCAAATTTCTACTTTCCAATTTCAAGTTTCAAGCCGTGAACGGCGGCTACTATCTTTTTTATACTCCGGAAACCTCTTCTTTAACCGAAATGGCAATCTTGAAAAGGATAGTTAATACAAAAAATCCTGTTGCCCATACTCCGAGTGTAATTATTATTTCCGGTATTGTAGGGGCATATTCGACAACATGATGAAGCGGGTTGGGCACAAAGCCGCCCGAGATCATTCCCATGCCTTTGTCAATCCATGTTCCAATAAACAGTATTACGCACGCAAAAGCCAGGACAGCTTCGTTTTTGCGGGTAATAGGATTAACAAGGAGAATAATTGATGTCACCATAAACGCCATCGATGTCCACATCCAAGGAACTAGTGCATTATGTCCGTGAAGCCCGAAAAACAGATATTTTATATGATCCATATGGCTCGGTATCCTGCTGTAAAAGACTACAAATATTTCACAGAGGAAGAAAAATACATTAATAATTATCGCATATGTAACAATTTTTGCTAGGGATTGGATTTGTTCCTTGCCCGGATCAAATTTTGTTACCCTCCTTATTATCAGGCACAAAAGGATTAATAATGCAGGACCTGCGGCAAAAGCGGAAGCAAGAAATCTTGGAGCGAGGATAGCGGTTAACCAGAACCCCCTGCCCGGCAAACCGCAGTAAAGATATGCCGTAACAGTATGGATGAGAGGCGCCCATACAATTGAAAAAATTGCCAGCGCCTTTATCCAGCCTGGATACTTTATATTATTCCGTTCTGCCTCAATCACATTCCAGCCTACAATGATATTAAGCAAAAGATACACGTTTAAAACTATCATATCCCAGAAAAGGACAGATCCCGGCGTTGGATATAATAAAACATTAAGAGCGCGCATAGGTTGTCCAAGATCTGCAATAATAAACATAAGACACATGATAACAGACGCTATGGCCAGAAATTCACCTAAAATAGTAATCCTGCCAAAAGCTTTATAGTCATGAAGGTAGTATGGAAGAACCACCATAACGCCCCCTGCTGCAACACCGACAAGAAAGGTAAATTGGGCAATATAAAAACCCCATGAAACATCCCGGCTCATGCCTGTAATTCCAAGGCCGAAACTAAGCTGCCACAGCCAGAAACCAAAAGCAATGCCCATAACAGCGAGCAGCCCTATAATTAATATCCAGTATTTCTTGCCGCCTTTAATCGCTAATTCAAGCATAATAACCTCATACTATGTAGTAAATGGCCGGTCCTGCGCCAAGATCCGGTTTGCGACGAATTGTATAATTATTTTTCAATAATTCTCTGACTTCAGACTCAGGATCGTGAAGATCCCCAACAACGATTGCTCCGTTTGATGCCTCCGCACAGGCGGGCGTTTTTCCAACAGCCAGCCTTTCAGCGCAGAAATTGCACTTTTCCACAACCCCTTTCATCCTTGTGGGGAATTCTTTGTTTTCCTCTTTGATAAATGGACGAGGATCTCTGAAATTAAAGCTTCTCGATCCATAAGGGCATGCAGCCATGCAGAACCTGCACCCTATGCAGCGATGAAAGTCCATTAAAACAATTCCGTCTTCACGCTTAAAGGTTGCCTTGGTCGGACATGCTCTTACACACGCAGGTTTTTCACAATGATTGCAAAGCACCAGAAACGGCAAATGCTTTACCCTGTCATCAACAAATTCATGTTCCTGGTTTATAAAGACATGTTTAAACTCGTCAACCCATATCCAGTAGATTTCATGCCTTTTATTTGTATGCTTGGGAATGTTATGGATCTTGTTGCAGGCTTCAATAATCGGCTCGAAATCCTCTTCTGACTCAAATTTCCTGGTGTCTATGACCATAGCCCATCTTTTTGCTTTTAAAGCATCTGGATTTTTCTGAATTTCAGCTTCATGCTTTTCACTGTGTCCACCAGAAGCAAAAGCATTCAGAACCGGCTTTGTCCCCAAACCAAGGGCTGAAATACCAGCTAATTTCAAGAAGCTTCTTCTGCTGTTTTTCATCACTTCTTCTCCTTTGGCGGCTCTATGTGGCAATCCCAGCAATAAGGTGTTACCGATGCATAATCGTGGCATTTATCACAAAAATCGGCCTTATTGGAATGGCATCCCATACATGAATCATCTCCGGTGGAAAGACTCATATTAAACTTCTTGCCTGTTTCGCTTATATAAACCCTGTTGGCTTCTCTAACAACACCATCTCTCCATATATCGAGTATCTGCATGTGCTCTGCCTTCATATACTCTTTCGGCTCAACACATTCTTTTGCAGCCTTTGCCTTGTCTGTCAGTTTTGGCTCAGGTACAGGAGACGCTTTTCCCATGTTATACCAAAAAGGAAATGTCAAGAATACAAAAAAAATGATCAAACCGGTGATGATTATGTTTTTATCATTCATCCGTTCCATCCTCCATTACTGAAATCATCATTTTATCGGCCCGGAAAATCGGGTCGTTTATACCACTCATCGGGATCAACATCTTTTGGCCATATTGGTTCACCGCGCAGGTTTAGTGTTTTTTCTTTTTCTCCCGGTATAATCAATGCATTTGCTACCAACTCAGAAATACCGCTGACATCCACTTCAGGAGCCCAGTATTCCATGAGAGCAGGAAGTACTGCCCTGTCAATAGCGCACATACAGGTAAGTGTATTTACACCGTGTTTTTCATTAACATATTTTACTGCATTGCCTCTGGGCATACCACCGGTCATCCTCAGTTCCATATCTTCTCCTGCGTTCAGGCCAGACCCGCAGCCACAACAGAATGTCTGTTCTCTGATAGTGTTTCTGGGCATGTCATAAAAATGATTGCAAACATTCTTGATGACATACCTGGGTTCTTCAAGTATACCCATTCCCCTTGCAGGATTGCAGGAATCGTGAAAAGTAACCTTTAAACGGTCGTTTCGGCTTGGATCAAGATTAAGCTTTTTGTGTTTGATAAGATCAGAGAGGAATTCAGTGATATGAACCATCTTGGTAGCTTTTGCATTTTCAAACTTGGTGCCGGTTATCGGATTGACTGGTTCCTCCAAGAAATCTGCCGGCCCATTCATGGTGACCATGTACTGGTTGATAACCCGCCACATATGCCCGCACTCCCCTCCGAGAATCCATTTTACTCCCAGCCTTTTGGCTTCGGCATACATCTTGGCGTTAAGCCGTTTCATGGTCTCATGGGAGGTGAACAGTCCGAAGTTTCCTCCTTCTGAAGCGTATGTGCTCCATGTAATATCAAGCCCGTGAACCTCCCTTAAATAATGCATGAGTATCATGTATCCCATACAGGTATATGTACCTGGATCGCCAAACACATCACCTGATGGGCAGATAAAAAGCAGATCCGCCCCTTTCTTGTTGAAAGTCTGCTCACACCTGACTCCTGTTGCATTCTCTATTTCATCTGTGAAAAAATCGAGCATATCAACAAATGCATGGGGCTGAATTCCCATATGATTACCGGTTCTATAGCAAAAAGCTACAGGGGCCGCAATCCAGTCTATGTTAAGACCTAAAAGATTAAGAAGCTCTCTTCCTATTATGGTAATTTCTGCTGTATCGATCCCATAAGGACAAAATACCGAGCAGCGCCGGCATTCAGTGCATTGAAAAAGGTAGTACCACCACTCTTTCAAAACATCTATGGTAAGCTCCCTTGCGCCGGCAATTCTTCCAAGGATCTTTCCGGCTTTTGTAAAATCGTTTCTATATACGCTGCGAATAAGCTCAGCCCTTAAAACAGGCATGTTCTTTGGATCGCCGGTCCCGATAAAGAAATGGCATTTGTCGGCGCATGCTCCGCACCGCACACAGATATCCATGAAAATTTTAAAGGTTCTATATTTTTCGAGCCGTTCCTTCATCCCTTTAAGAACGATTTCTTTCCAGTTTTCCGGCAATTGCCAGTCTTCATCCACGCAACTCCAATCTTTTGGGTAGGGCCAATCCATATATTCGAGCCTGCTCGGTTTAGCAGCATAGCAATACATCCCCTCTTTATATACGGTAGGGGTATCCATCCAGTCGGTTTTTGGAGGAAGATAACCTAATTTTGATGCTCTTTCTTTTGAATCTATCATTTCTGACTCACTCCTTTTCCAGTGGAAGTCCAACTTCTTTCATTTTTTCCCTGAATTCATCTTCATATTCGTCATATGTATGAACCTTAACCGGGTAATTCCACGGGTTGATATGCATTTTAGCACGGGTATTGTTTGGCAGGTTTCTGGTTGGGCTCAAAAATATTCCCCCCATGTGCATGAGCTTGCTAAAGGGAAAATATACGAAAAGAATACTAACAAGGAACAGATGCACATAAAAAAGTACTCCTATACCATCCGGAATTGTAGGATGGAAACTTGCCAAACCCATTGCAAGCTCTTTAATACCCACAACATCCACCTTGGTAAAATAGCGCATGAGAATGCCAGTAATAGCTATGCTGATAATGAGGAAAAGCGGGAAAAAATCGGCAGCAAGAGAAATATATCTCATCTGTGGAAGATAGATTCTTCTTAGAAACAAAAAGGTTACAGCAGCCAGAAGAACTGCGCCGGACATGTAAAGCCCCGGTAACCCGACCTGGAAGAAACCATCGACCTTTTCCAGCAACTGTAAACATACAGGCACAGGCTCAAGAAAAAACCGCAGATGCCTTATCAGCACTGTTAAGAAAGAATAGTGGAATGCCAATGCCGCAAGCCACAACCACTTTTCCCATACATAGGAGATCTTAGGGCCCTCATTCAACCCAAACCTCGTATTCCTGAACAATGAGCGGAAAAACAGAATCTCCAGGATCATCCTGATAATAACACCGCCGGCGGTAAACGGGTTGTCTATCTTATTCTGTTTGATCCAGGGAAGTGATTTCTGCTGGCCGCATGTAGAGGGAATACGGAATGGAACCGGCGAACTGGCCCAGTCCATTACACGATATATAAATCCAATAATGAAAATCAGCACGGCAAGATAAGGTATAATGATACCAAACAAAACCTGAAGCCCTACCGCCTCGACGCCGACATAAGGAAGCAGAATTAGAACAATAACCGCTAAGAGTGAATACATATACTTTTTATTCATTTAGCATTACCTCGCTACTTAGTTACACAGCGACCTGAAACCTGAATTAATCTACCTGTCATCTAAAGGCTCAACCGCAGTATTACTTGATTTTAGGAAATTTATCACAGCATCCGGCTTACCATCCGGAATTTCAGCCACTAAACCTGCCCTCTTAAATGCTCTGAAAGTCCTGTTTCTTTCATCATATGCCTTGAGATTATAAATTTGTTCCCTGCATTTCATAAATATGTCAAAGGCCATTAATCCGATCTCGTCGATCTTTGACTCAAATAGTAATAACTCGTTTAAAGTTTTATTATCGTTTAGCTCTTTTTTTAAATTTTTTCTAACCGCTTCTTTCAGGGAAAAAATAAAGGCAACAGCTTGTGAAGGAGAAAACATTACCTGGACAGCTCTGATCCTGATGATAGGATCGAGAAAAGTTGTTATGGCATCAGGATCCATCTCCATAACGAGTTCGTCAAAAAGAGGCCCCAAACCCTGCGAAATGGTGTTTCCAACAGGATTGGCAAAAGGATCTTTCTGTTTTTTGAGAAACCGAGAGGTGTCGAGAGGATAAGTATCAATCACCATGTTAAACCACTCTTTAACAATCGCGGCTTTTTTTTGCTTCAGTAAATCGTTTAGCCTCATTCTTAGCACAGTTCCTTAACGACTTTCAAGGGGTCTCATATTGACAATTAAAACATAAAAATCAGTATATAAGGCTTGCTTTAGATTTAAGCCTTATAATCAACTTGCAAAATCTTGTCAAGAATAAAA
>JACNLL010000032.1 GCA_014381545.1 Candidatus Desulfaltia bathyphila
AGATGAAGAGATTTCTTCTGCAGATGGAAGGTGTGCCGTCAAATACCAGTGGAAAAATCGGCCCGGAATATTTTCGATAAGAAACCTTTAGTTCAAAAAGGTGTCCTGATTACATTCTGTTCAAACCAGTTACGCTTTTAGATGTTGTTATGCGTAGAACAGTCTGATGCCATTCGAAGGTTGCGCATTAAACAAAAAACCTGATGCAATAATTTGATAGGGTTATAAAAAAGTACGATTTGCCCGCTCAAGTAGGTAATTGGGGAGTGCGAAAGCGTTCAACAGAAATTTTATATCTCTTGATAATTTTCTGCAAAGACTGGCGCTTGATCCCGCTGACCTGTGCCGCAAGAGTAATATTGCCTCCTGTATGCTCCAGAAGACGGTGCAGATAACTTACGGTGAATCCTTTGATAACATTTTCTTTAAGATTTTTATATGGTTGGGCAATGTCAAAATCCAGCGCCCCTTTATGTTTTGCCCTTTCTATATCTGGAATTACTTGTGCGCTAATTATGTCTCCCTGCGTTATTGCAGTCCAACCCTGGATGGTATTTTCCAGTTCACGAACGTTGCCCGGCCAATCTTTTTCAAGGATGTAATTCATGATTTCCGGAGATATCTTTTTGGGCTGAACTTTTAGTTCGCAGGCTGTTTTTTTTAAACAATGCTTTACAAGCAATGGGATGTCCTCCCTTATATCCCGCAGGGGAGGCATGGTTAAGGATGCCACATTAAGACGATAATAAAGGTCCTGCCGGAAAGAATGATCCGCTATCTTTTTTTGAAGATCCTGATTAGTGACCGCAATGATTCTAACATTCACCGTATGACTCTTATTGTCGCCAAGCGGCCTGATTTCCTTGGCCTGCAAAACTCTCAGCAGTTTGGTTTGCACGGAAAAGGAGAGATCGCCTATTTCATCAAGAAATATAGTGCCGCCATCGGCTTGATCAAAAAGGCCTTTTTTATCATTATAGGCACCGGTAAACGCGCCCTTGCGATAACCAAAGAGTTCGCTTTCCAGGATAGTTTCAGGCAGAGTCGGGCAATTTACGGTTATCATCTGTTTATTAGAACGATTGCTAACATCATGGATTGCCTGAGCGGCCAAGTCTTTTCCTGTGCCTGTCTCCCCAAGAATTAAAACGGTCACATCTGTTTTGGCTAACATTTTGATAGCTTGGAAAACATTCAGCATTGGAGCGCTTTGTCCCACCATGTTTTCAAACGGCGACTTCTCACAGATCTTAGCCATAAGCCGATTGTTTTCCCGCATCAGACGATTTCGCTCCAATCCCCTTTTTAAAAGATGAATCAACCTTTCTTCTTCAAATGGCTTCGGGATGAAATCATACGCTCCGTGCTTTATGGCCTTGACAGCCATTTCAATGGTGCCGTAAGCCGTCATCATGATTACGGTTATAAAAGGATTATGTTCTTTAATAGCGCGTAAAAGACTAATACCGTCCATTTCAGGCATGCAGACATCTGAAAGCACCACATCTATGGCTCTATCTTTGAGCAGTTTAATAGCATCAAAGCTGTTTTTCGCCACAAATACTTCACAATTTATTTCCATAGCGATTGTGCGCTGCAAGCCGTACAAAAGGTCAACTTCGTCGTCAACAATCAGTATTGTATCCGCCATAACTTAAAGCCTCACCCGTAATCAAGAATTTATGGTCTTATCATTTTCCGTATCGGTTGCAGGAAGAATGATTATAAAGCAGCTCCCCTTGCCTTGTGTGCTTTTTACATCTATTCGCACGCCGTGCTGCTCTATAATCCCGTAGCTTACCGAAAGTCCAAGACCTGTTCCTTTTCCTGCGCCCTTAGTAGTAAAGAAAGGATCAAATATTCGATCAATATCCTTTTCAGGTATGCCGCAGCCGGTATCTTCAATGTTGATGATAACAAGTCTGTCTTTTTTTTGAAATTTCGTGATAACAGTAATTACTCCATTTTTTTCTATAGACTGTTCTGCATTCATGATAAGATTCATAATTACCTGTTTCATCTTTTGAACATCCATTGTTATCAATGGAATATCTGGAGAAAACTTCCGCCGCACAGTAATCTTATCTTTATTTGCCTGTCGTTCCACAACAGACAAAATGTTTTCTATGCATGCATTTATATCCGCCTTGACCATCTCAGGCTCAGAAGCGCGGGCAAAATTCAGCAAAGCCTCTATCACGGATTTGCATTGCAAGGTATGTTTCTTTATGATTTCAATGTCTTTTGACGCACGGGAATCCGGCGGCAATTCTTTCTGAATAAGGTTGGCATAGCACCTTATCACTTCCAGGGGATTATTGGTTTCGTGTGCCACGCCTGCCGCAAGCTGGCCGATGGACGCCATTTTTTCAGTTTGTGCAAGGTATCTTGCAAGCCTTCTTTTTTCTGTAACATCCCTGAGCATACCTTCAAATCCGCACGGCATACCATTGTCATCGATGCGCATGTTTGCCGTTATCATCACATGCATCCGTTTTGCGTCACGATCTACCATGTCATATTCTTGTTCTCTGGCAAAACCTTTTTGTTGAATGGCAGCAAAAAGGGCGGCAGCATCGCGCGCATCCCAGAAAAGCTGATAAAACGATTCAACGGCAAGCGCCTCTATCCGATCAATAAATTTGAAGAGTTTCAGCCCGGCCTCGTTAATATCAACAATACGTGTATCCATATCACAAATAAATATAGTGTCCTGAGAAGTCTCAAAAAGAGAACGATATTTCTTTTCGGAAGCCTTTAATTCTTCATGAATCTGTTTTAAGTGGCTTGCGACATCCTCAAATGCCTTTTTGAGCTGATCTATCTCATCGGCAGATTCCTGCTCCGTATCTTTTGCAAGATGTTCGTCTTTGCCGGCAATGTTCCTGAAAACAGTTAATAAACCCCTGATCTGAGATACAACCGTATTGTTGAAGAGAAGGTACATAAGTCCGAAAAGGATGAAAAAGGCAGAGGTTCCTAATATAAAATCCCACCAGATTTTCTGTTTTATTCTAAGAAAGGTCACGTCCACAGGTATGTATATGGACTCAACAGCCACGATATCTCCAATAGCATAACCGTATCCTCTGCTGGTGCCATATATGTTTTTTAGTTCTTGAGGGGCGTCTTCGGGTTTTCCATGACAGTAAAGACATCCTTTTTCTGCATAGATAGGTTTTAATCGAGCATAAAATGATTGGCCGTTTTTATTCACAATTCCAGACCATTGGTCATTGTCATGATGATCCGTAAACCATTGCATCATCTTAAGTTCGAAATCGTCCGCCTGATTTATGTGATTTCTTGGGTTATTCGCAGCCCTTATATATTGGAATTCGGGAAATCGCTCCCGAATTCTGTTCATAATGTTTCGGGTTACAAAGGATACATGGAAGGCAGGTGAAACTGATCCGGGGGAAACATTTTTTTTATACTTGGCCTTAAAACATCTTTGACATAAGTGCGCGATGCATCAGCAACAGCCAGATAGATCTCGGTTTCTTTGTATATGGAATCGGTAACCAGATTTTTTAGATATAAATACTCAAATATAGATACACCACCGCAAAACAGCAGAAGTATGCAAGCTGTTCCTATATAAAACTGAGTTTTTAATGCTGCTTTTTTCATAGAGACACACCCCAATGGCGGCATAGAAAAAATTATTATCGGCTTGTAAAAGACGATCTTTTATTATCATGGGGTTATCACAAAAACAATCAGGAAATAGGAGGTTATTATAAATTTGAAGCAAAGCACTGGTTTAAAAAAAGAGCCGCCATTAGACGACACTGCCAACTCATGGCGGCATGAATCCTTTTTTATTATAAAACAACCTGCATAATGTGGCGAGCCTTGTGATATACAGCTCACGCCTCCTTCTTCATCCCGAATTTCCATAGAAAATCAGAATGCCACATGCCGCTTTATGGCGGCACTTTCAAGCACGCCGCATTCCGATATTTTTAATATTTGTCATAATTTCAATTAATTATACGATACATTTTGATTCGGCATGTCCTTTGCTTAATCACAGTATAATCAGCATGGACTGATCTGGAGCTGAAATAGAGAGAGACAGAGCAGGATGGCTGCCCGCTGTCTAAAAAATCAATCAAAAGGAGAAAATTATGGAGGGAAAATCTCAAGTAAACCAATCACAGAACGACGTTGTTATTGATCGATGCGCGTCCAAGTTGTCCGATCTCTGGGAAAAAGAGGATTATTGGGCGATCTGGCTGGGTTTCGCCATGTTGTTGGTCGGACTTTTTATTTACCTTAGCAACCCGCCGGCTGCTTTACACCAGAAAATAGACAAGGCAAATGAAACCTTGGCTGTCGAATCAACCCGAGCGCCGTTTAAAACCGTAGCCTGGTATAAGGCGGTTGATGCAAAAAAGCTCAAGGCCACCAGTACACCGATCGGCAAAAAAGTCAAGCTGTACACTCATAAACCGCACGGCTGGAGCGGCAACCCGCTGAACGCCTTTATGATGGATAAGCCGGCAGCCGAAGCTAAAAAGCGGAAAGCTGTGGCAAAGTATGAAGCGGCTAAAACCAAGGAGACCGCTGCGCTGAAAGCGGCTAAAACAGCGGAGACGGCTGCGGCCGGGGCTGGTTTCACCAGTGAAACCCTCAATGCCGAGGCTGTCAAAGCCATTGATGTATGGCGGGATACGCATATGAAAGCATCTAAGGCTAAGAAAAAAGCTAAGGCCAAACCGTATAACCAGATTCCTTATTTGATCGGGCTGTCTATCTTTCTGGCCATCTTCTTCGGTATCGGTAAGAAAGCCATGGGCAACTCCATGACCAAATTCATGGTTGGGTTCGGGTTTGTTTTTCTTATTGCCGTATTGTCCTATACCGCGTCCACGAATGTCACCATGAAGCATTTTGGCATCGGTTACGCTGCCTGGGCGATTCTATTCGGCCTGATCGTCAGCAACACGATCGGAACACCCAAATGGGTGATGCCTGCCGTTCAGACCGAATATTACATCAAAACCGGCCTGGTCCTTCTGGGCGCTGAAATTCTGTTCGGAAAAATCCTCTCCATCGGAGTGCCGGGCATTTTTGTCGCATGGGTAGTTACCCCGACCGTATTGATCGCTACTTACATTTTCGGCCAGAAAATCGTCAAAATGCCATCAAAAACCCTTAACATAACTATCTCCGCAGACATGTCGGTTTGCGGTGTTTCGGCGGCAATTGCCACGGCAGCGGCCTGTCGAGCCAAGAAAGAGGAGCTGACTCTGGCCGTTGGCCTGTCCCTGGTCTTTACTTCTATCATGATGATTCTTATGCCGGCGTTTATCAAGGCCGTTGGCATGCCCCAGGTGCTTGGTGGTGCATGGATGGGCGGAACAATTGATGCCACCGGCGCCGTGGCTGCCGCAGGGGCTTTTCTTGGCGATAAGGCTCTTTATGTTGCTGCGACGGTGAAAATGATTCAAAACGTGCTTATCGGCGTTATCGCTTTTTGTGTGGCTGTATATTGGTGCGCCAAGGTAGATTGTGTGCCGGGCGAGCGGGTAAGCAAGATGGAGATCTGGCACCGATTTCCCAAATTCGTTATCGGTTTTATCGCTGCTTCGATCGTTTTCTCTCTGATAGCTCAAAGCATGGGAAATGATGTGTCCTATGCCCTTATCGATCATGGCGCTATTCGGGGCATGTCCAAAATCTTCAGAGGCTGGTTTTTCTGTCTGGCCTTTGTCAGTATTGGACTGGCAACAAACTTTCGTGACCTGAAGCACCAATTCGCGGGGGGCAAACCGCTTATCCTCTACGTTTGCGGTCAATCGCTCAACCTTATTTTGACCCTGTTAATGGCATATATCATGTTCTACAAGGTATTTCCTGAAATCACGGCAAGGATATAAACATGGATAGCTCGATGCTTTCCAGTAAAAAAACGGCTGATGTTGTGAAACGCCTTGCAGGTCTTTTTGCCTGCATTCTGGCAATCGTTTTGTTTATGTTTTACATCTGCCCTGCGCTGGAACAGACACCGGTGCTGAAACCCATTGTACAGGCCATCGATAAAAGGGGCATTAACGCCAATATGTATTTCTATACGGAGGTGGAAGAATTCTCTGAAGCCAATATTAACATGAATAATACAATGGCCTATCCGCCAAGGTCTCCTTAGCCTGCGAATATATATCGAGCCCTTACAGGAAACCTGTTCTGGATCATGAACCTCCCCGGGGGAGCTTATTGAAGCTCCCCGCTGCAAGCAGCGGGGAATGCGCTCGCTTTTGCGGTTCAACAGCCCCCGGGGTTTACCATAAGCATAGGAACACCGATGAATTCACAGCAGTCAAAAAAAATGCTGATCCTCGAAGATGAAGAGCGTTTTGCCCATGCTGTGTCAGAAAACATCTTTAAAAAACCGCAGATTAGTGTATGGATGATCCTCATTCCGATCATCCTTGTTTATCACATGTATAGTTACCAAAAGTACGTCAAAGGCCGCAAGTCGTTTGCTGAAAATTATCTTATTAATCGAAGGCAGGCGCTGGAGGAAGCATACACTTCGTTTGCCGGCGACCGTAAACCTGATTTCGCAAAACTAATTGAGCTGTCCAATGTCCCGGATGGTGCGGCAAAAAAGTATAACGCCTGGCTTGAAACAATAGTGAGTCATTACCAGCATCTATTTCAAGCCGAAGGGGATAGCTATGATGCGCTTATTCGATCATCGTATAAGAATCGCACCAATTATCTTGTTTTTCTTAACAAACTCAATGACGTTGAAAGGCAGTTAAATGCTGCATTAAAACACTATCTTGAGGAAGCTGCTGAAAGCATTGATGAAATCGTCACCCAAATGGAAAAATGTTCCGAAGCGCTTCGAAAAGATCAAGCAACAAGGATATTTTCTAGTTGAAAACCCAGACATCAAAAAATCGAAAATTGGCCTATAATAAATTTACACAATTAAATTGACCGGCTTGCGGGGAGCTTCACACTACCGTACCGAGAAGGTTCTCCTGTCAGTTTTTCAGTTTTTTTTCCAGCTCTGCAAAAAGATTTTTTTGCTTTTCTGCCTGTT
>JACNLL010000028.1 GCA_014381545.1 Candidatus Desulfaltia bathyphila
GAGAATTATAAATGGATTTTGAACTGTCAAGGTCGCAAAAAGAAATTAAGAAAGCTGCAAAGGATTTTGTAAAGGGTGAATTCAGCAAGGAGCTTGTCCTTGAATTTGAGTGAGACTTGCGGGACGTCCATAAATAAGTAAACAACTATCTTTTAAGCATGGAAAGGCTTGCGGGACATTAGTTTATAAGTTGACGGGGTGATTGAACTGAAGAACGTTGTTGACCCCAGTTTGAAAAATGTTCAATTTTGTTCAAGTTCAAGGAAGGGAAGAAAGACAGGACGTAGTTGACAAGGTTGAATGGCATCTTCGCTATAGCCAAAAAAAGAAATCATGTGATTCCAATCTGTTACAATAATCCTGAAAAATAACTTGACAAATACTCAATACGTTGAGTAAATTTACTCATAATATTGAGTAAATTGTTAACTATTGGATAATACACATGTTTAAGAGACAAGTTTATAAAGTTATTTTTGACAGACTTTCTGAACCAAGGCGCTTTATTCAGATATTGTCAGGCCCCAGGCAAACTGGCAAGACCACCCTCGCCCGCCAGCTTATTGATGAAATTAGTATGCCAAGCCATTATGCTTCAGCAGATGAACCAACTTTGAAAAGCGCCTCATGGATTGAACAACAATGGGAAACAGCGCGCATAAAAACAAAAAACAATAAGGCACTTTTTGTTCTCGATGAGGTTCAGAAGATTACCGGATGGTCTGAAACGGTTAAGCGCCTGTGGGATGAAGATTCTGCAAAAGGTCTTTCGCTGTATGTGATTGCACTCGGTTCTTCACCTCTTCTAATACAGAGTGGACTATCAGAAAGTCTTGCCGGACGGTTTGAGACTATTCCTGTTACTCACTGGTCTTTTTCGGAAATGCGCAAGGCCTTTGGATGGAACATTGAGCAATATATTTTCTATGGAGGATATCCTGGTTCTGCTGATTTGATCAATGATCCCAAACGGTGGTCTAATTATATTATGGATTCTCTTATAGAGACCACTGTCTCACGAGATATCCTGCTTATGAAACGGGTGGATAAACCTGCCCTTCTTCGTCGTCTTTTTGAACTTGGTTGCACATACTCAGGACAAATTCTTTCATATCAAAAAATGCTGGGACAGCTTCAGGATGCCGGCAATACCACAACCCTTGCTAATTATTTAAATCTGCTTCAAGGAGCAGGATTGTTGATGGGTTTGCCTAAATATGCGGGACAGAAAATTCGCCAGCGGGCATCTAGTCCAAAACTCCAGGTGCTCAATACTGCTCTTATGACAGCACCGTCACAACTTACTCTTGCCGAAGCCAAAAGTAATCCTGAATACTGGGGCAGATTGGTTGAATCGGCGGTCGGCGCCACGCTGGTCAATGGACTTAAGGATACTCGGGCAGAAGTTTTCTACTGGTCAAGCCGCAATCGAGAAGTAGATTTTGTTTTACGGCAAGGGAATAATCTGGTCGCCATCGAGGTAAAAAGCAACCTCCAGAAAACGAGTATCCCGGGTATTGAGGCTTTTTCAAAAGAATTTAATGTTAAAAGAAAATTGCTTGTAGGAGCCCAGGGGATCCCTCTGAAGGACTTTCTACTCACACCACAGGAAAAGTGGCTGGAATAAATATCCGGGGACTTGCGGGACGTAGTAAACTAATTAACTTTGGGGGGGGGGGGGTTGGTTGCGGGCTATGACGCGGTCCGGGAAAGTAGGGGATGTCCATTGGATTATTGGTTTACAGTAGTTTTTTGTGTAGAAGATATGGAACGTAGCACGAGCATATCACGGGGAAACTCGGGAACGTCTAAGAATTATGTTTTAGGCGATATGAGTATGTCGAGGCAGGTTTGAATAAATTTGCTGAGCGCTATGAACAAATAGTCTCGACCAATTTACGATGCTTCGTAAAATAGTCTTGACCAATTTACGATGCTTCGTAAAATAGTCTTGACTTTCAGTTTGTTCCTATATAATAATATCGTCATGAAAAGATCATATTCTTCAATCCTTACCGAACATTTAAGGCAATATCGACAGATGATATTTGTCGTCGGGCCGAGACAGGTAGGAAAAACGACCCTATGCACGGATCTGGCCAAGAAGTATCATTATTTCAATTGGGACAACCAGGATCATCGTGCGTTGATTATCGAAGGACCAAACAGGGTTGGCGAAGAAATCGGCGTTAGACAATTACGCGAAAAACCACGGATTATTATTTTTGATGAAATTCACAAGTATTCAAAATGGAAGGATTTTCTCAAAGGCTTTTTTGATGTTTATAGCCCGGGAGTAAGAATCATCGTAACCGGAAGCTCCAGACTGGATGTCTTTAAAAGGGGTGGGGATAGTCTTATGGGACGATATTTCCTATATCATCTTCATCCCATCTCAGTGCGAGAAATTATAGGAACCCGGCTTGCTGGAAATGAGATACAAATTCCCAGGCCAATAGATCCAAAGGCGTTTTATTCATTGTATGCTTTTGGTGGTTTTCCCGAACCGTTTTTGAAGGCGAACGTAAGATTTTCAAACCGCTGGAAACGTCTCAGGCAGCAGCAACTATTTACTGAAGATATCAGAGATCTTACGCGAGTACAGGAAGTACAGCAGATTGAATTGTTGGCCGAAACGCTGAAATATCAGACCGGTCAAATGATCAATTATTCGAAGCTTGCTAAAAAAATAAGGGTTTCAGTGGATACTATACGCCGCTGGATAAGGGTTTTGGAGTCGTTATATTATTGTTTTACCATACAACCCTGGTTTAGAAATGTGTCGAGGTCTTTGCTTAAACAGCCCAAAATTTACCTTTGGAATTGGTCCCTCGTTGCGGATTCCGGCGCAAAGTCAGAAAACTTTGTCGCATCTCATTTATTGAAAGCCGTGCATTGGTGGACCGATAACGGATTTGGCGAATATGGACTGTATTTCCTTCGCGATAAGGACAAGCGTGAGGTGGATTTTCTTGTCACTCGAAATCAAGAGCCCTGGTTTATGGTAGAGGTAAAAACAGATGGCGGGAAATCCGTGAGCAAGAATCTGTTCCATTTTCAAAAACAAATTCGTGCACTTCATGCTTTTCAGGCGTCTTTTTCATTGGACTATGTTAATGTGGATTGTTTTTCAACAAAACAACCCACCATTGTTCCTGTAAAGACATTGTTATCTCAATTGGTGTAAAAGAAGGGAGCTTCCCAGTAGCAACCGTCCCATCGCTAAAGAGCTGCTATACACAAGCAAAAACTATGGACAGTTGGGGATGTCCGTAAAATTTCAACATTTGTGGAAGAGGGCGGGGTTTGTGGGTTATGCTTTAAATCAATTAATTGGAAAGGAGAAATAGTTATGGCAACATTTATTATGTTAGGCAAGTACACATCCGAATCATTAAAGGGCATAAGCCCGGAGCGTACTGATCAGGCAGCAGATCTGATAAAAAAGTGCGGTGGCGAAGTTAAATCTATTTATGCTTTACTTGGCAAGTATGACTTAATAGTTATTGTTGATTACCCCAGCGTAGAACAGGCGATGAAGGCTTCTATTGCTCTGAACAAACTAACTGGTGTTGCATTCACTACATCGCAGGCAGTTTCAGTGGAAGAATTTGATAAGATGATAACCGAGATTTAAAAATTTCGCGCGGAATGCAGGACATCCCTAATATTGTCCCTGCCTATGATCTCATACCATCCGGTTATCCTACGCATTGAAAAGCCGATGACCGGATGACAAGGCAGTATATTGAAAGCGGTTTTGTAAAGTGGAGAATCGATGTCAAAAGCAATTTTCAGGTTTTATGAAGAACTCAACAAGTTTTTGCCGAAGCGCAGGAGAAAAACCGACTTTCAGGTAAATTTCAAACGGAGAAGGTCGATAAAGGAAATGATCGAGGCGTTCGGAGTTCCCCACACTGAAATAGATCTTATTTTGGTGAACGGAAAATCCGTGGAATTCACTTACAGGCTGCAAGATGGAGACCGGGTCAGCATATATCCTGTTTTTGAATTCCTCAATATTGAAAATGTTACCAGGCTCAGAAAAATCCCTCTTCGCAAAACAAAATTCATAGCTGAGGCTAATTTGGGATATATAGTTAACTACATGAGAATATTAGGGTTTGACGTATGTTTCGATCCCTCACTCTCGGCGTGGCAAATAATTGAAATATCAAAAAAGGAAAACAGGATAATTTTAACCAAAAACAGAAAGCTTCTTAAATTCAAAGAGGTAACCCACGCTATCTTTGTACGTCCGGGAACAACAGGTGAAGAGATAAAAAGAATCATAGATTACCTTGATATTAAATACAGCATAAAGCCTTTTTCAGGGAAACCAAAAAAAAGAGCGTACAAACCAAATGGTGTCAAAGCAATGTAGAATCAAAGCAGGGCGGGAACTTTGCTTTTGCTTCGACAAGCTACGGGGGATGCACTACTACAGGCATGGGCGAAGTCTTCGGGATAATGCCCGATAATCCAGCGATATACCCACTGACTGTAAGTCCCCGGCGATTTAGGATGACGGGGAATAAAAGTGTACATAAGCCGCTGGTCATTGTCCGGATTATCAAATCTCTTGGATGTTTCGTAACAAATCATCATTTCCACACCCAATTTCTCCAGCATCCTTACAGTTGTCAAAATAGCCATGTCCAGAGACTTTCTTACTGTAGAATTCGCCTCAAGAATATTGCCGCACTTTGCTGTGGCCATAATCTGTACTTCTCCTTGAGAGCGTTGGGCTTTGGGCACAAAAGCTATGATGTTTTCGTCCTCATAGAAAATAAGGCTTTTTGCCTTGTCTTCTCTACCATCCATTCTCCTGTTATTTTTTATGGCATTAATGTATGTTTTAAAGAAGTTTTTGCCGGTACTATTTCTGAATTGGCGGCAGAAGCGAGCTACTTCATCTCCTTGAGTATAGGTTGGAAATAAAGTGTGGCTTTCATCATTTTTCCCATTGATAAAACCAGGGGTAGATTTAGGCATTAGGGCAAATTGCTGGTGTATTTGCTGGTGAGAGGCATTGAGGCGATATCCTGAAGGAGATAGATCAAATCCGAAATTCCATCCCCACATTGATGCGTTAAAGGGCAAATTGTTTTTATCTTTTTCATGATGTTTTATGGTTTTAAGAAGATGTATCCGCAAAGACTCCAGCTCTCCTTCTGTGAGAGTACGTTTTTTTGCGGGAATGGAAATTTCCAGACTCTGGGCGAGCTGTGTGTAAACCCTCTGGTAGTATAAATGCCTGAGACCGATCAAATCCTCTTTCTTAAGCGCTTCGATTTTATACCTGATGGAATCATGCGCCATGTTTGCTGCATAATGTCCCCATGGGATATAACTGTTTTCTCTTAGATATTCCCAGATATGAGTGCCGGCAGACTTTTTATACTCTCCCACAATTTTATTAGGGCCCTGAATGCCTGGGATAAGTACCATTGCCTGCTTATAAGTATCAGGTAAAAAAGGATTGTTGGATACGATTTCAAACAAATGGTGGTTTTTAATTGCCTGTCGAATTCCCCCATTTTTTGTTTTTTTATATTGAATACCAGCAGGCTCTCCTGTGTGTGGATCAAATTCAAACAAGCACGACTTTTTGGCTAACTTGCCAAGCAAATCTGCGTCTGTGGACGTTCTGTATTTGTTAATAATATCAAAAGGATTTGCATTTTCTATTCTTTTGTCGGCGCTTGACTTTAATATAAAAGTTGCGCCCATAAAAGGAAACGGGTTGGAGATCTCGAATACCCAGTCTGCGTTATCAATCGTTACATCATTTGCGGGAAAGTTAATTTTGTTCTCAACAGCGGTTTTGCCGTTAATATGTCCAAGCGTTGCTATGTGATCTTTTTCCCTGAGATTGACAACTGTGTAATCGGGCTTGTGAATGCCGTAAACAAATTCACCGGAAGTTGATACGCAGGTCCTTACAGATAATTCATTCATGCATTTTCCTCATTGGTTACACCTTTCAGTGAAACTCCGTGCCGGTAATTATTTTACATCTATAGTTATCTGTTTTGGTTTCTTTTCTTCCGGTTTTGGAACTTCGACCGTAAGAATTCCGTCTTTATAGGTCGCATTAATATCCTCGGGATTTACAGTTGTCGGCAGCGTAAAAGATCTGTGGAATGACCCAAAACTTCTTTCCCTGCGGCAGTAGTTTTCTTCCTTAATCTCTTTATCAATGGATCGTTCACCCTTGAGAGTCAATATATTATCCTTAACATCAACTGTAACTTTTTCTTTATCTACTCCTGGAAGTTCGACTTTGAGAATAATAGCGTCATCAGTGTCATAAATGTCTACCGTGGGCCTCCATGAAGCCAGGCTAACCTCCTCATCAAAGTCCTTTGAATGGAGAAAAGCTTCATCAAACATACGGTTAATACGTTCCTGTAAGGTTGATACGTTTCTAAAAGGGTCCCATCTAACGAGAGTCATAATAATACCTCCTTCTGTTTTTTTCAACCGTGAACCGATAACTGTAAACCGTGAACGGTTACGGTTATCTATTGTTCTTTCTATCAAAAAAATAATCACATTGGATGTTCTGTCAACAAAAACATTGATTTTATGGAAATATTTTGCTTGATTAGATAAAAGATGTGACATATAGGCATACTTATGAAATGAATGGCATTCAGAATGTTGATAAACTTGTAAAAAGTCCAAGATGTTACTTTAGATGGCTAAGTAAAAAGTTTCATATACAAGGCGTAGGAGTTTTTCAGGGCCGAGGGCATACACATAGTATGTCGAGGGTCTGAAAAAATACTACAACGCAGTAGATGGGACTTTTTACGACGCCATCGATGTTTAAGGGAGGGCTAATAATATTGGTCGCAAAACATAGGATCAAAGAAGGAGACATTCTGCTGGAACTCGAAGATATTTATATGTATTTCGGGAAAGTCTGTGCCCTGGCAGATATAAGTCTGAAAGTCAGGAAAGGAGAGATCCACTCCGTTATCGGCCCTAATGGAGCCGGTAAAACGGTAATGATGAATATTATTAACGGCCTTTACCACCCTCAGAAGGGAAATATATATTACAAGGGGCAAAAGGTTAATAAACTCAAGCCTTACCAGAGAGCTAAGCTGGGTCTGGCCAGGACCTTTCAGAAGGTGGAGGTGTTCGGCGGTATGACAGTGCTGGATAATATCCGTCTTGGCAGACACATACATTTAAAGTCGGGTATATTTAGCGGTTCAGCATATATTGGAAAGGCGGCACGCGAGGAAATTGAGCATAGAACTTTTATTGAAGAAGAAATAATCGATTTTTTAGAAATTGAACATATCAGGCATAAAGCGGTCGGCATGCTGCCGTACGGATTGCAGAAAAGGGTTGAATTGGGCCGGGCGCTTGCCCTGGAACCGGAGCTTCTCATTCTGGATGAACCGCTGGCAGGCCTTAATCTGGAAGAAGTTGAGGACCTGGCCAGATTTATCATGGACATCAATAAAGAGGAGCGCTGGAGAGTAACCTGCCTTTTAGTGGAGCATGACATGGGTGTGGTCATGGACCTTTCCGATCATGTTTTAGCAATTAATTTCGGCAACATTATAGTTGATGGCACACCTGAAGAGGTTCAGAATAATTCAGAGGTGATAAGGGCTTATCTGGGCGATGAGGATCTATATGCAACAAGAGGATAAAACAGGCAAAAATAATAGGATTCAAGGCATAGAGATTTCCAAAGCTCTGACTATTCCCAAGCTTTTTCTTGAGCAGGCCGGAAAGTTTGGCAAGGATAGTATTGCCATGCGTGAGAAGGAGTTTGGCATCTGGCGGCCTATTACATGGCATGATTATTTTGAAAATGTTAAATACCTGGCTCTTGGCCTGATCAGTATCGGCCTTAAAGACCAGGACAAGGTTTGCATGATCGGCACCAACCGTCCTGAAGGCTTATGGGCTGAGATGGCCACCATGTGCGCAAGGGGAATAGGTGTCTGGTTGTTTCAGGAGTGTCTTATAGATGAGGTCAAATACATAGTTGATCATTCAGACACCAGGTTTATGTTTTGCGAAAGCCAGGAAGAGGCTGATAAGGCTCTTTCCATATTTGGTGAATGCCCAAAACTGGAAAAGATCATCTGGGATGATCCAAAGGGGATGCGAGATTACGAAGAGGATTGTCTGATAAGCTTTAAAGAGCTACAGCGTTTAGGCAGAGAGTTAGATCAAAAACAGCCCCATCTTTTTGAAGAGATAATCTTTAAGGGGCATGGCGACGAGACAGCTCTTCTTTTTTATACTTCCGGCACCACGGCGCTTCCCAAGGGGGCTTTATTATCTCACTATAACATGTTGACAATGGGAAAGAATCTCATGGCGGTTGATCCATGTCTTGAGACTGATGATTATGTTTCTTATCTCCCCTTTGCATGGATCGGCGAACAGATGATGTCTATTTCCTGCGGCCTTCAGATCGGATTCACTCTTAATTTTCCTGAATCGTCTGAAACCTCTCAGGCAAATATCAGGGAAATCGGGCCTCATGTTATGTTTGCTCCACCGCGGATGTATGAACAGATGACCCGAACAGTACAGGTCAAGTATCTGGATTCAACATGGATTAAGAGAAAGTGTTACGAGCTGGCGGCAAAGATCGGTTATCATGTAGCGGATCTAAAATTTGAGAAAAAACCGATACCGTTTTACTGGAGACTTCTCCAGGGGCTGGCCTATATCGGGGTGCAAAAAAAGCTGAAAGACAATCTCGGGCTTTCCCGGGTTCGGAATGCTTATACAGGCGGCGCTGCCATGGGCCCCGACCATTTCCGTTTTTTTCATGCCCTGGGCGTGAACCTTAAACAGATATACGGGCAGACCGAGGTTGCCGGTATTTCCGTGATCCATCGAAGCGGAGATATCAAATTTGACACAGTAGGAAGCCCGATTCCGAAAACAGAGGTAAAAATTACAAAAGACGGTGAAATCATTACCAGAAGCCCGTCAGTTTTCCAGGGATATTATAAAAATCCGGAAGCCACTGAAAAAACCCTGGTTGATGGCTGGCTATATTCAGGAGACAGGGGTTTTATAGATGATGACGGCCACCTGGTCGTTTTTGACCGGTCAAAGGATGTCATGATTTTAAAAGACGGCAGGCCGTTTGCTCCTCAGTATCTGGAAACCCGCTTAAAATTCAGCCCGTATGTAAAGGATTCCTGGGTGATCGGAGACAAGCAGGATTATTTAACAGCCGTAATATGCATCGATTATTCTGTTGTTGGGAAGTGGGCGGATGAAAAGAAGCTGACCTATACAAGCTACCCCGAGCTTTCACAGAAGACACAAGTCTATGATCTTGTTGAAAAACAAATCCGGCAGGCAAACAAAGATCTTCCCGAGCCGGCCAGGATCGGAAAATTTATCAATTTGTATAAGGAACTTGACGCGGATGATGATGAGCTTACCAGGACCCGGAAATTACGTCGTGCATTTGTAGTAAAAAGATATCAACAGATTGTGGATGCTCTATATTCTGAAGAAGATATGGTTCATATCGATACTACAATCAGCTATGAAGATGGGAGGAAATCCCGTATTAAGACTGATTTGCATATTCGCAAAATATAAGTGTGCTTCAGGCAGGAAAAATCAGTCATTTTCACCACGGAGCACACAGAGATAACTGTTTGTAATTACTGGATTCCCGCCTTCGCGGGAATGACGGTTAAGGGGTATGTTGGACTTTTTACGAGTTCATTAAACATACAAGGAGTAAATTTAGATGGAACTGTTTTTGATGGCCCTGACCAATGGCATTATGGTGGGTGGAATTTATGCGCTCGTAGCTATTGGATGGGTATTGATTTATAAGTGTTCAGGAGTGCTGAATCTGGCAATGGGTGAAATGACCCTTATCGGCGCCTATCTTTCTCTTACCTTTTATTCCATGGGGGTTCCTTTTCTTTTAGCGCTTTTAATTTCCATAAGTATCGGGTTTGTATTAGGCATTCTGACTGAAAGGATTTTTTTAGACAAACTCATTGGAGAACCTGTCCTTGCCGTTATTATGCTTACTGTTGGGCTTTCCTTTTTATTCAGGGGTTCTGTTGAGCTCATCTGGGGGACGGACACCAGGGTGTTTGATCCGCCTATTTTTTCATTAGAACCGATAATGATTGGCCCTGTTTCGATAAGCGAGGTCTATTTATGGAGCTTTATAGCGGCTATAATTCTTTTGATAATTTTTGTATGTTTCTTTAAATACACGCGCTGGGGCCTTGCCATGCAGGCAACTGCCGATGATGAGATGGCGGCTTTGTCCATTGGCGTAAGCGCCCGTTTTGTTTATGCCGTAGCCTGGGCCATAGCCTTTGTGGCTGCCGGCGTCGGAGGCACCCTTTTAGGGAATATTAACGGTCTTAATATTTCTGTTGGTTACCTTGGTTTGCTGGTTCTGCCCGCCGTGGTGCTTGGCGGTCTTAATTCAATACCCGGCGCCATTGTCGGTGGCATAGCCATAGGTTTATTGCAGAACTTCACCGGTGTCTATCTGGACAGATTTTTTCCAGGCGCAGTAAAAGAGGTAGCGCCTTTTGTCTTTATGGCAGTCTTTTTACTCTTTAAGCCTCACGGGTTCTGGGGCTGGGAGCGTATTGAAAGAGTTTAAAACGGAGAAATTATATGTCAACAACCTTCCTTCCTTGCGGTGATTACCACCAGAACTATGCGCAGGAGCATGCATGGTGGCAGACGAAACTCATAAAGGGTAAGATGATCCTGCTTTTTCTTTTTCTGTTTGTTTTCATTCCCGGAGTTGCGGATAGTTATTGGATAAGCGTCTGTAATATGGTCGGCTATACAATTCTGGGGGCTTTAGGGGTGCAGCTTTTAATCGGTTATTGCGGCCAGTTGACCCTTGGCCACGGCGCATTTATTGCGGTCGGAGCATATGTCAGCACAATGCTGATTCTGGAGTTTCCCTGGCCTCAGTTCATGCTGGACTGGGGAATTGCATATCCTGTAAGTGTAATTATTGCAGGATTTGCGGCAGGTATCTGGAGCGTGCTGTTCGGCCTTCCTTCTGCCAGGGTAAAGGGGTTTTATCTGATCTTAACAACCATGGCAGCTCAATTTATCACAGTGGATTTTCTGCTTACACAGTATGTGAGCCAGATCGGAGGCAGGGGCCAGGCCTTTTCACTTCCTGTCGGAACTATCAAAATTGGGCCCTGGGTTATTGATAGCGATATCAAGGTATATTATATAATGATTATCCTGGTGATATTTTTCTGTATTGTCATGTCAAATCTAATCAGGTCAAGGGTTGGCAGGGCATGGGTTGCTATCAGGGACAATGATATTTCTGCGGAAGTCATGGGAATTAATGTCGTCAAGTATAAGCTGCTGGCCTTTTTTGTCGCCGGTTTTATCGCGGGAATTACAGGGGCATTCTGGATAAGCAATCTTGCGGCTATCAGTCCGGAGCATTTTCCATGGTTTCTATCCCTGTTCCTTGTGGGAGTGATTCTTATCGGCGGCGTGAGTTCTATACACGGGACTATCTTTGGCGCAATATTTATGGTAGTAGTAATGGAGTTGCTTCAGTTGGCGGTTATGCCTCTGGCTGACACATATCCAAAGCTGTTGATGGATTTCTTGTTTATCAAAGAGGCTGCCTTTGGTCTGGCGATCTGTCTGTTTATTATGTTTGAGCCAAATGGCCTTGCCTATCGCTGGTGGCAGATTAAAAATTATTTTAATCTGTGGCCGTTTTCATATTAAAAATATTAATGAAAGGGGGAACTATGAAGTCGAAGATTTTATTGTTTTTGATGTCGCTGGCTCTTATAGCGGGAATCTTCTCCATTTATGCCTGTGGTGAAAAACCCGAGGAAAAAGAGAAAGCAAAGGTTGTTGCCGAGGTGATCAAGGTTGGATCATTAAATGATATGACCGGAGCAACCTCAGACGTTGGCAAGGATTATGCCTTAGGGATTGCCGAAGCCATTCATTATATTAATGAAACTGGCGGAATCAACGGAAAACAGATTAAATTGTTCCAGTTTGATTATGGTTATCGTATCCCTGAAGCGCTCACAAAGTATAATCTGTTTAAGCAATTGAAATGCGTTGCTATTCTTGGATGGGGCACAGGGGATACAGAGGCGTTGGCGCCGACCGTTGCCAGAGACAAGATGCCTTATGTGTCGGCTTCTTACTCCGGGCATCTGTGCGATACCGCTAAGACCCCGTATAATCTTTTCTTTGCAACAGATTATTCAACCCAGGTTCGGGGATTAATAACAGCCTGGTTTGACAAAAAATGGGCAAAACACCCGGAGAACGGTCAGCGGAAGCCCAGAATTGCCGCCTGCTATATGTTTGCTTCGGCTTTCAGCAGCGCATCGATCAAGGCATATAAGGATCAGGCAGAAATACTTGGATTTGAAGTTGGTTTGGATCAGGATGTGTCGCTTTTTGCCATTGACACAAAGAGCCAGATCCTTGCTTTAAAAGAGTTTAAGCCGGATGTTGTTTTGCACACAAATACGGTTATGTCTGTTGCCGCAACTTTGCGTGATGCTTATGCCCTTAAATTAGGGGCAGATCATATAATCAAAAACTGGGGCTACGATGAAAATCTTCCCAAGTTGGCAGGGCCGGCGGCCGAGGGTGCAATTGGATGCGCTCCATGGGCTTTTTTCGGGCTGGATGTTCCTCTCATGGACAAGGTTGTAGAATATGCTAAAAAATATAACCCGGGAATTCCGCTTGAAAACAGAACTATCCATACGGTTCAGGCATGGGCAAGCGCATTGGGGCTTGCCGAGGCTTTGAAGCGCGCGGATAAAGCCGGAGACCTGAGTGGAGAAAGCATACTCAAAAATGGTTTTGAAACCATGAAAAATTTTGAAATAGGCCTTGGGATAGCTCCGGTTACATTTCTTTCAACTGATCACCGGTCCCAGAGCGAAGCGAAAATCTATGAGTGGAAAGATGGCAAATTCAATCTTTTTGCTGAAGTCGACCTGAAAGAGAGATGGCCGGATAAATGGGCTAATGAATGGTTAGGCTGGTAAGATATCGCTAAACCGTGAATTGATTGAAAGAGGTTTTAAGGCGTGTCAAAAGAAGATATGATCTTGAAGATCAACAATATTGAAGTTAAATACCATGAGGTCATACTGGTTATCAAAGGCGTCTCCATCGAGGTGCCTGACGGAGGCATTGTAGCCCTTCTGGGGGCAAATGGAGCCGGTAAGAGCACTACCCTAAAGGCTATTTCGGGTCTGTTAAATCACGAAGACGGTGAGGTTACAGACGGTTCTATTGAATTTATGGGAGAGCGCATCGACAAGATGCGCGCCGAGAAGATAGCCAAAATGGGTATTGTTCAGGTAATTGAAGGGCGCAGAGTGTTTGAACATCTTACGGTTGAACAGAATCTTAAGGTGGGCGCTCACATGAAGAAGAAGGGCGGCAGATCCATCAAGGAAGGGCTGGAGATGGTATATAACTATTTCCCCAGGCTTAAGGAGAAGCGAAACGAAATCGCCGGATTTATCAGCGGTGGAGAACAGCAGATGACGGTTGTGGGGCGAGCCTTGATGACCAGCCCCAAGCTGATTCTTTTAGATGAACCTTCAATGGGTCTTGCCCCTCTTCTTATACATGAAATTTTCAATATTATTACCAGGCTCCATAAGGATGAAAATATCTCGATCCTTTTGGTGGAACAGAATGCAAAACTTGCTCTCAATGTTGCGCCTTATGCCTATGTGATGGAGAACGGCCGCATAGTAATGAACGATACAGCGGAAAAGCTTCGACAGAATCCGGATATCAAGGATTTCTATCTGGGCTTGAAGGATCATGGCGGCCGGAAGAGTTTTCGTGATGTTAAGCATTACAAACGGAGAAAAAGATGGCTTACATAAATTATATAATAAAGTATCAAGTTTCCGGTTTTGCTGATTACTTGTTACTTTTGAAACGTTAAGGAGGCTAAAAATGCGTAATAAATTAATCATATTAATATGTTGTAGTTTTGTTTTTATGGCCGCCTTTTTGCCGGCCTGTACTACTGGAACAAAGGCTCCCGGGCCGACAGAGCAGAATTTTAAGGCCCCGATAATTACGCTAAAGTCGGTAGAGGTGGTTCATTACTGGGGATGGTGGTATTTTTCAAGCAAGGTTGCGCCTACCAAGGGGAAGGCCGGCAACTACGGAGCCCCTCTTGATCTTGCATTTATATTCGACATCCAAAACCCCAATTCCTATCCGATTTTAATGGATAGTTTAAAGTTTACGGTTGCTTTTGAGGAGTTTGATCTTAATTCACTCAGCTCCATGGAAACTCAATGGATACCTGCAGGAAAGACAAACCAGTTGCGGGTTCATGGAATGTTTGACGGAAGGCAGTCGTTGCTGAGTCTGCTTGTTACAGGCGGCTTCAAGCTAAAGGAGAAGGGAGTGGGAGCCTTTGACCAACTTGAAAAGTGGTGGGTTGGAGTTCCTGAATTTGCTTTTCCGATCAGTGTGAAGGAAGGATCTGCTGTTTTCAAGGCAGACGGTTTGACCAAGGTTGCTGCCTTTAGCGGCACATTTCCAAAATAAAAACGTGTTAGGTGTTAGGTGTTAAGGCCTTGATAAAATAGATAATTACCTTAACCTAACATCTATCACCTGATAAATTCGTAAAAAGTCGAAAAGCACGTCATTGCGAGCGAAGCAATCTTATTCAAGATAAGTGTTTGTACTTATTAGATTAACTTGTCGTCGCAATCCTCGTAATGATTTGGGCAATGTTAGGCTTTTCATCCCATTGTTCCACTATCCCAACTTGATGGCGTCGTAAAAAGTCTCTCTGGCCTGTCATTTCGAGTGAAACGAGAAATCTTTATTCTACAACCTATTGAAAAGATAAGATTTCTCCCTGCGGTCGAAATGACACATTCGACGAATTTGACTTTTTACGAAGCCATCATCTTTGGAGTTAGTTTCTTATGGGAATTTATGATTTTACGATTTATGATCTAATCAATCGCAATGCCGTTTGTTTCGGCAGCAGGCAGGCCTGGTTCGAGGTTGATGATAATAGAACTTTAACATTTGCCCAATACAAGGAAAGGGCAGATAGACTTGCATGCGGTTTAAAGGAAGCCGGCATTAAAAAAACGGATCGCATAGCTGTTTTGGGGAAAAACAGTCTTGAGTATTTTCTGGTGTATGGAGCGTCTGCCGCAATAGGCGCAATCGTTCTGCCGATTAACTGGAGACTGTCCGCAGATGAAGTCTGTTTTAATTTGAATGATTGTGCGCCCGAAATCCTCTTCGTTGATAAAGAGTATCAGGAACTGATAAAAAGTGTTCAGAAAAAATTCCTGTCAATTAAGAAGTATTATAACCTCAACCCTGACCAGGGCGATTTTCTTGATTTTAATTCCCTGATGGACAGCCAGGATGATTTAAGCCCTGTTGAAATTTCAAACGATGATGGTTTTGTAATAATTCATACAGCGGCTGTGGCCGGAAGGCCCAGAGGGGCTTTGCTTAGCCACGGAAATCTGTTATGCGCCAATATGCATTTGAATTATCATTTAAATATGACGCCTGACGATGTTCATTTGAATCTTTTGCCTCTTTTCCACGGAGGCGGGCTTTTTATGGCAACCAACTGTTTTCATGCAGGCGCTCTGAATATCAATATGAGAAAATTTGACGCTGCAAGGGCTGTCGAACTTATTGAGGAGAAAAAGGTCTCGGTAATGTTCGACTTTACTCCCATTCTTTCTTCTATTCTTAAGCAACATGAAAAAACAGGAAAGAACATAAAGACACTCAGAGCTGTGCCGGGTATTGATACACCTGAAACCATTGAGAAGTATCAAAAACTAACCGGCGGCACTTTTTACAGCTTATACGGACAGACAGAGACATCATGTTTTGCCACCTTTGGGCGATACAACGACAGGCCGGGTTCGGCAGGAAAGATGCTTCATCTGACTAAAATAAGCATAGTTGATGACTATGGAAATCCTGTGCCCGCCGGCCAGACAGGTGAAATTGTTGTTAAAGGGCCCATGGTTTTTAAGGGATACTGGAATCTTCCAGAGGTAAATAAGCATACCTTTCGTGATGGATGGCACCATACAGGCGATCTTGGCCGTTTTGACGAGGACGGTTTTCTCTGGTATGCCGGCCGGACACCGGAAAAGGAGCTTATCAAGCCGGGCGGTGAAAATGTTTATCCCTTTGAAGTAGAGAAGGTAATACTTATGCATCCGGCTGTTGATAAAACCGTTGTTTTTGGTGTGACTGACCCAAAGTGGAAAGAAGGGATCAAAGCTGTATGCCGGTTAAAAGAAGGTCAAAGTCTGGAATCCAAGGAACTTATCAGTTTTGTCGGAGAACGCATAGCCGGATATAAGAAACCTCAATACGTGGAATTTATCGCGGATTTGCCTTTACTTGAGGACGGCTCATTAGACAGGGCAAAAGTAAAAGAGCTGTATAGTGTCTGAACGAAAACCCCTGTTTTTTGTCATTTCGACCGCAGGGAGAAATCTTAAATGACAGCTTTGCTTAGTTTTCGTTCAGACACTATATATAAGGTATGCGGGAGTAGAAAAATGGTTAGAACAGAGATATCACTTTTTCTAAAGAATGTTCCCGGAGAATTAGGGAAACTGGCATCAATGCTTGAAAATGACGGAATCAATATTGATGCCCTCACCATACAGGATGCATCAAGTTATGTGAAGGAACTTTTTCAGGCAAGAGGAAAATCGTTAAAGAGAATCGCTTCAGTTGCGAGCTATAACTCGATGAGAAAGGACTCTGCCCAGTTTGCGCTGATACGTTTTTTAGTTGATCAGACAGACAAAGCCATAGACCTGTTATCAAGGAACGAGTATATTTTTGATATTATGCCTGTAATTGTCGTTGAACTCGAAAACGTCCCTGGCGCTCTTGCCAGGATGGCGGTGAAATTAGGAGAAGAGGGGATTAATATCAACTATGTTTATGGTTCTGTCTCATCTACGGAAGCAAAATGCCTTTTTGTGTTCTGCCCGGAAGATATTGATCTGGCAGCTAAAGTATTTAAGGAATAAG
Source organism: Candidatus Desulfaltia bathyphila (assembly GCA_014381545.1). Lineage (GTDB taxonomy): Bacteria > Desulfobacterota > Desulfobacteria > Desulfobacterales > ETH-SRB1 > Desulfaltia > Desulfaltia bathyphila. The sequence continues at coordinate 17,095 of JACNLL010000028.1, forward strand.
CGGCTATCGGGCTTAATTGTTTGGTCGTCGCTTATCCTTTAAAATATGGTTTGAGATAACTATTCTTTGAATTTCTGATGTACCTTCGTAAATTGTAAAAACCCGTGCGTCTCTGAAAAAGCGCTCCACCGGATATTCTTTTATGTAGCCGTAACCACCGTGAATTTGAAGCGCCTTTGCGGTAACGCGGTTTACCATTTCAGAGGCAAAAAGCTTTGCCATTGAAGCCTGGGCTGTATATTTTTCTCCCCTGTCCTTCATTGAGGCAGCGGAAAACATGAGTTGCCTTGCGGCCTCTATCTCTGTGGCCATATCCGCAATTATCCATCGCAGCCCCTGGAATTTGGAAATCGGCCGGCCGAACTGCTCCCTTTCTTTTGAATATTGCACCGCTGCATCTAAAGCAGCCTGGGCTACGCCGACAGACTGGGCGGCAATTCCTATGCGTCCGCTGTCAAGGCCTGTCATGGCTATCATAAAACCTTCTCCTTCTTTGCCAAGCATGTCTTTAGCGGGTATGCGGCAATCTTCGAATATAAGATCGGTTGTATCAGAGGAGCGCAACCCCATTTTATTTTCCGTGTTGCCGACGATTAACCCCCGGGTTTCCTTTTTTATCAGAAATGCGCTTATACCCTTGTGACGTTTACTTTCATCGGTAACTGCCGTGACGATAACAACTCCGGAATTCTTGCCGGAAGTAATAAAACGTTTTGTTCCGTTTAAAATATAAAAATCACCGTCACGCACAGCATTGGTTTTCTGACTGACAAGATCGGAACCTGCATTTGGTTCGGTAAGGGCAAAGGCGCCTATGATTTCACCGGCTGCAAGCGGTTTTAAAAATCTTTCTTTCTGGTCTTCAGTTCCGAATTTATATATGCTTTCACAGACAATGGAGTTTTGCACAGACATCACAACTGCTGTTGATGCGCATGAATAGGCTATCTCGGAAAGGGCCAGCACATAAGACACGGTGTCTGTGCCTGCACCGTTATACTCGGGAGGTATCATCATTCCCATGAGTCCCAGCTCCCCCATCTGCTTCAGGTTTTCAGCAGGGAACTCTTTGGTCTGGTCACGCTTCATAGCTGTGGGGCTTACAACATTTCTTGAAAAGTCCCTGACCATAGTCTGGATCATTAGTTGATCTTCTGTAAGTTGAAATGACATAGAATTTTCGCCTTCCTGATACTAAACCCTTGCACAAGTCGTCTTTTGCTTGATTGAGCGCCGATTGTTAGCGCTTATTTTAATTGAAAATTCAACATTTAAAATTAACAATTCATTTTTACTGCCCGTAAATAACAACTATAAGCTCCGCCTCTTTCTTCCCGACATTTCGTAACATATGTTTTATCCCGGAGTTAAAGTGGAGGGAATCATTTTTACTTAGTGTGTTGACATTATCTCCAACTATAACTTCAATTTTGCCTGACAGCACATAAATAAACTCTTCCCCCTCATGCTGATATCCAACCCCAGTGTGTTTCTGCATTGCATCAATGGTAACACGAAAAGCCTTCAGATGCTTATTTTCAGCGCCTGGTGTCAGGGTCCTATAGGCATAATTATCGGTGCGCTTTGTATATGCCTTGATGCGTTGTTTAAGATGAGATTCCTGTTGCTTTAAAAAAAGTCCTGAATCGATTTGCAAAGTCCTTGCGATCTGCAAAAGAGTGCCAACAGGAGGGATAACCTTTCCGGCTTCCAGTTTTTTCAGGTAATCGATAGAACAGCCGGTTTCGTTGGCTACCTGTTTAAGAGAAATTTTTTTCTCCACTCTGGTTTTCTTTATTTTTTCCCCTACCGGAATAACCGTATCACCCTTTTTTCTTGGCATAATATCTCCTTATTTATACTCGTAGAACCCATGCCCGGTCTTTCTGCCAAGCCGGCCGGCCTCAACATATTTTCTGAGAAGAGGGCAGGGACGGTACTTTGTATCTTTAAATCCATTATAAAGTGTTTCCATTATGGCAAGGCATGTATCCAGGCCTATAAGATCGGCCAGAGCCAAGGGCCCCATGGGATGATTCATCCCAAGTTTCACCACAGTGTCAATATCTTCCCTGGTTCCAATCCCATGATACAGACAGAAGACGGCTTCGTTGATCATCGGCATAAGGATTCTGTTGGCGATAAAACCAGGATAATCGTTTGACTCAGCCGGAGTCTTGCCGAATTTTTTAGCCAGATCCCAGGCTGTTTTAAATGTTTCTTCAGAAGTTGCCAGCCCCCGTATGATTTCAACCAGTTTCATAATCGGCACAGGATTCATGAAATGCATGCCTATTATTTTATCCTGCCGTTTTGTCTGCGCCGCAATTCGGCCTATGGGAATGGAGGAGGTGTTGGTTGCGAGTATAACATCAGGCGCACAAATTTCATCCAGATCTTGAAAAAGCTTAAACTTAATCGGTTCATTTTCAGTGGCAGCCTCAATAACAAAGTCGGCAGGCTCCATGTCCTTTAAATCCACGCAGGTCTTGATACGTTCCAGGGTGGCATCTTTTTCTTCGGCGGTCATCCTTTCTTTGTCAACATTACGGCTTAAATTTTTTGTAATAGTTGCAAGTCCACGATTAGCGAATTCTATTTTTACGTCATTCATAATGACATTAAAGCCATTCATCGCGGCAACCTGAGTAATGCCGCCACCCATTTGACCGGCGCCTATAACGCCGATAGTTTTAATATTCATGATCAGCTCCTAAATTTCTACTTTCCAGTTTCAAGTTTCCAATTTCCAGCCGTAAACGGCTACCTTTTAACAATCATTGCTACGGCCTCTCCTCCGCCGAGACAGAGAGCGGCAAGTCCGGTATTTTTATCCTGCTTTATCATTTCATATAACAGTGTCACAAGCACACGGCAGCCGCTTGCGCCGATGGGGTGTCCCAATGCGACGCTGCCGCCATTTACGTTTACAATCTCCGGGTCAAGGTCAAGTTCTCGCAAGATAGCCACTGTGGAACCGCTGAATGCTTCGTTAATTTCGTAAAGGTCAACATAGTTTTTATCAATCCCTTCTTTTTTCAGGCATTTTGGAATACCCCAGATCGGAGCCACCAGAACATATTTCATATCCAGACCAAAAGATGCCTGGGCGCCTATTGTCGCAATTATTTCGCATCCAAGCTCCTTTGCCCTGTCTTTTGACATCACGACAACTGCCGCCGCTCCATCGCTTATGATCGATGCGTTTCCGGCTGTGCCGACGCCGTCTTTTTTAAAAGCGCCTCTCATCTTTGACAGCAATTCATAACTGGTTTCTCTGGGGCATTCATCCTGGCTGAATATAACGGGATCACCCTTTCGCTGTGGGATCTCCACAGGAACGATTTCGTCTTTGAACCTACCGGAATTTATGGCGGCAATCGCTCTTTGGTATGATTCGACAGCGTATCTATCCTGGTCTTCACGGCTGACATTATATTTTTCTGAACAAAGTTCATTTGAAATTCCCATATGAAAGTCATTCACAATATCCCATAGACCATCGTGGACCATATGATCCTGAAGTATGCCGGGACCCATGCGATACCCGGATCGGGCTTTTTCAAGATAATACGGAGCCATGGTCATGTTCTCCATGCCACCCGCAACCACAACATCCGCATCGCCTGTCTGAATCGCCTGAGATGCAAGCATTACAGATTTTAAAGCCGATCCACAGACCTTGTTGACTGTAAAACATTCCACTTCCCACGGCATGCCCGCTTGAACCGCGGCCTGTCTGGCAGGATTCTGGCCGTAGCCGCATGGAAGCACCAGCCCCATAATAACCTCATTAACTTCATCTTTTTTAATTCCGGCTCTATTAACAGCTTCTTCGATAACAATAGCGCCTAATTTTGTCGCTCCAATGCCGCTCAAGGAGCCATTAAAATTGCCCAACGGCGTGCGCACAGCGCTTACAATCACTGCTTCTTTCATAAGCTTATTCTCCCTTGTTACATATTTCTCCTGTATTGCCCCCCGACATCATACAATGCCTGCGTTATCTGTCCAAGTGAACATACCCTGGCAGCGTTCATCAGTTCATCAAATATATTATCTCCGGACAGGGCTGTTTTTTGAAGCCGTTTAAGGGCTGCCGGAGCCTTTTTGCTGTTGCATTTTTTAAATTCCGCAAGACGCGCAAGCTGTGATTCCTTTTCCTGTCTGGTTGCTCTGGACAGCTCAACACAAGAGGTCAATTCTTCCAGGCCGGAATCCTTTTCCCGGAATGTGTTAACGCCGATTATAGGAAGTTCTCCGGTATGCTTCAACATTTCATAGTAAATTGATTCGTCTTGAATTTTGCTTCGCTGGTAGCCTGTCTCCATTGCGCCAAGCACCCCTCCACGCTTGGTAATACTGTCAAACTCGGCAAGAACAGCATCTTCAACCAGTCTTGTCAGCTCTTCCACTATGAAGCTGCCCTGGTTTGTGTTTTCATTCCTGGACAGGCCCCATTCTCTGTTAATTATAAGCTGGATGGCAAGGGCGCGTCTGACAGACTCGCTGCTCGGCGTGGTAATTGCTTCATCAAATGCGTTTGTATGAAGGCTGTTGCAGTTATCATAAACAGCGCAGAGAGCCTGGAGGGTTGTTCTGATATCGTTAAACTGTATATCCTGGCTGTGCAGGGAGCGGCCTGATGTCTGTATATGGTATTTCAGCATCTGTGATCGTTCTGATGCGCCGTACTTTTCTCTCATGGCAATAGACCAGATCCTCCTTGCCACTCTGCCGATTACCGTATATTCAGGGTCCATTCCGTTTGAAAAAAAGAATGACAGGTTTGGCGCAAAGCTGTCAACCGGCATCCCTCTGGACATGTAATACTCGACATATGTAAACCCATTGGCAAGCGTTAACGCAAGCTGTGTAATCGGGTTTGAACCCGCTTCCGCAATATGATAGCCGGATATGGAAACAGAGTAGAAATTTTTAACATTGTTTTTTATGAAGAATTCCTGGATATCTCCCATCATCTTCAGAGCGAACTCTATGGATAATATGCAGGTATTCTGGCCCTGGTCTTCCTTTAAAATATCGGCCTGCACTGTTCCGCGGATGCAAGACAACACATGGGCGCGAATTTTATCCATTTGCTTCTTTGTCGGTTTTTTACCCTTTTCTGCTTTGAGCTTGTCAACCTGCTGGTCTATGGCTGCATTTAAAAACATGGCAAGAATAATCGGAGCAGGCCCGTTAATGGTCATTGAGACAGATGTGTTCGGCGCGCACAAATCAAAACCTTTATAGAGGGTTTTTACATCGTCCAGGGTGCAGATGCTTACGCCGGAAGTGCCTACTTTGCCGTAGATATCAGGGCGCCTGTCAGGATCGTATCCGTATAATGTGACGGAATCAAAGGCGGTTGACAAACGTTTTGCCTCATAGTCGGCGGACAAAAGCTTGAATCTGGCGTTAGTCCTCGCTGGATCACCTTCTCCGGCAAACATGCGTGTCGGCTCTTCGTCGGTCCGTTTAAAAGGGAATACACCGGCGGCATATGGAAAATGGCCCGGCACATTTTCTTCCCTGAGCCATGAGTATATTTCTCCGGGATCTTTGAACTTTGGCAGAGCAATTTTAGGTATCTTTGTATGGGATAGAGAATCAAAAAACAGGGGAACCCTGAACTCATGGTTGCGTACATGATATACAAATTCATTTTTGCTGTAAACTTTTTTTATCTTTTCCCATTCATTAATCTGTTTTAGCGTGTCTTTGTCCAGCATCTTTTTAGCTTTTGCAATTTCTTTCTTAAGGCGGGAAACCAGCTTTGAAGTATCCTGATCAGGTTTATCAGCGGATATCTTCTTTGATGTTTCTTCGAGATGCCAGATCTTTCTCAAATTATCTGCCTGCTCAATTGTTTTACTTCGATACATTCTGACAGTATCGGCGATTTCCGATAGATAGCGCGTCCGCTCGGCCGGGATAATAATAGTTTTGGAGCATGATGTTTTTGTCTTGGGTTTCTTGATATTGGAGTTAAATTTTATGCCGGTTTTGTCGGCTATTGTTGTAAGAATTGAATGATAAAGGGCTGTGACTCCATCATCATTGAACTTGGAAGCTATTGTTCCAAAGACAGGCATATCTTCGGGCAATTTGTCCCATGCATTCCGATTGCGCTGTATCTGTTTTCGAACGTCACGCACTGCATCTTCACCGCCCATTTTTTCATATTTATTAACGACAACAAGATCTGCATAATCGAGCATATCAATCTTCTCAAGCTGGGAAGCTGCGCCAAACTCACTCGTCATTACATATATGGACACATCTACAAGATCGGTAATTTTTGAATTGCCCTGTCCGATACCCGCTGTTTCCACTATTATAAGGTCAAAACCGGCTGATTTAACAACATCGATGGATTCAGGCAGGGCATCCGTGATCTCTGCATTTGATCGGCGGGTAGCAAAGGAGCGCATATAAACCCTTGGGCTGCCAATGGCGTTCATGCGTATTCTATCTCCGAGAAGGGCCCCTCCGGTTTTCCTGCGTGAAGGATCACAGCTTAAAATTGCCACCCGTACTTTTGTCAGGTCATGCAGAATGCGGAGAATCAGTTCATCTGTCAGGGAAGATTTTCCGGCCCCGCCTGTTCCTGTAATGCCGATTACGGCTGTTTTGTGCCTGCCCGCATTTTTAGCTAACCAGGATTTTAACCTGACAAGCCTCCTGTTGCCCCGTGGTTTTGCCTGTTCAATGGATGTAATCAGGTTTGCGATCATCACTACGTTGTCAGGAGACAGCTCGCTAAAGTCAAAACCATCTTTGACTGTCGAAAAATCAACATTTTTGACCATATGGTTAATCATACCCTGAAGACCCATGGATGCTCCGTCCTCAGGAGAATATATCTTGGCGACACCATATGCTTCCAGCTCTCTGATCTCTTCCGGCACTATTACGCCGCCGCCGCCGCCAAAGACCCTGATGTGCGAAGACCTGTTTTCCTTTAAAAGATCCACCATATATTTGAAGTATTCCATATGGCCGCCCTGGTAGCTTGAAATAGCTATGCCCTGCGCATCTTCGGCGATTGCTGCATCAACAACATCACGCACCGACCGGTTATGTCCGAGATGTATAACTTCAACCCCTGTGTTCTGGAGTATTCTGCGTATTATGTTTATTGATGCGTCATGACCATCAAAAAGCGATGTGGCGGTTATCATTCTTATATTGTGTTTGGGCCTGTATATTTCAACTTCAGCGGTCATGCTTTCTCCTGTGCTTGTGTTTTTTGCGTAAATATTCCAAGGATAAATTTTGTTTGAAGCTCAATATAATCTTCAATGCTGTAATGGTTTGCAAGAAACCAGCGCCGGAAAGTCCACATATGCCCTAAAACAGAGATGTTGTGAGCGACAAGTTCAATTGACAGGCCATCTATGCGGGGCAAATCGCCGGAAGAGATAAGGCTTCCTAATACTTTTATAAAAAGACCGGTGATGCGGAGTTCGTTTTCAAGCACCTTTTTTTGCCACTGGGAGGGCAGCGATTGTGTTTCCTGGTATATAAGGAGGATAAAATCACTCATCCTGTGACAAACCATAAAATATTCACGGATTACCTCTGCCAGGGCATTTTTTCCTCCTGTAGTTCTATCCAAAGCATCAGACATGCCGCGTTCAACCTCGGCATGTATTGAATCGCATACAAGGTAGAGCACATCCTCTTTGGAAGCTACATATTCATATAATGAGCCAATGGACAGCCCCGCGGCTCTGGCTATCTGTCTGGTCGTAGTTTTGTGAAAACCATTTTCAATAAAAAGTTGCACAGCGGCATCTATAATCTGGCGTCGTCTCCGCCTAACAAGATCGGGATTCTTGATCTGGGTTGGAATATCGTGTGATTTGTGCACGTTATACATGATGACAACTATTCTGATTAACAGAAATCCTTTCTGAACGATCGCTCATTAATTTTAATACCATACGGATGATTTCTTTGTCAAGACGTAAGCGTTCACAGGTTCGAAGCACGAAGCACGCCCATTTTATAGTATTGGGCGAAACAAATCCGAATGACCAATCCCGCTTCCAGCGGGACAAAACCAAAACAAAGAGTGCTTTCCAGGGGCTACCCACACTTTTGTTTGACATAATGCAAAAGCAAGCTCTATTATGGAAACAAAAATTCCAAAAAGGAAGTATATATGGAAACAATAACTCGCTTTTTCCGGGATACAAAACCCCGTATCTTTAAAGACAAAGGCGTGGTTTTTTATTTTTCAGATGTTATAAACGAAAAGAGTAAATTATGGCATTCACAGAAATAGAGATACACAAGATAAGCAGATTTGTTGGTGCGTTATGTAAAAGAAGATCGCCTGAGCATATCAGAGAGAAATTGCGATATGAATATAAAATCGAAAGTCAGGACGTAATTCTTTTTGAAATCCGTCCTCGATGGAATGCTCCGAATGAACAAACCCGGTTGCCTTTTGCAAAACTCAAGTTCGTTAGGAGCCAAAATGTCTGGAAGTTATTCTGGCAAAGGGCTGATATGAAGTGGCACAAATACGGCCCATTTGAGTCGTCTCAAGATCTTGCTGAGTTGGTTGCAGAGATAGATGCAGATCCACACGGGTGTTTTTTCGGATGAAGGTGCTCGGTTTATGGATTAAATGGCTATCATGCAACCGCGTTAAGTAGATGGCGAGGTGAGGATACCCAAATTATGCGCTTTCATTCATTTCTTAATTCAAAATATTGCTCATTTACCGTGGCACCCCATTGAACTCCACTTTGCTGCTTAATGAGCTGAAAGCCGACTTCTTCATATAAATGTCGTGCAGCATTAAGCCCCTCGAAGGTCCAGAGATATGTCTTTTTGTAGCCCTTGCTTTTGCAAAAATCGATAGCTCTATTGATGAGCTTCCTACCCACTCCCTTTCCCCTCAAAGCATCAGAAATGATGAACCACCTTAGATGAGCGCCTTCATCTCCAGCACGAATACCATCTATGACAACTGAACCTTCAATACGGCCATTCTCAATGGCAATCCAAAATCCATCGCTTTTTTTATTATATCGCCGGAGAAACTCAGAAAGCTCAGTGGCAACCTTTGCCTCAAAATAGAGCCCAAACTTCCAATGATCGTAGTAGTAAGTACCATGAAGTTCGGCAATCCTACCGATTGAGCCAGGTATATATTCACTTTCTATCCTAAATTCTTGTACATTAGTCATGAAAAATTTCTTCGCATAATTATTATTAAGGAATTATTATAAATAACGCCATTATATTGAAACTTGTCTTTGGCTTTTTAATAGTTGATGAATTCGTAAAAAGTCGAAATATGCATAATTTTGTCATTCCGGCGAAAGCCGGAATCCAGTCCTTTCGAGTAGTTGCAGACCATCTGGACTCCGGTTTTCACCGGAGTGACGACTTTTTACGAGTTCATCAATAGTTTGTCTATTTGAAAATAAAGAGCTATATTATTTTCAAATTATTTTTTGCTGACATTAAGGCTAATAGTTTTAAATTTTTTTAACGGCAAAATTGCGTTTTCCGGGCAGATCTGGGCGCAGATTGAGCAGCCGACACACATGCCCGGATCGATTTTAACCCTTTCATCCTGGATATAAAATGCCGGGCATGCAAGCTCATTGACGCAGGTTCTGTGGTTTTTGCATTTGTCGCTGATGTAAAATGGCAGGGCCTTGAGCATTTTCAGGCTCTTAGCATAAAGGGTGCACATCTGTTTTGATATAACGACCGACACTCCTTTATAATTAAGGGCTTTTTTTACAGCCTCAATACTCTTTTTAATATTGTACGGTCTGATGACTGCGATGTGGGACACACCGATTCCCCTGACAACATTTTCAATGGAGACATGGCCGAACCCTTCAAGATTTAATTTTTTCATATCAACGCCGGGATGCGGCTGATGCCCTGTCATGGCAGTAGTGCCGTTATCTAAAATGATCAGCGTAAAATTGTGGTTGTTGAAAACAGCGTTTATCAGCCCTGGTATTCCTGAGTGAAAAAAGGTTGAATCCCCAATAAAGGAAATGACCTTTTTAGCTGTTGCTTTTGAAAACCCGCAGGAAGTTCCTACAGATGATCCCATGCAGATGAGAAAATCGGCCATGGAAAGAGGAGGAAGCAAGCCAAGGGTATAGCATCCGATATCTGTCGGGTATATGGTCTCTGTGCCCTCTGCCGCTTTTTTAACCGCATAATAGGTGGCCCTGTGAGAGCAGCCCGCGCAAAGATTAGGAGGCCGCTGCGGAATTTCTGGGATATCGGCCGGAATATCAGATAAATCGACAGTCTTTGGCGCTGTATAGGGGACATCAAAATATTTTGCCAGGCATTGCCGCACAAGGCCGGGATTAAACTCGTAAAGACGTGAAAAAAGATCATTTCCCTTGCCTCTGATAGAAAGGGTTAATCCTTCCTCCTGGGCAAACGCCTTTATGCTTTCTTCCATATAAGGCTCTCCCTCCTCTACAATTAGAGCCTTTTTACATTCTTTTAAGAAACCCTTTATCAAAGCCCCGGGCATTGGATGTGAAAAACCGATGCGAAGTATTTTGACCATATCTTCCATATTCAGGTCTTTTACTGCATCATATACATAGTTGTAGCTTACGCCGTTGCATATAATGCCAAAACTTCCTTTTCCTGTTATAAAATTATAAGCGCTGGTTTCAGATATCTTTTCGGCATGTTTAAAATTTTCAAGCAGCTTGACGTGCAGCTTTCTCGCTACAGCAGGAACCGTAACATAATTAAAGGGATCTTTTTTAAAATCTCCCTTTGTTTTTCTTTTTTTGATTTTACCCAGAGCCACGACTTCGGTGGCATGGTTGAGCCTTGTTGTTGTTCTGAAGATAACCGGTTCGCAAAGCTTTTCAGAAAGATCAAATGCAAAAGCAACCATTTCTCCGATTTCTTCAACCGAGGAGGCTTCGAGAAGCGGAAGGCCTGAAAGAGCGGCATAATAACGGTTGTCCTGTTCGTTCTGGCTGGAAAACATGAATGGGTCATCTGCTGTAATAATAACCAGCCCCGCTTTTACTCCGATGTAAGCAAGGGTCATAAGAGCATCTGAAGCCACATTCATTCCAACATGTTTCATCACGCACATGGTGCGAACACCGGAATTTGCGGCAGCAGCCGCTACTTCAAGTGCAACCTTTTCATTGGTAGAGTATTCAAAATAAAGATCGCTTTGCCTGGACATCTGAAAAAGGTTCAGTGAAATTTCGGAAGATGGCGTACCCGGATATGTGGTTGCAACAGCAACCCCGGCCTCGATTGCGCCGCGCGCAATTGCTTCATTTCCAAGGAGCAACATTTTTTTGCCGGGCTGGTCGGTTAATAATTTGTGCATTGTATTTCCTCTGAATTATTAGATAATTAAAAGCAGTTTGGTTGTCGGGGATCAGGGATCGGGGATCAGCAAGCTGAATTGAGCAATTTTTTATAACATTTCAAATAAACAAGATATGCTTTGCTTAGACGTACATTCTTTACTGAGCCCTGAATGCTGACACCTGACCCCTCCATAATTGAGCTTTGGCTCAATTATGATATTATCTATATACCAGCGCTGTTTTTTGTGTAAAGGATTTTCTGTAAAGTACAAGAAAGCCATGTGGTTAAATAATGCAAGAAACTTTACAAATACCGAATATTGTGCAATAAAATGTTAATAACAAACCTATATTCCTTGAATATCTATTGTAATAGTCAGAAACATATAATAACTATTTCGGCGCAGGAGAATTAAAAGATGCAGGCAATAATGCACGAAAACAAATCGGGCTTTTAGGCCCGCTAAATCAAAGTTCGGCTGAATAATAAATGACAATTTAAGAACGTTTAAAATTATGGATTTATGTTATAATTATGTTTATTAAATTGGAATGGGATAAAAACAAGGCGGCATCCAATCTCTTGAAACATAGAGTCTCATTTGATGAAGCAAAAACTGTATTTAATGATCCACTCTATGTCGATTTCTATGATCCGGATCATTCCTATAAGGAAATTCCTATACTATTTAATTAATGAACACAGATATATTATCATTGGACTTTCACTGAAAAACCGTTTGCTGATTGTTGCATATGCAGAAAGAAAAAATAAAGTTCGTTTAATCAGTGCAAGAGAAGCTACTCGGAGGGAACAAAAAGTTTATGAAGAAGGATAATGTAAAAAAGGAAGATGAGCTTAGGCCAGAATATGACTTAATGAGCTTAAAAGTGAGGAAGGTTGGCCCTGAACGGAAGAGTTTTTTTGGAACTACAGTACGTTTAGAAACAGATGTAGCAAAGGTGTTTCCAGACTCTGGATCAGTAAATGAAGCTTTGCGATTTTTAATTCGAACTACCCAAAAAAACAAGTTATCATTCCCCGGCAGTACCAAGAATACTTGATTGGCCGAATTGGGTAGCTGGGGTTTTTCTCCCTGCCCCCACAACACCTTGCGTGGCTCCGCATGATTGGAAATAGCGGGTTTTTAGGGGGGCAGGATTAAGATGAGATATCATGTACTACAGCTATCACTCAAATTAAATAGTCTGAGAGAGGATATCCTATGTTTAGAAAAGCCATCTTTTTATTACTTGTATTTATCCTGATTCCCGGCATTTCCCATGCTGAGATAAAAACATATATTCATACTGTTAAACAATCATTTGGAGGAAGCCAGTCACCAGATGACGCACGGGTTGGGGCTATCGCCAAAGCTAAGCGTGAAGTTCTTGAAAAGGCCGGAACATATCTGGAAAGTTTGACCATCGTAAGGGAAAGCGTAGTTGAAAAGGATGAAATCATTGCTCTTGCCGCCAGTGTGCTTAAAGCAGAGATTATATCCCAAAAGAACTTTTCAATAGAAGATACTTTCGGAATTGTTGTTAAGGCAAAAGTAGATGTTGATACAAGCGTTCTTGAAGAGCGAATAAGAAAGTTGCTTCAAGACCGCAGCCTTTTGGAAAAATACAAGGAAAACCAAAAACATGAAAAAAAGCTTCCGGCAAGGATCAAAGATCTTGAAAAAGAAAATTAAAGACTAAAAACCCTGCCGGCAAAAGAACAGAAACAGAAAAAGGAACTACTAAAAAACCAATTCAGAGAAGCAACGCAAGGCTTGGCCGCTTTTGAATTAATGGACAAAGCCCTGGCTTTTTGGGAAAACGGAAAATATACAGACCCAGACAAAGCGTTAGAATATTTAAACAAGGCAATTAGTCTGGATTCAAATTACGCTGATGCCTATATCGTCCGAGGGGGCACCTGGCTTGACAAAGGCAATTATGATCAGGCTATATTGGATTTTAACAAAGCAATTGAATTAAACCCAGAATACAATGCTGCCTATCTCGGCCGAGGGCTCGCCTGGTATGGCAAAGGCAATTATGATCAGGGTATATTGGATTTTAACAAAGCAATTGAATTAAACCCGGAATTCGCTGATGCCTATTGCTACCGAGGGATTACCTGGAAAAACAAAGGCAATTATGATCAGGCTATATTAGATTATAACAAAGCCATTAAATTAAACCCAGGAAATGCTACTACCTATAACCATCGAGGGATCGCTTGGTCTGACAAAGGCAATTATGATCAGGCTATATTAGATTATAACAAAGCCATTAAATTAAACCCAGGAAATGCTACTACCTATAACCATCGAGGGATCGCTTGGTCTGACAAAGGCAATTATGATCAGGCTATATTAGATTATAACAAAGCCATTAAATTAAACCCAGGAAATGCTACTACCTATAACCATCGAGGGATCGCTTGGTCTGACAAAGGCAATTATGATCAGGCTATATCGGATTATAATAAAGCCGTTGAATTAAACCCAGGATACGCTAAAGCCTATTACTACCGAGGGCTTGCCTGGCATGGCAAAGGCAATTATGATCAGGCTATATCGGATTATAATAAAGCTATTGAATTAAACCCGGGATACGCTGATGCCTATTGCTACCGAGGGATCACTTGGTCTGACAAAGGCAATTATGATCAAGCTATATCGAATTATAACCAAGCCATTAAATTAAACCCAGAATACAATGCTGCCTATCTCGGCCGAGGGCTCGCCTGGTATGGCAAAGTCAATTATGATAAGGCTATATTGGATTTTAACAAAGCCATAGAATTAAATCCAGGACATGCTAATGCCTATATTGGCAGAGGGCTTGCCTGGCACGACAAAGGCAATTATGCTCAAGCTGTATCGGATTATAATAATTATCTAAGGATAAATGGCAATAAAGATGGAATTGCCAACCAGGTAAGACAAAAAATAAGAAATTTAGGATATAATCCAAAATATTGAAGTTCACATAACACACGAGATAGGGGCTAAGCCTTGCACTGTAAAAAAGATATTTACTGGATGTCCCATATCGCTGAGAAAACATTTTTATAAAACCGCGGTATAAGCTCAGTCCCTCACCACCGATTTGTTCGCATTTTTTTAAGGTGGAAAACACATATAATCATTCAAAAAATCAGTCTGTTCTGTAAAATTTTGAATATGAATTGGTGTAATCGGTATTGTTACATTGGTTTTATTTTTATGATGAAGATTTAACTCTGGTTTCAAATCATAGATCAATTGGGCTTCAACGCTGTTTAATGTTTCGATTGCTTTTTTGAATGGGTGAACCCATTCCAATGGTTGGTATTCCTTATCATCAGCGAGCAGAACTACGGTTCCTAAGTAAAGCCTTTTTGACATTCCTTTATATTGTGGGTGGTGAAGTTTTGTGCAGACAATATGGCCGTTAGAAAAACGAGATGTAGATGATGATGTTCTACCAATATAAACGGGTCGTTCATTATTGTTGTCACCAGCACTAAAGATGTATATCGGATAACAAAAAGTTGGCGGTTCTCCTAATGTTTCTTTTATCATTTGGACTTCTTCCTTATCCAACCAGAGAGGTTCATCTGAATCAATTAGTTCTAAAGCAGAAATTACATATTTGTTTACTGTTTGCCATGTATTTTCTAAAGTCTCTGGCGCTAAACCTATGCTTTCATGAACAGGAACTACTAAATCTATCCCTAAAAAGCCTCCAAATTCGTGATTCGCTGGTCTGTTTTCAAGTTTAATAAATGAGCATAAGGGATCTGTTCTATTAAGCCAACCTTGAAGTGGTGAATGCTTTTTCATATCTTTTTCTGAATGCGAATGGGTTCTTCAGCCGCATCAATGAGCTACCGGCTGAAAGAGCAAGGTTATATTTTCACTATTTTGAGACCAAAGTCTTGTTCACTCCGGGCAATTTGGCAATATTCTAAGGAATATCCAGCGTTGTCTATTATTTGTTTTACAAGACTAATATCAGACTTGGGTGTATCCAGGCCAAAGCATACTTGCTTAAGAAAATCTTTTGGAATGGAAAAGTTCCCTTCCTTCTCTTGAATTATCCGTATTTCTTCCTCATATCCCCAGTCTTTTCCTTTTATTGCTAACACCTTGTTTACAACTCCAATAGTAAATTCTTTTAAATCAGTGACGGCTTTCTCCGGGGCGTTTTCAACAAACCATTCTGTTAATGGATTATAGTCATAATCAACGCGAAATACTCCGACAAATCTATTTTCTGGAGCAAAAAAGAACTCCCCTGGGATATTATAAGTTAGACAAAGCCCTCGGTGTCCGTTTGCATAGTGAGACCAAAGTAGTGGGGACTCTAACACCAAAGAAAACGAACATATCCCAACATTTCCAATGCGTTGTTGAATTCTATCCAAAAAATCTTTGACATTTGAAAGTTTTGAGAGATTATGTTTTTTCTTCCCTGACAAACAAGAAATGGCGTGCTCTACTGCTTTTTTAATATCTACTCTACAGTCAAACGGATCATTTAAGAGAGTTGGACGCGCAAAATATATCGTTCCTTTCACGAGGGCATCGATTAAATATTTATTGATTGTCCTGAATTTAAATAATGTGATTTCTTGCATATGAAATATAATCGGGATAGAGGGAAGCCTCACGACTCCCCTCCTCTTTTGAACCTAATCTTGAGTTAGCTGGTGGCGGGCATGAAGCTATGCCACCGGCTACCCCCAAAAATATGTTTAATGTTGCTGCCGGCTAAAACGGCACCGAAAATAGCCGACCACGTTCAACGAATGATTAATTTATAATAGTTGATCAAAAGATAATGTTTTGCAACTAGCTGGAAAAACACCAAAAGATGTCTTGACTTTTTATTCAATCTGATCATAATTTTATAATTATGATTAATTTTTTAACAAGGAGACTCTCTATGAAAACGCCTCATTTTAAGCTAACTCCTCCATCCACTCACCCCGACCCTAAATTTCTTTTTCCTCTAACTGCCATTTTATCATCAATGAACTTTGAGAATAAGCAAATAATGTATGAAAATGATCTTGACATATATATCCATGAGCTTCAGGAACTAAAAATACAGTTCACAAAAAAAAGAAAACAGTGGGGAAAAGATATCTCCTCTAAAACGATTAAGTAGTGTTTATCTGTTTTGCACATGAAACAGCGCAAATCACCTGGCCCCAAAGCCAACAAGACCTCTGAAAAAGGCAAGTATATCCCGAAAGCGAACAGGGCGTAAACGCCACGGCTTTGTGGATCAGGTGCGTTTGCATGGATAGGTTTTGATTAATGATTATAATTTCTTCCTGGCAAGTGTAGGAACAAAAACAGGAAGTAATTCATCCAAATTATTATTCCAAATCGTCCCTACCAATAATTTGCAGAATTTATTAAGATCATTGAGTTCATTTGCCTCATTTACAGGTATAAATCTATTCATGGACTTTTTTGCGAATTCTAAATCACTTTGTGTAACCTGGAAAAATGGTTCATGAGCAGCTCTATTTCGTAATTTCCTGAACCAATCAAGAATTTTGAACAAACGATTATCTAACACATTTAATTCATTCAGAAGTACAAGCTTTACCGATTGAGAATAATCCCTTTTATTCGAAGCGATTCTCTTTTTTCCGTGTTTACAATGTGCAGTTATTATTGTGTTTATCAGAAGTTCGATAAAACCGTGAGTAATAATAACCAAAGACCTCTGATTATCCTCAACCTTTGAAAGCTCTTTGGAGTGAACCCCATTGACTGCACAGAATGTGATAGAGTATTAGACAGGATCAA